>JAIPJB010000002.1 GCA_021734395.1 Candidatus Altimarinota bacterium
GTCTTGAAAGTGGTTTACAAGCTGGATTATAAACCTTTGAAATGCTTAAGAAAATAATATTTCTACGGTGTAACATTTGTAACATTATGAATATTTGATAAAATTAAAATAAGCAAGTTAAAGGGTAGGAGTTCTACTGTCTCCGCCAGGAGAAGAGCCGTATGCCACCCTTGTGGTGGCAGGCGGTTCTTCTTTTGAAGAAAGGATTTGAACCTAAGTTCGATGATTTGTACCGAGGAGTGAAACGACGAGGATGTAAATCCCTCTAGCAAGTTCCGCCAAGGCGGGACGAAGTGACGAGTAGCCCTCTCTCTCCGCCATAAAAATAAGCATGAGGCTTGTCCCCATGATGATTTTTATAATGAAAGAATGAGAACCCAAAAACGGGTTCGAGGATTTGCACTGACCCTGAGCGAAGTCGAAGGGGAGGATGCAAATCCCTCAATTTCCCGCTTTAGCGGGATGAGAGTATCCCTCTCTCCGTCAGAAAATAAGTGATATCTTTAGGATCTAAAATTTCTGAATTAAAAGAATTTCCTAACAAAGAAAATTACACTAAAATGATAGTATGATAAAAGAATATATCCGCTACTTAAAAGATAATCCTCAGGGATATTGGTTTAAAGCAAAACTTTATGGTTGGGGTTGGGTGCCAGTTACGTGGCATGGATGGCTCATTATGCTTGTCTATATTGGAGCCGTCATACTTTTTGCTCTTACCATCGACAAAGATTCTTCCGCACGCGAAATTGCTTTTACTTTTATCCTCCCCGCTATTCTCCTCACAGTTACGCTCATCCGTATTTGTTACAAAACTGGTGAGAAACCATGCTGGCATTGGGGGATGCCAGACAAATATAAAACGAAGAAGTAATTTAACGTAATATAATAAAAAAGCAGAGGGAAGGGAGAAGACCTGTTCTCTCCGCCACCATTCGTTTTGTGATGAATGAAATGAGTCAAAAAACGAGACATCCCTTATTTGATGCAGGATCTGTTGATAGCTGGATTCCACATGGCGTTTAAAATGGCGGAAAGTTCTGATTCTTTCCTCGTCAACTATAAATTATGATGCCTCCTTGTGGGGATCGAAAAAAATTTGAAGAGAGGAATCCTTCTTTTCTTTTTTTTGCTTTTCTCTACAATGCAAACAAAACAAAACTCTTATGAAAAAAACTTTTTTCTCGGCTTTCGTTCTCTTTTTGTTGCCTATATTTACTGGTTGTCAAAAGGCACAAGCGCCTCAGCCCAGTTCTTCAGAAAAAAATCAAGAGCAACAAGAATCCGAAACCAATACTTCCCCCGCAACACTTCAAATAGAAGTCTTACGCGAAGGAACCGGAGCACCAGCTCAAAAGGGAGATTTTGTTGTGGTGCACTATGAAGGAACATTCGAAGATGGAACAAAGTTTGATTCGAGTCGCGATCGAGGGGCTCCATTTCCTTTTACCGTCGGAGGCGGACAAGTTATTACCGGTTGGGATCAGGGAGTAGAAGGCATGAAGGTGGGAGAAGTACGACGATTGATTATTCCTCCACACTTAGCATATGGAGAAGATGGCATCGGTCCTATCCCCCCCGATTCAACACTTATTTTTGAAGTAGAACTCCTGGAAATAAAGTCTCTGGAAGACATTATCAAAGGAGCCACGGGTCAGAAAACCGAGGAATAATTTCCTTGCTGACAATTTTGAAAAAACACTGGATTAAATATCCAGTATTCCTCCGTGTCCCATGCCAATAATGCCGATAATAAGACCGACCACTCCGGCTCCCGCCCCCAAAATCCAAAATCTCATTACCACCTGAGTTTCGGACCAACCCTTCGCTTCAAAATGATGATGAATCGGAGCAATGGCAAAAAGTTTCTTTTTGAAAACCTTTTTCCAAAAAAGTTGGAGCATGATGGAGAGCGTTTCCAGAACAAAAATAAAACCGATAATAGCCAAGATAATGATTGCATTCGTCAGCATGGCAATCACTCCAAGTGTTGCACCTAGAGCCAAAGATCCCGTGTCTCCCATGTAAATCTTTGCCGGCGGAACATTAAACCACAAAAAAGCGAGCAAAGCCCCCACGACCACAGCACAGAAAACAGCCAGTATCGGCAGGCCATAAAAATAAGCAATGACCGAAAATGCGCCATAGGCAATAGCCAAAAGCCCTCCTGCTAGACCATCCAAGCCATCCGTAAAATTCACTGAATTAGCCGTCCCTACCAAAATAAAAACAAAGAGGGGCGCATACCACAAACCAATGTCAAAATCCCCCACTCCGGGAACATGAATAATCGACCATTCGAGTTTAAACGAAAACCACAAAGCCCCAATAATAGAAAAAAGAACCAACGACCAAAATTTTACTTTTGCCGGTAATCCTTTCTGGGCGGAACTTTCACGAATATTGAGATAGTCATCAATCATCCCCAAGGCTCCGACCGCTACGAGGGTAATAATCGGGAGATAGGTTTCTCCGCGATTGAGAATGGAGTGCTCGATCACTCCGAAATAAGCCAGAATACGAGACAGGACAATCGTTGCCAAAATCGCAAAAAGAATGACCACTCCTCCCATAGTTGGCGTTCCAGATTTGTGCAGATGAAGCTTGCGAAACACCTGGGCAACTCCTCCACTAAGTCCCTCTTCGCGAATTTTTTTGGTTAATTTATACTCTTGTACAAATCGAATAAAATCCGGAAACACGCTGACCGCCAAAAAGAACGAACATCCCATATACAAAAAAATGGTAATGAGATTGGAAATCAGTACAGGAAGAGACATAAATTAAGAGGTTTCGAGACGCATTGTGCGAATTTTGACAAAAAAATCAAATATGAGGAAAAAGGACAGGGCAATCGGAGTCATGTCCAAAAGAGTCGCCACATTGAAGGCAATTAATACAGCGATAAGAAAAGGCCATGCCCGACGATCTGATTCCACAAAAAGAGCGCCAAAAAATCCAACAGCCAAAAGAAATCCTATTATTCCCGTTTGGGCAAAATAATCTACAAAAACATTCTCCGCAATAAGCGCCTGATCATCATCTCGTGTGTGCAGGTTATGTATCCTGGCTGCTGGACCGATCTGCCCCAAAGATCCCGTCAGAGGCTCTTTGAATCCCAGTCGCAATGCCTGCAGGGGGCGGGTGAGATGCTCGGAACTTCCCACTCGCTGGAATATATTTTGTCTCAAATCCTTGTGAAATGAAAAAATCCCAACGCCTCCTAAAATAAAAATTCCCACAATCAAAAGGATATTTTTTTTATTGAGCCGTACGTATTGGACAGAAAAATACAGCATCCAGGCAAAAGCAAGAATCCAAGCAGTTCGGGTAAAACTGGCGCCTATACCCCACAAAAAAAGAAAAGAAAGAATGACCTTCCACACTTGAGAAAGACGAGCAAATGGCAGTAAAAATAGTCCCGCCAAAAGCAAATGGGCAAATTCTGTTGGTCCAGAACTCATTCCCTGCATACGAATAAATGATCCTGTTTCATGGTAGAGCGGCAATATCTGACCCGGAACCCAAGAAGAAATTGTCGGTGAATAAAAATTTTGAAGGATTTCAAAACCGCCCAAATGTTTTGCCCATATTCCAAAAAGAACAGAAAAACCACAACCGAGTAAAAACCCACGAAGAAAAAACTGA
The DNA here is from genome assembly GCA_021734395.1 of Candidatus Altimarinota bacterium. Lineage (GTDB taxonomy): Bacteria > Patescibacteriota > Gracilibacteria > UBA4473 > UBA4473 > JAIPGI01. The sequence goes on from JAIPJB010000002.1 coordinate 3,649, forward strand.
AAAAAAATCTGGCGGGTTTCAGTTGTATAAGAATTAAGAATCCGAGCAACCGAAAGAAAGAGCAAAAAGCCCCATCCCAAATACCGCGCTGCAATCAGAGCGGTTGTTTGATCAGAAGCGGTCACGACCAGAAAAAAGAGCCAGATCGAAAATAAAAATGCCAAAACCTCGCTCCACAAAAAAGATACTTTTTCTTTTTTTCGAAAACGAATTATTTCTTGCGCGAGTGCAACGCCAACAAAAATCACCAAAACTATCTCTTTCCAATATCGCACTTCCGACGGCAAAAAAACTGTCATTGCTCCGTGCAGAGGAAGCAACGCCCCAGTCAGGAAAAACAGACGGGAAAGAAATGTTTGCATCACCAGTATCCTATCATATTTTTTCCGAGAGAGAATCCTTCAGCGAATCAAACAGAGAAAACTGAGGCGAAAATCCCAGTTGTCGTATTTTTTGATTGCTATGACACCGACGTTGAAATCCCATAAAAATCTGCTCATACCGAACATTTGGAATCGCAAAAAATTCAGCTCCCCGCGCCAGCAAGGGAATTGTTTTTTCCAGCCAGTCAGGCAATACTTTTATACGCACTTTCTGACCCGAAACTTCACTCACCCGGAGAAAGAGTTCCGAGAAAGAAACCGTCTGACTGCAGACAATATAATTTTCTTTTGGAGGAGATTTTTCGAGAACTAAAACAATCGCTTCGGCAAGATCCCGAACATCGACATAAGAATTACAGCCGGGTGGAACAAAGATTTTTTTCTTTCCACGAATATGAGCGAAAAGCTTTTGGGTGCTTTTTTCGTCTCCAGGGCCCAACACCAAAGAAGGATAGAGAATATTTGTGGGAACAGAACTTGTATCGATCTTCGAAATCGGACGAAATTTGGAGTACGAATAAGGCAATTGTGGATATTTTGACCAGTCAAATTGGTTTGTCTCTGTAATATCTTCTGGTCCGAATCCCAGTCCGGCTGTGGATCCCAAGTGAATAAGTCTTTGTACGGAAGAAGAATGTTTTTCGCACAACTGAAGAATATTGAGGGCTCCCTGATAATTCACTTCGTGTAATTTTTTTTTGTGCCACCGAGAGAAAGAAACAAACCCAGAAAGATTGAGAACGATATCTGCTTCGCGAATAAGAGGCTCGAGTGTCTCAGGACGAGTGACATCTATACCGGAAAAAAAGCGAACCCCCTTCATCGAATCTGATCCAGAAAAAACACGGCGAGAAGCAACCGTCAAATTCATATATTTTTTTTCTCTGAGCACATGCAGAACATGCTGACCGATAAATCCCGTGCCGCCCAAAAGAAGAATCCGTTTATCCTGCCACATAGAGAAGTATCAAAAGACATCCGCCAGCATAACTCCCCGCCACTATATCGTCCAGAAAAACAGAAATCGGTGTGTTTTTCTGATCCAGAAAACGAATCCCCAAAGGCTTAACGATATCAAAAAAACGAAAGAGTCCAAATCCTACAAACCACCAATAATCGGTCTCATACCAGAAAAAAAGAGGCGCTAGTGCCAAAATCATTCCCAAAACTTCATCCATCACAATCCATGGTTGATCATTTGAGGAAAGTTGTAGTTTGCGAGTAGCAAACAATGACGGAAAAAAAACAAGTGCCCCCAGTATGAACAAAAAAAGTGTTCGATAAAAAAAATCCAATCCCAAGAGTCCATCCGCCCACACCAAAAGCAGAAGCGCAATGCTACTCGCTACCGTCCCAGGAATAGCCGGCACAAATCCTATCCCCCCGAAAGAAAGAAAACCGCGAGCAAGAGTGTTTTTTTTCATGTATGAATTAAAAATAGAACCAGAAATGTGACCCTCTGATTAATACCAGACATCTTTGATTTTGAGAAAATAAGCCCCGATATTGGAAAGGAGACTCAAAAGAGGAGCCAAAATCAAGAGAAAAAGTATTTCCTGCCAAGAAGGGACATACCATATCGCGCCGAGGAGAAGGGCTCCTAAAATATAGTCAATGCCGTCCCAGATCGGGAGTGCTTTTCCCGGAGCAATATGGAGCCGACGTTTGACAAAACTTTCCACTGCATCTCCCACCAAAGCTCCAAATCCCAAAAGCGCGCCCCACGTCATACCAATCCAGACCCATTGATCCGAGAAGAAAAATTGTATCCCCCCTGTGAGCGCTCCCACAATAATCCCTGAGATCATGCCACGCCAGGTTTTATTTGTCCCTAATAAAGAAGCATAAAGAGGTGTGTTCCAGTTGCGAAACCCCGGTACATGACGGATAACTACGGGAGCCCCATTGGCCAGAAAGGCTGGCAAATAAAGCCAAAAGACGTTCAAAAAAGAATCCATTATTTTCGTAAAAAACGAAAGAAATCACGAGCATATAAAAAAGCACTGACATATGCCAGAACCATAGAAATAGCCGCGGTCACATACACAAAAATCTGCAGTTCAAAAACCTTCGGAAAAAGAAGCAGCAGCAAACATCCGTGCAACAAAATTACCTGAAATGTAAATTTCCATTTTCCAGATTTCAGAGCCGATATCGGACATCCTTTTCCCAAGCAAAAATTTTTCATTCCGTCGACCAACATCTCTCTAATAAAAAACAAAACCCAGACCCACAGCGGAAGAATCTCATACGGAATCAGAAGAAGATACAAACTCAGCGTGAGAATTTTGTCAAAAAGAGAATCAAAAACAATTCCAAAATCACTCACGGCTTCCCACCGACGAGCGAGATGTCCGTCTAAAAAATCTGTTAAACTCGCCACAAAAAAGAAAAATAAAATAAACCAAAACCGATACGGAATTGGCAGAAAAAAAAGCAAAATAATACAGATGGTTAAAATTCCTCTCAAAATAGTCAACGAATTCGGAATGTATTTCTTCATAATATGAAAATATAAGCAATCATAAGTGCAATCCAGAGAACTCCCATACACCAGAGCAGACGTCGATCTCTCCACCAATTGGCGAAACCTTCTATTCGAAAATCAGAAAAAGGATACAGAGGGCGATGAGCCCATTCTCCGGTATGGCTCGGAATATCCCAGAGAATATGCGAAATGTGGCCCACCAAAAAGGCAAATCCTACCGAACTCTGTGTCCAAAAGAAATATATTCCCAAAAGCAAAATCAATACAGGGCTGTGCGCAAAATGATAGATCTGAAAACAAAAGGGCGGCGCCGATCCTGTAAATTGTCGTTCGTATCGCCAGAGTTTCCAGTGATGAAGTTGTGCAAAACGATACGCGTACCAAGGAATCAATGAAATATCAACGACGACAGCGCCGATCATACAGGCAGTTTTTTGTTCTGGGGTATCAAAAAAAGTAGAAAGAACAAGTCCTGTCGCTACATGTGTCCCGATATCCATAGTGCGCGCATAGTAGTAAAAAAGTGTCATCTCTACAACAGAAAATACTTGCGAAAAAAAAATACATTTTTAGGGTGAAGATGATGAAAAAAATTTATTTGATCCTCGGAATCAGCATCTTCTTTTCTGGAGCAGTCTTGGCTCAAGGACAACTGGATTTGCGTCAATATGCGCACAGTGGCATCGCTCCCAGCAATGCTGTACGAGTTCCCCTGATCACTGTCTACGCTACCGCACACAATGATGACGTCGCAATCTCAGAAATCATTGTCCGCCGGAGAGGGCTCTCTCAACCTTCTGATTTTGGACGACTTATCGCCATTACCGATAGTTACCGCCGCTCATTGCACGGAAACGTCTTGAGCGACGATCTGGCACGACTTCGATTTCAAAATGCGCTTGTTGTCCCAGAAGGAACAACTGAAAAAATTACCATCTACGGAAATCTTAACTTTGATCCCGCTTCGGGAAGAACAATGTTTTTTACACTGGAAGAAGTAGTATCCGATGCCCAAGAAAAAGATATGCTCACTCAGCCTCGGGAATTTACACCGGTTCAAAATCGATATCGCGCCCCGTATGCCCGATTTACCGAGAAGCAAGGCGAATCAGGTCAGCTCAATACACAACCCGAACCAACAGAGAAAATCCATTGGGGAATTCGCTGTGAAAATCAGCGCTGTGTGCGCATTCGGAGAGATTAATCTCGGAGCTCCCAAAACTGTTCTCCGATTCGAATTTTATCGCCCGGGGCCGCTCCTTTTTTCCTGATCTGATCCAAAACTTTCCATTTTCCTAAAACATCATAAATCCGCTGATGTGCCTGTTCGTTTTGAGAATCGGTTTGGCGCACCATCTGCTCGAGTCGGTCATTTTGCACATTCCACCAATGCGGTGTTTTCTCTATTTCTACCTGTCGTCCCTGAAACTTTTTTTTCTCCGCCGGCCGAAAAACGACCTCTTCTTCTGTATCTGATTCCATTGCGATATCTTCTGTTTGGAATGATTCTTTTTCCTTTTTCTGTTCTCTGATCTCGTCCTCGGGAATTTTTTTGGCTACCGCTCGCAAGAGGTTCTGCATTCCTTCATGTGTTGCGGCAGAAATAAGAAATATTTTTTCTCCGTATTTTTTTTCGAATTCTTCCTGGAGAAATTTTTCCAGTTCCCCATCAGTCAGATCGATTTTGGTAAATACTGGGAGAAAGGGCTTTTGAGCGAGTTCGGGAGAAAACTTTTCGAGTTCTTTTCGAAGCACCGAAAAATCTTTTAATGGTGTATCTGAAGTCACATCGATCAGATGCAACACGCATCGCGCCCGCTCGATATGTCGGAGAAACTGATGTCCGAGCCCTTTTCCTTCATGGGCTCCCTCGATCAGCCCCGGAACATCGACAAAAACCAATTCCCGTTCATCTACTCGGGCAACTCCTAAGTTTGGTACGAGCGTCGTAAAAGGATACTCGGCAATTTTGGGTTTTGCTTCGGAGACAACGGAAATAAACGTTGATTTTCCAGCATTGGGAAAGCCGACCAAGGCCACATCCGCGACCAATTTGAGTTCGAGTTCCAAACGGCGCAATCCCCCATGGTCACCTTTTTCAGCAAATTTTGGAGCCTGACGAATAGAACTGACAAATCCGGCATTCCCTTTTCCTCCTCTTCCTCCTTGAGCCAAAACTATTGACTGATTCTCGTCCACCAGATCGGCCAGAACCTCCTCCGTCTCTGCATCACGGATTTCTGTGCCAACCGGCACCCGCAATACCAAATCTTCCCCGTTTGCTCCCGTTCGATTGGAAGAAGCGCCATTGTTTCCGTCAGAAGCTTCGAAGTGTTTTTGGTGTCGAAAATCAGAGAGTGTGTGCACATTGTGCACCGCCTGAAAAATGACGTCTCCGCCTTTTCCTCCATTTCCGCCATCGGGACCTCCTTTGGGAATATACTTTTCCCGTCGGAAACTCACCGCTCCGTCTCCGCCTTTTCCAGCTTGTACTGAAATCGTTGCTTCATCAACAAACATCGAGTCCGACTGTACTCAAAATTCTTATTTGAGCAACTCGTGTTATTGACATTTATTAAAAAAAGTTTATCAATAAATTATGGACAACAAAATAGACTCTGATCCTCTAAAGGAAACTCGGTACCTAAAAAGAGAAAAAACTGTCTTACAAAAAATTGAAGATGGTGATTTTACTCCAATAGAAAAATTAATACTCAAGGTGCTTTTACAAAGACAGTTAATTTCTAATGGGCTCAGTGATTTAGAAATACGTTTAAACACAACATATTCTCATCCCCTTGTAAAACTAGCAGATGCACAGGAATTACAAGAAATAAACGCTCACTTATCTTGTAATATTCAAGACATCCTTACAGAAAGCAATCTTATAACTAAAGAAAGAAGAAACGAATTATTTGATTGGATTATTCAAAATACAAAAAAAGAAGGGTAATTACTTCACTTTCTTGGCTACCTCAACTACCTGCTCGAAAACCTGAGGGTAATTGACCGCCAGTTCGGATAAATTTTTTCGATCGATTTCCATATGAGCGTGCAGCCATTTATTTTTGATTTCTGAATACCTCAATCCCATCGTCCGCAGCGCCGCAGAAATACGAGTAATCCACAGTCGGCGGAAGTCTCTTTTTTTCTGCTTTCGACCGACATACGCATGAAGACCTGCCTTCATGTGAGCCTGCTGAGCGAGCTTGAATGTTGTATGGTTTTTGTGCCGATATCCTTTCGTCGCTTTGCGAACCTTATTGTGTCGAGCACGTGATGCGGGACCGCCTGTGATTCGTACCATTATTGGGAAATATTAAGAAGTCGAGCGATTGTTTTTTTTCGAGAAGAAGGAACTTCTATCCCTTGTTGCCCATATTTCTTCTGTCGTTTTGATTTAGAACTGAGCAAGTGATTTTTACAGGCTTTGGACATCATCAGTTTTCCTGATCCTGTTTGTTTAAATCTTTTTTTGGTGCCGGAATGAGTCTTTTGTTTCATGACCGAGAAGGGTTGAGAACGGCAATGATTTGGTTGCCGGTAGCTTTGGGAGTGTTATCAAGTTTTGAAACGTCCGCAAGGGACTCTATAAATGTGTACATTTTTTCCAGGGCAATGTCTCGATGGGCTTTTTCTCTGCCCTTCATCATGAGCTGAATCCGAACCGAATGACCATCAGTGAGAAATTCTTCTGCTCGATCTCTTTGGCGATCCAAGTCTCCGCTGTCCATTCGAAAGGTCAAACGGATACCTTTTGTCTCATTTGCTTTTTGGGCTTTCTTCGCCTGCTGCTCTTTCTTCTTGAGCGTGTACAGCATTTTGCCGTAGTCAATAATTTTGCAGACTGGAGGAGAGGCTTTTGCAGAAATTTCTACCAGGTCTACACCTTTTTCCTGCGCTATTACCAGAGCTTCCTCTGGAGTCATGACCCCGAGCAATCCTCCTTCTTCGTCTAGAACTCGCACTTTGGGCGCACGAATTTCTTGGTTTGTACGATGAAGTTTTTTCGGTGCTCGGCGGACAGGTCTGCCTCTGCGTCGTCCACCACGAAATGAGATACCTATGAGAGAGAAATTATGGAAAAAAGCCGCCCGATTGTAGGTTCACAAAAAGCTTTGTCAAATATTTTTGAAAATCAGAAGCTCTTTTTTGACGAACGCAAAAAAATGAGTAAAAAGAAAGGTAACTATATCTTTTTGTACATGCTTGAAACTCCCATCTGGATCACAAATTTTAAAAACTACGAAAGCTCTGTCGGTCGAAACGGACTAGAGCTGGCCAAAATCCATGAGCGCGTAGCACAGGAAATGAACATTTCTGTCGGCGTCGCTGTCAGCAATGTAGACCTGTACCGTATTGCAAAGGAAGTGTCGATTCCAGTGTTGGCTCAACATGTAGATCCTATCGATTATGGAAAATGCACCGGCCACATTCTTCCCCAGGCCGTAAAAAAAGCCGGAGCTATTGGAACACTTCTCAATCATTCCGAACGACGACTGGATTTGGAAGTACTCGAATACTGTGTTTCTTGCGCACAAAAAGCCACCCTCAAACGCATTATTTGTGCCGAAAGCCCAGAAGAAGTCGAGCAATTCGTAGGATTGTATCCGGATTTTATCGCCTATGAACCTCCCGAACTTATCGGCTCTAGCAAGGCATCTGTCGCTTCCGCAAAACCTGATTCTATTCGAAAATCGGTAAAACTTGCCGGTGATATTCCCCTTTTGGTCGGTGCGGGAATCAATACTTCCGAAGACGTAAAAATTTCTTTGGAGCTCGGCGCAAAAGGATTTCTCGTGGCTTCGGCTATCACAAAAGCGGCAGATCCCGAGAAAAAACTGCGCGAACTTCTCAGCGCATTCCCCACTCGTTAACTCGTCGACTTGTGGACTCGGAAACTTGTTAAGTTATTAACGCGCAGACTCGTCAACTCGTCTCTTCGGTTTCGGTCTGAATCCGGAAATCAATTTGATTGAAAATGTCCGGTAGATCTTCAACCCAAAAAGGTGAAATACGAATATCCAAAATATGTTCTATTTCCGGATAATTGGTCAGTATGCTGCGAGCCTGCTGGAGTGATTTTCCGGCAATTTCTTTTTTTATTGATTCTCTCCATGCTTGTGCTTCTTGGGTATCGGAATCAATGTCCAGCATCTCCACTCCTTGCATTTCTACTGATAACTTGACCCATCTCTGCTCGGGCAATTCTTCTGCTTCCAGTACACGATACGATGCGGATTTGTCGTCGATCGTTACCAGAATTTTTCGATGATCTTGGGTCTGACGTAATTTTTCCGCTAAAAAATCAGCCACTTCGCTCTGGTCAAAAACAATGCCTGAAAGTTTTAGCTTCCCACTCACTTCAAAAGTTTGAACTTCCTCTCCGACCAGATCTTCGGGGAATTGTATTTCCAGAATTTCATGCTGCAGCATACGCGGATCGTCCATGAGGATATATTGTTTCCCTTCTCGCTCGGAACGACTGATAATTTCATTTCGTAAATACTCAGTCCCTCGTACTCGGAATGTCTCAATCAAAACATCCTGTATTCTTTCGAAATCTTCTTCCTGAACAAAATAGTGTGTGAGTGTTGATCCTCCTACCAAGGGACCTTTATTGGCACGAGCATAGTAGAGTTCTTGGGAGACAGAGCTCAAAGCCGGAAAAAAGAGATCTGTTCCCGCATCAATATTCCCGCGTTCACCAATCGGATCGCCATTTTCATCGTATTCATCGGCCACCACATCTACGACCATTCGTCCCGGTCCTTCTTCTGTACGAGCGGGAACCGTCACGTCTTCTTCAAACCGAAAGATAATTCCATCTTTGGTCGACAAACGAGACGGGATAAAAAATTTCGGGCGGGAGGTTTCATTAAAAAGTGTCACTTTTCCTCGGGCATTCGTCAGATCGTATCGCCGACCGGAAGCCGGAAAAACTTCTGTCCCCGCGACCTCTGTCTGCACAAAAATCCCCTTCACCTGTGGTAGATTTTTATTTTCATCCGGAACTGTGCTGTCGGGCAAGGTCACCAGAATATTTTGATTCACGGGGACGACGGAAATCGTCGGCTTGATAACAATCTGTGCTTTGGGAGAAACCCAAGCCCAGAGTCCTGCTAAAATTAAAATTACCGCTAAAAAACCAAAAAATATCTTTCCTCGGACTGATTTTTCCGATCCTATATTTTCGATCTTATGTGTTTGAAACTGCGGTTTTTCCGGAATGGCGGCAACCGCCGATGTTTTTTCTTTTTTTTCTTCGGGAGAAGGATTCTTTTTTGCCTCTGTGTGGGGAAAGATATCCCGAAGTGTTTTTTCCTCCCCTTCTTCAAACTCCTTGGTCACCTGAGAATGAACTCGGAATTTCTGAGATTTGAGAATATCGCGAATGAATTTCTGTGGCGACACGAACACAATCTTTTTTTTCTGTTCGGAGGCGATCGTTTTTATTCTTTTGAGAAAGGACATATCCGTCAGCAAAGAGAGATTTCTTGGACAGAGAAAAACAATCTTTTGAGTCTGAATCTTCTCAATACAAGTGATAATATCCCCCACGCTGTCGCCCGAATGCAGCAGAACTTTCGTATATTCCATCAGGAGCTAATGTATCGAATTTAAACAAAAAAGAAAACTTGATTTTGAAGCTGATACTCGTACAATCCTGCGGCTTTTTGAGAAGAAGATTCTGCTTTGTGCAAGGTACAAAAAAGAATTTCCCCTAATTCCCAAAGAAAAAATTTGGGGGGCCCGACCCGCTGTAGCGGGATGGGGGCGTAGTCCCGCCAAGGCGGGATAAGGCACCAGAAGCTCTTTAAAAAAGTATGCTTAACAAAATAGAAAAGAGATATCTATACTTATATACTTAATATATGGATTACACAGTCTATGTATTACAAAGCTTAAAAGATAAAAAATATTATATTGGACAAACAAACGATTTTAATTATCGAATACAGTGTCACAATGAAGGACTTGTAAAGTCTACTAAGCACAGAAAGCCTTTCATACTTATTCATAAAGAAATATATAAAACTCGATCAGAAGCAATGAAAAGAGAACAATATCTGAAATCTTTGAAGGGAGGAAACGGGTGGAAAAGTCTTTTATATCAATGGAAATAAGGAGCCTAATTCCCTTTAAAAAAGAAGTATAAATGAAAATCAAAACGAAAAAGTTCTTTCAGAAAAATAAAATTAATATGGGCGTAATCCCGCCAAGGCGGGATAAGGCAACAGGTTCTCTTTCGGAGGAAAATATTAATGGGGCGTAGCCAAGTGGTAAGGCACCAGGTTTTGGTCCTGGCATGCGTAGGTTCGAATCCTACCGCCCCAGCCAAAAAATATCGGCAGACTCTTGTAGTCTGGCGATGTTTTTTATCGGGAGGATGAGAACCCGAATATGTTCGAGGTTCGATACGAGGAGCAAAGAAAAGAAAGCGGCCGAAGGACATTTTCTTTTCGTGCGACGACGTCACGAAGTAATCCTACCGCCCCAGCCAGCGCAAAAGAAGGCAGGGCTTGTCCCTGTATTTTTTTGCCCGACCGAAGGTCGAGAGGATTTGAACCAGTAGGTTCGCTCTGAACCATTTTGCTTCGCAAAATGTGTGAAGAGTTTTTGATTCAAGTCCGCTAAAGCGGACGCAGAGAGAATATCCTCCCCTGCCTGCCGGCAGGCAGACGCCCCAGAAAACAAAAAAAACGACTCTTTCATATTTATTGATCCATTGCTTCTCTCTCTTCTTCCGTCAAAAACTCCAACGTCCTCTCCCACGCAAGTTTCGCGGCTGGGGGATTATAGGATTCCGGATTGTCTTCATTCGCAAAAGCGTGTCCTGCATTGGGATAAATATACACTTCGTGATCTCCGGAAGCTGTTTTTAGATTGGCTCGAAATACTCGTACATCATCCACACTGATCGAACGATCTTCCTCTCCGAAGTGTCCCAGAATCGTCGCCTTCATCTGCTCGAAGTCGGCTTCCGGATCGAAATGCCCGTAGTACATCACCGAAGCCTCGACACCGAGATCATTTTTGGCCATTTGATAGGCCCAGCCGCCACCAAAACACCAGCCCACTGAAGCTAAGAAATTTTCATCGACTTCTTCTCTGTCTCGCAAAAAATCAATCGCTTGTCGAAGATTTTGGAAAGCCGGATCTGTATTTGAGCGCACTTGCCCAGCGAGTTCTCCGGCTCGCTCCCCGGATTCAGCGACCTCTCCTTCGTAGAGATCTACCGCTAAAGCCACATACCCCTGACGAGCAAAACGATCCGCAAAGTCTCGGATATTTTCATTTAGTCCCCACCACTCGTGGATCAAAATCAAAGCTGGGAAAGGACCTTCCCCTTCAGGAGCGGCCAAATATCCCGTCACATTTTCATTCTCAGGAAAATAGTCTACTTCCGATGTTGTAATCGTTCTCTGATCATTTTCAGAATGATAACTTTTATCCGATGAAGGTGCTTGAGCTGTACATCCCAAAACCAAAAAACACACCACCGATGCCAGTATTTTTTTCTTCATGTATATAAAAAACATACCAAAATCTGATATATTTTCAATATTGAACACATTTTTTGTTCAATAATTCATTGCTATCTCTCCCCTCTCTTGCTAGATTATACTCTGCGTAATCGAAGAAAATGCTCAGCACGTCCTACATCGAACTCAGTAAAAAAGCCCTCAAAAGCAACCTCCAATTTGTGAAAAATCGTCTACAGCCTGGCGTCAAGCTGTGCTCAATTATCAAGGGAAATGCCTACGGACACGGGATTGAACTTTTCGTCCCTTTGGCAGAAAAGTGTGGCGTGAGACGGTTCGGTGTTTTTAGTGCGGACGAAGCCTTTCGTACAAGCAAAGTCCAGCAGAAAAAATCTCATATTATGATTATGGGAATGATCGATGAGGCAGCGCTTGAATGGGCTATCGAAAACGACATTGAATTTTTTGTGTTTGATCTAGGGCGCCTGGAAAAATCGATTCAGATCGCCCGACAAATGGACAAAAAAGCTCGCATCCACGTAGAGCTGGAAACGGGAATGAATCGTACCGGATTCGAAAAAAAACTGATCCCCCAAGTCGTGGAAACAATCCAAGAAAATGCTTCTTTTCTCAAATTGATGGGCATCTGCACGCATCTCGCCGGAGCCGAAAGCATTGCCAATTACTATCGAGTTAAAAAACAACGCGAGTTATTCCATAAAATCAAACGACCTTTTCAAAATCTCTCGATCAAACCACACTTCTATCATATGGCTTCCTCCGCTGCCACAATGCGATATCCGAAGGCACAGCTTGATATGGTGCGAGTGGGGATTCTGCAATACGGATTTTTTCCGAGCCAGGAAATCCGCATTGAGTCATTCCAAAAAATAAAAAAAGATCCCAATCCTCTCCAACGAATTCTCAGCTGGAAAAGCAGCGTGATGTCACTCAAAACCGTCAAAAAAGGAAGCTTTATCGGCTACGGAAATGCTTTTTTGGCGAGTGAAGATATGCGGATCGCGAGTGTTCCGGTGGGATATTTTCACGGATTCAGTCGATCACTGAGTAATAAAGGCCGTGTTTTGATCCACGGTCATCCAGCCAATGTCGTGGGGACGGTGAATATGAATATGATGCTGGTGGACGTCAGTCATCTGGTCGGAGTCAAACCCGGAGACGAAGTGGTTCTTATTGGAAATCAAGATGAAAGTGAACTGAGTGTGACGTCTTTTGCTGGGCAGACCGGCGAGCAAATGAATTATGAATTACTGACCCGGCTTCCGGAAAATATTCCTCGCCAAATAACAGCGTAGAAATGAAAGAAGAAATGTTGTCGCGCTCCTTTTTTTCCCGCCCGACACTCAATGTAGCTCAAGAATTGCTGGGAAAAATATTGGTCGTCGGAGAGCAGAAACTCCTGATCACTGAAACCGAAGCGTACTGTGGCGATGATCCGGCCAGTCATGGAGCACGAGGAAAAACACTTCGCAATGCCCCGATGTTCGGGAAACCGGGGCTTCTGTATGTCTATTTAACGTACGGTATTCATCACTGCGTCAATATCGTGACCGATCGAGAAGGATTTCCTGCGGCAGTTTTGCTCCGAGGGGGACTGTTTCTGAAACCGGAGAAAAAATATATCGATGGTCCTGGTCGTCTCTGCAAACAATTACAACTGAATCGGGAACACAATCTCATCGATGTGTGCGAAGCTGATAACTTTTTTATTCTGAATACAGAATATAACTTTTCTTATCAGGAAACCCCACGTATTGGCATCAAAAAGGCCACCGAAAAACGCTGGCGTTTTTTTGTTCCGAAGTCAGAATGGCAATTTTTGACAGAGAGAAACTGAAGTGATATCAATAAAAACCCCTTTTTATTTTTTTTACCCTTCTTTTTCTGATGAGTTTTGAATATTTTTTGGCTCCGTACGACGAGACAATACTCTTTCTCTGCCGTATTTTGGTAGGATTGATTTTTCTCTATTTTGGCTGGCCCAAGATCAAAGATCTGCGCAAAAACGCCGAACACTTCAGCGGCATGGGTTTTAAGCCTGGCATCTTCTGGGGTACCATCGTAGCCCTGCTGGAATTTTTCGGAGGGCTGGCTCTGATCTTCGGTATTCTGCCGAGTCTCTTTGCTCTTCTCTTTGTAGTCCATATGTTGGTCGGAACCGCCTGGAAAATGTTCGGCACCGACAAAAAATTTCCGGACTATTCCTACGATCTGACTCTTTTAGCAATTCTTCTCTTGCTTTTGGCTTTCGGCAATGGATGGGGCGTTATTTTGGAAAAAACCCCAATGATTGCATAAAAAGCAGAATATTGATCAAATAAACAGACGTACACACAATACAAAAATCTCGGAGTTTCCCGTAGAGCAAATATGCCAGTATCAGGGAAGCTAAAACCGATATTCCCGAAAGCACGAGAAATATTTGTTCCCCCCAAAACGGAATACTCCCATACCAAACCAAACCATATACAGGATTGGGAATACCGAATAATTTTCCGTACTGACTTCCGAAAACACGAGAGCAGGAAGCATTTTTTCCGAAATCACACCAAGCCTGATATCCTTTTTCGGAAGATCGAATGTGCACCCACAGGGCGTACAGAGAAAACAAAAAACCAACACTCGCGAGCAAAAACCGAAGGCTATTTTCCATCGAAAAACCGAACGGGTATCTCAATAGATTCTGCGTTTTCCGGTAGTCCGGAAGGATTACTTTTTTCGAGGATAAGCATTCCGGTATCGGTTTCTGGACGCTCAAATTCCAGAGACGTCTCAAATGGTACAAAGTCTTCGGTCATCCATTCGCCTTCTGCCTGAACAGAAGTCCTGATAATTCGATTGCCATTCCCATCCTGCAGTTCTAGAGGAAAACTCGCTTCAAAATACCATGGTCCTCTGGCTTTTCCAGACACCGTCAGGGGAGAAGAAATCTGCTGATTGGGAAGAGGATTCGCGACACGAATCATATCCGTCGAAACAGGATCATTCGGTTGATCTTCTCCATTCCCATCATCACCATTCATATCCGAAGAAAGAGTCGTCAGGCGATAAATCACTCCTCTGTCATCATCCGTAATGTACAAAATCCCTCCCGGCTGAGCTAAAAGATCCACCGGTCGTCCGAGAACATTGCCTTCTTCTGTCAGCCATCCACTGAGGAAGTCTTGCATTTCACCCTCAGGGCGTGCTTGATCGTTGAGAGAAATACGGGCAACTTTGTACCCGACTTTATTGGAACGATTCCATGATCCGTGCAGCGCTACGAGTAAATCGAGTCGATATTCTGCAGGCCATCCCTCCTCTGGAATAAAAGTTAATCCTAGAGGCGCTACATGGGCGGGCAGATTAAAGACCGGAGCTTTTGTTTCTTCACAGAATGAAGCTTCCTTGTCGTGTTCAGAAGCAAACTCCGTATCGAATATCTGATCTCCGTAGCAATACGGCCAGCCATAGTGAGCATCTTGCTGAAGAATATTGATCTCATCTGGTGGCAATGTGTCACCCAGATAATCGCGACCCATTTCGGTCACCCAAATATCGCCAAAGATAGGTTCTGTTGCGAAAAATACCGCGTTACGCAAACCCTCAGCAAAAAGTTCAAATTCTGATCCATCAGGATTCATTCTGTATACCGTCGCATATAAATCATTTTCTTCGATACAAGTATCACATGAACTTCCGATTGAAATATAGATTTTGTCGTCCGGCCCCCAGTGCAGTGTTCGGGTAAAATGACGATCCCCTTCGGGAAACTCGGCTAAAACTTCTGGCGTGTCTTCTGTATAGAGCTGAACTCGCTTCAATGCTTCTTCTTCTGTAAAATATAAAACCGTGGGATTATAAGGATCGATCAGTAATCCATGAGGATTTTTCAGACCCCGAAAAATATCATCTATATTTTCGACACCTCCGTGATCATTGGTGGTAATCAGTGTAATAACTCCCTGATCCGTACGGCTGACCCAGTAATTTCCAAGACCATCAGGGCCTTCGATATCTCGCACTCCATCCAGATTGTCAGCCCAGATATCCAGCTTCATACCTTCGGGAACCGATAATGGTAAAGGGGTGTTATTGACGCCGTGTGTCGAATTTTCTGCTGTGTCTTTTTTGGTATCGGAATCTTGAGAGGATTCAAATTGACACACCGGGACACAAACCGTCGTACAAACTTCTGCATCCGGAGCACAACTATTTCCACAGGGGTCAAATGTTCCATTTTTATTTTGACAATGCTGTCGAATCGCCGCCTCATCAGCTCCTTGGGTATAGACAATTTTTTGATCAAAACGAGACTGAATCAATGTATCAATGTTTTGACCATTTTCCGGTGTATACGTGCATCCTGATAGAAGAAGGAGAAAAAAAACCGATATTGTTGAAAGTATTCTCATAAAAAAATGAAAAAGAATATATTTTTTATCTGAAAAAAGAACTTTTTATTCTGCACCAAAGGAAAACCAGCTTTTAATTGCCAGCCAGAAATCCACAAAGAAGTTGGTGTCTGTATCGACTTCTGTCTCAGCATCAACATCTGCCTCGGTATTACTCTCCATGTTTGCATCCGCATCAACATTCATGTTCGCTTCGGTTTCTGCTTCCATATTTTTCTCCATATTTCCATTCTTTTCTGTTCCCATATTTGCGTCAACTTCCATATTCATTTTTGCGTCTGTATCAACATCCAGCTCACAAACAGGGACACAGAGCGCTATACACATCGCATCATCCGGTCCACAACCACTTCCACAAGAGTCATAGGTTCCGCCTTGCTCTTCACAATGTTCTCGCGCTTCTTCCTCGGGAGCATCCTGAGAATATACGATTTTTGTTTCAAATTTATTTTCTATTAAAACATATCCCTCTCCATCAGGATCAGTCTTAAAAGAATCTTCCGATTGGTTTTCCATTTTCATCTCTGCTTTTGTTTCAGCATCAATAGTGACACTGGCATCACTTTCCGCAGAGCCAGAGGAGTCCTCCATCATCATTTTCGCCTCCCCTTCTGTTTTTGAGTCGGCGTTTATTTGAGCTACGGCAAAAACAGGAGAAAAAGAAAAAAGAAACACCCCCAAAACGGTTCCGATAATATATCTATTCATAAATAAAGATCTTAAAATTAAAAAATCACTTTTGACGCTAGCAAAATGACTTCTCTCTGTCAAACACCCAAAAGAGAGCAAGACTTGAAAAAAATAAAAAACTGATTACGCTTCTCGCGTTCTGGGGCGTAGCCAAGTGGTAAGGCAGTGGGTTCTGGTCCCACGATGCGTAGGTTCGAATCCTACCGCCCCAGCCAGCGCAAAAGGAAACAGGGCTTGTCCCTGTATTTTTTTGTGCCCGACCGAAGGTCGAAAGGATTTGAACCGAAAGGTTCGCTCTGAACCATTTTGCTTCGCAAAATGTGTGAAGAGTTTTCGATTCAAGTCCGCTAAAGCGGACACAGAGAGAATATCCTACCGCTACGAAATAGAAGGGATTCTACAACCGAAAGGTTCGATAATTTGTACCGACCCTGAGAGTAGTCGAATGGGGAGGATACAAATTCCTCGATTCAATTTTTGTAAAAAAATTGTGAGAGTATCCTACCGCCCCAGCCAGCGCAAAAGGAAACAGGGCTTGTCCCTGTATTTTTTTTGTGCCCGACCAAAAATTGAAGGAAAATTTGATCCCAAATTCTATAGATTTCATTACGAATCTCGCAAATAAAGAGTCCCTTGACTTGAGTTTTTATTAAAAAATAATAAAAATAGTAAGTTGTAAATAAACATGTAATGGTTCGCTTGTATATGCGGTTTGTTTGCGTTTTAAATTATAAAAGAACATGTTCTCGGTATGAAGTATTTTTATACGGCTTTCGCATTTTTCTTAGTTTCAATGATTTTTGCGCCACTCTCTATGGCACTTCAGCGAAACGTACATCTTGGAGCAAATCCTATCGACGGATCGTTTGCCATTGCTCTCTATGATGGATCAAGAATTCTTCCCTTAAATTATTACCAAAAGGGAGATCCAGAAAAAGGATCATATAAGAATCTTATATTCACAAAAGCAAACACAAACACCAAGAAAACCCAAAGAGCGCCCATTCAGCGGAATGTTCATCTTGGTTCCTTTTCTGTTGATGGATCGACAATTATAGCTCGATATAATGGAGCAAACGTTCTTCCATCAGATTATTATTTGGGGGTAGAAAAACAAGGATACTATGATGACTTCTTGTTTAAAAACTCAAACGCCACAATGCAAAAATATTCTCAAATGAAACTGGTGAGCCAATCATTTTTGGAAGCAAAAGAATACGAAGAAGACGAAATGAAATTTCTTCGAAAGGATTCTCATCATCGTCTTTCTCAACTTCCTTCTCGCTCACTTCGTCTTCTGTATGCTTGGGCAAACAAGTTTGAATAATATTTTCACAATTACAAAAAATCCTTCAAGAAAAACCTCGGAGGATTTTTTGCATTTCCCTTGTAAATTTCAATAAATCCAGCCATTCGGCTCATCCCGCGAAACGGGGTTTTCTCATGATCTGTGACCAGAGTGTTTTTGAATATGATAAAAGCGAGTCGAATAGTTCTGAGTTTGACCGAAAGAGACAGAGAGAGCACCTCAATAGAAGACCAAAAGAAGATTTGACCCCGAATCTCATAAATCGTTACGGATCTCACGAATAAAGAATCATCTTACTTTGAATTTTTATTAAAAAATAATAAAAATGACAAGTTGTAAATAAACATGTAATGGTTCGCTTGTATATGCGGTTTACTTGTGTTTCAAGTCATAAAGGAACATGTTCTCGGTATGAAGTATTTTTATACGGCTTTCGCACTTTTTCTATTTGTTCAATTCGCTTTTGAAATACCAGTTTCTGCAATCTCTGCAAAAACAACACAACAAAATAGAGAAAAACTTTATTTGTTAGAACACAGCACGTTTAATCCTGAATTCCAAGGAGAAACTGCCGCCGAATCGAATGGCATCAATATTCTCAATGATCTTGACAGCGACGTTGGGGATCAGTATCGACTAGAACACAGTACCGCCAATCCTGAGTTTCAAGGAGAAACTTCTGCAGAATCAGATGGCATCAATGTTCGCAATGACTTTGGAAGCGATGCTGGAGATCAGTATCGACTAGAACACAGTACCGCCAATCCTGAGTTTCAAGGAGAAACTTCTGTAGAATCGAATGGCATCAATGTTCGCAATGACTTTGGAAGCGATGCTGGAGATCAGTATCGACTAGAACACAGTACCGCCAATCCTGAGTTTCAAGGAGAAACTTCTGCAGAATTAGACAATGTCAATATAAACGATGTTAATAGTAGTGCAGGAATTCAATATCGGCTAAAGCACAGCACCGCCAATCCAGAATTCCAAGGAAAAACATCTGTAGAACTCGATGAAGCCAGCATCTATAGATTAGAAAACAGCACGTTTAATACACAGTTTCAGAGGGAATACTCTCCTTTGGAGATCTATCCACCAAGAGTAAAAAAT
The DNA here is from genome assembly GCA_021734395.1 of Candidatus Altimarinota bacterium. Lineage (GTDB taxonomy): Bacteria > Patescibacteriota > Gracilibacteria > UBA4473 > UBA4473 > JAIPGI01. The sequence goes on from JAIPJB010000002.1 coordinate 22,530, forward strand.
CGAAATACCGTTCTTTCTATCATAGAGAATGTTTTTTTGGGAAGAAATCGAGTCATACGACCATCCCTCCCATCAATCAGAGCCGATTTTGGAGCTATCCGACCAGTAAACCAGTAAAAAAAATACAAACAAATAAGTGATTTGAGTTCTTTCGTTCTCATTTCGAAACAAATAAAGAAAAAATAGTACCCCCAAGGGGTGCTATTTTTTGAGAAAAGACAACATTATTCGAACCATCACAAAAAGCACCGGAAAATGAAGAACATAGACCCATAAAGCATTTCTCCCGCTCCACAAAAAAGGAGAAAGAATATTTGGTGGGGAAAGAGGAAAAAGATATGTTCGTTTGCCTTGAGGAAAAAGAAAGTGCCCCAAGAGACCTCCCCAAAAAATAGCCGCAAGCCACGGAATAAGCGGGAAGTAATCGGACCGAATCCAGTATTGAGGACTGGTGCCGATGATATATCCCCACAGTGAATCTGTTGTGAAAAAATTATCTCCGTATATATGCACGAGTAAAATTCCTGCTCCACAAAGAAAGAGTGTCCATGCCCAGCGTATAAATGGCATAACCAAAAGTATCCCCAATCCAATAAACGACAGCACGCCAAAAAAGATAATCCGATCAGGAGTAAAAATCATACTCAAAAACGTAACCCCTGCCCCAAGAAAAAGAAGGAGAAAAGCTCGTTTCGTATGGCGAAGATAAAATGCTTTCGAATACTTAGATTTCTGCCATGATAAAAATAAGCTTATCCCTACCAGAAGAAAAAAAGTATTTCGCACAATATCTCCAAAAAACTTCCATCCCCCAGAAAAAAGCGAATACGAGGTAATCTCATACCAATCTAGCAAATAAAACAGATGAAAAGCTATCATCCCCCAAACAGCCAGCCCCCGCAAAAAATCAATTTCCCAAAAACGATCTCCAAAAGATGTATATATGTTTTTCGTTTTCATTTTTAAATTTTCTGTAAAAAAAACGAACTTTTTTCTCTCTCTTGTTGCAAGCAAATATAAATGATTATAGGAAGAATTTCTTTTATTTTTCAATATGTTTTAAAGAGAAGTATTTATTGAACACATTTTTTGTTCAATAATTGTTTGAGAGGGAGTCGAAAATTTGATATAGTCAGAATAGTTTCATTGTTTCTTTCTCATGCAAATACCTCAGACACAGGTCGGTTTTGATATTCCCACGTATTTTGTAGTTCTCGACGGAACGACGGCAAAGTTTTTTTTGGCTCATCGTCATATTTTCGAACAACAAGATGAATTTCAGACGGATGATTTTCAACTCGATGATACTGAAAAGAATATGACCGTCGATACCTCTACCGGCATCCATGATGGACTCGAAGATGAAAATATAAAAAACAGAGTCCGACAAAAATTTTTTTCCAAAATTGCTCACATTCTCTTCAAAAGAAAGCAGGAAGGAAAATACAAAAAATTAATCGTCGTTCTCCCCCAAGAACATAAAAAAGAATTTCTCGAGAAACTCCATCCGGAAGTATCGAGCATTCTCAGTCAGGTGATTCCCAAAATCATGACCAAAACAAAATCCGATGAGCTTTTGACTCAGCTGCAAAAAACACGAAAAGATGCTTAGGCAAGAGCCAGAGATTTTTTATCCAGAATGCACGATATTTTTCGTTTGAGAAAATTCAGATTTTTTTCGCGCATACAGGAAATCAATATTGGGCTGTGCTGAGCATACGCTCCAGAAAAATCTTCAAAATCAAAATTTTGAGCGACATCCATTTTATTGCAGACGTACAGCTGTGGCATATCTTCACACCCCAGTTGTTGCAGAATTTCTTGGACGACCTGAATTTTCTGTTGGTATTTGGGATCGCTGATATCGATCACATGCAGGAGTAAATCTGCATTGCGCGCTTCTTCCAATGTCGTCAGAAAGGAGGAAATAAGTGTCGGCGGGACATCAGCAATAAATCCAATCGTATCCGCCACCAGTACTTCCTGATCCGAATCCGGTAGCCAGGTTTTCCCGATACGCGTGTCGAGCGTGGTAAAAAGTGCATTATTGGCCACGACATTTTCTTTTTCTGTGAGGAGTTGCATCAGAGAAGACTTTCCCGCATTGGTATAGCCAATGAGTGAAATCGTCGGGAGACCGTTTTTGATGCGGCGATGACGCTGAGCAGAATGGGTTCGCTGGAGTGTCTGTATTTTTTTGTCGATCTGTTTGATCTGGGAGCGAATGTGTCGCTTTTCCGCTTCGATTCCTTTTTCTCCTGGTCCTCGAGTTCCGATTCCCGCTCCAGCTCGCTCAAAAAGGGTTGTCGCCTGACGCGCATAAAGTTTGGGAATCTCGTGCTGGAGACGTGCGAGTTTAATTTGTAATTGCGCCAACCGCGAAGAAGCATGCTTGTCAAAGATACCGAGAATCAGATCCGTCCGATCCCACAGCATTTTTTTAGGAAAAGCATGCTGAAGGTGCAGGTATTGATTGGGCTTGAGGAGGCCGTTGACAATCACTAGATCAATATCTTTTTCTTTCGCGATCATTGAAGCTTCTTGGATTTTTCCCGTACCCAAAAATGTCTTCGCCGAAGGTCGTCCGCGCTTTTGGATGATTTTTTTGATGACAATCCCTCCAGCCGTACGAATAAGATTCCGTAATTCGACGAGGCGTTCTTCCGCATCTTCACGCGAAACACCCTTATCCACGATGTCGAGGATAAGAGTTCTGAGAATTCGGGGACGCGCCATGCGGGAGGAGTGAGAAAATTATTGTTCGATTTGATTATGACCAGAGAAAAGAAAATTTCAAGATGTCTTGACGAAAGAAAAAATAAGTTATAAAAAGAAACATGTTCTTTGGAATTTCGGAGCATTTCAGGAGAAAGACGTTCTTTCTCTCACAAAAAAAATCACGGAGGTGAATTATGCGAGAAACAAAACACACAGGATTAAAAGTTTTTGGATTTGTGGCAATACTCGCTCTTATTATTTGGTATTTTTTTGCACTACCAAATAATGAGAATATAAATCCAGCCGTAGATTCAACGGTGCCTCCCTATCTTGATACACTAAAGACTCCTCCCTACTAAACATTCCTTCTCCCGAGGCCTTGCAAAAGTGCTTCGGGAGATGAATTTCGAGAGAAATCCAAACGTCTTTCTCAACTCCTCAAGTGCTCCTGTATCAGTTCCGCCGCTCCTACAGCTGAGGCATCCGGAAAATCGCTGACGACTATTTCACATTTCAGCGGATAGTCATGGGCTTTTATTCGTTCATGAAGCTTCGCCCCTAAGTCCGCTAAAAAATCCGTATAGATATGCGTTCCGACTCCTCCACCGAGAAAAATATTTTCAGGATTGTAGGCAAAAAGAAGACTGTGCAGCCAATCTGCAAAAATATCCAGCACCGGCTCGATCTGCGAAAGAGTTATTTTTTCTCCTCGCAATGAATCGCGACCGAGAAATTTTTTGAGTGCGGGGCCGGATAATTGATCTTCGATTTCAATACCGGAAAATTTCATATGCCCGACTTCTCCGGCAAAATTCTGACTGCCGCGCAAAAGATGCCCATCCACGATGGCTCCCGATCCCACTCCCGTCCCCAGTACAATCCCTAGGAGATTGGAAATGTTGTATTTTTTATAGTGCGCCAGAGCAAAAAGCCGCGCATCATTTTCGATTTGGATGGGCAGGTGAAACGTCTTTTCCGCCCATTTCTGAAGTGCAAAATTTGAAAATCCGGAAATATTCGGAGCATGATGAACAATCCCCTTTTGTGCATCCACAAACCCCGCCCAGGAGAACCCAATGCCAATCGTCTGTGATGTACGTACTTTTTCGACCGCAAAAGCAATATTTTTGAGTACTCTTTCTTGGCTTTCTGCCGCTTCAGTAGGAATCTTGTATTCTTGTTCAATCTTTCCCGAAGCACTCATGCGAACCGCAAAAATCTTGGTTCCTCCAATATCGATTCCCAAAAAATTCTGGACCATGTATCTTTTATTATAACCCGCCAAACACAATCTCCCAAGAGAAGTTTGGGAGGAAAGAGAAAAGAAGTATACTGGCGCTGAATTACATGAAACAACCAATAGACGATACCTCGTCCAAAGGTTCGATTCTGATGATCAGCGACCATTCAGATCCGCTGGCCAAAATCGGCGGGGGTGAAACCGGAGGACAGAATGTGTATGTCCGTGAACTGGCTGATAAACTCGTAGAAAAAGGATATCGCGTGGATATTTTTACCCGCCTATCGGATGAATTACTCCCCAGAGAAGAATATTCCAAAAAAGGATTTCGCGTAATCCGTATTCCCTTCGGACCCAAAGGATTTTTATCCAAACACGAAATTTTTCTCCACAAAGATGAATTTGTCCGAGCCGCAAAAGACTATATCCAAAAAAACAATCTCCACTACGATATATTACACGGACATTACTGGCTCTCGGGACTCGTAGGGCTTCAACTGAAAAAATTATTTTCAATCCCTCTCGTTCAAACCTTTCATTCGCTCGGAAAAGTAAAACACGATTATTTACAGGAAAAAACACCAGACGGAGAAGCCCGGGAAAAAGCCGAAACACAGATCGCCCAAAATTGCGATACCGTTATCGCCACTTGCCCAGAAGAAAAGCGAGTTTTGACACAAGAATACAAAATCAATCCAGAAAAAATTACAATTATTCCTGTGGGAGTTAATACGGAACGATTTCAGCCGTATGGATTTTCTGTGGCTCGGGCAAAAACAAAAATCCCAATCGACAGAAATGTCATTCTTTTTGTTGGACGACTGGTGCCCCAAAAAGATGTGCCGACACTCGTTCGTGCTTTTGGCATAATGCACAAAAAGCTTCCTTCCGACGAACGAGAAAAAACATTCCTCTATATCTGCGGAGGAAGTGCTCTGCATGCGCGCAACATTCCCGAAGAAGAAAAAGAAGAACGCACAAAAATAAAAGCCGCATTGCGGGAAACAGGTTGTAAAAAGTATGTACATTTCGTGGGACGGGTGCCCAATAAAAAACTTCCCTACTATTACTCTGCGGCAAATTTTTGCGTCGTTCCTTCCGGCTATGAACCTTTTGGTATTGTGCCGTTGGAAGCCATGGCCTGTAGTACGCCGGTGATAGTATCTCAGGTAGGAGGACTCCAGTTTAGCGTGAAAGACGGGGAAACTGGACTCCACGCTCAAGCCCAAAACCACGAAGATTTTGCCCAAAAAATACAGACTCTTTTGCAGGACAAAAAACACCAGGTACAATACGGAAAGAATGGACGTCAAAGAATTCTAGATATGTTCTCATGGGACTCCATTAGTGATAAAATCATAACCACATATAGACAACACAGAGACCGCATATGAAACTTTTTTCCGAAGGTTACGAAAAAGCAATCCAGCTTCTGCAGAATATAAGTACTCCTCAAGGATTTACTGCGTCCAATACAGATCGCGATAATTATTATCGTATTTGGGGACGAGACGGCGTTATTATCGGACTGGCAACGCTTCTCACCGGAGATAAAAAATTTCAAGAAACCTTTCGAAAAACACTTTTTACTCTGTCTGAGCATCAAGGAGAACACGGTGAAATCCCCAGCAATGTCGATCCCCAAGGGAATCATGTCAGTTATGGCGGAACAGCTGGGCGTGTTGATGCGACACTTTGGTTTGTTATTGGTTGCGGACAGTACTTCAAGAGAACAGAAGATATTTCTTTCCTCAAAGCCCTCTGGCCTCACATAGAAAAATGCATTTTTTTACTTGGGGCCTGGGAATTCAATCAAAAAGGATTTCTCTATGTTCCTCCTACTGGAGATTGGTCGGATGAATACATTCAGCAGGGATACGTTCTCTATGATCAAGTTCTGTATTATCAAGCTCTTCGAGAATACAGAGATATTGCTCGTGTAATGGGGAAAAAAATCCCTCGTCAGCAATCACAAAAAATAGATCATCTCAAGGAACAAATCCGAGCAAATTTTTGGATCTGCGAAACCCCAAAAGACGATCCGGCCATTTATCATCCGGTTCTTTTTGAGAAAGGACAACAATACTGCAATCAAAAACCACATTGGTTGCCCTTTTTTACTCCTTTTGGATACGGATTTCGTTTCGATGTATTAGCGAATGTACTCGTCTCGCTCTTCGATATCGCTGACGAAAAACAGCGTACTGATGTCGATGACTGTATCAAAAGCCGATTCGACAGAAAAACAAATAATCTTCTGCCGGCTTTCGATCCCATCATTCAGCCAGTCGATGATGAATGGAAACATCTCCAGATTTCTTTTTCTTATACCTTCAAAAATAAACCCTATGAATACCATAACGGAGGTCTCTGGCCCATGGTAACAGGATTTTATGTAGCAGACTTGGCTCGTCGAGGAAAGAAAGAAGAAGCCGAAGCGTATGCGCGAGGAATTGACCAGGCGAATAAAAAATCAACGGAAAAAGGGAAAGAATGGGGATTCGCTGAATTTCTCCACGGAAAAAATTATACCCCCATGGGAACCTCTCATCAGGGGTGGAGTGCGGGAGCAGCCGTATGGGCTCATCATGCTTTAGATAATCCGAAGAATTTATTTCTCTAAATTTATGACCCAAAAGCTCCTCTTGGCATGTGATATGGATCGAACAGTCCTTCCAAATGGTCAACAGCCCATTTCACCTCAGGCTCTGGCTCGATTTCGCGCTTTTACTGAACGCCCGGAAGTGACATTGGCGTATCTCACGGGACGCGATCTGGGGTTGATTCGCAAAGGAATCCAAGAATACAAAATTCCTCTCCCCGATCTGGCAGTCGGTGACGTAGGGACAACTGTATACATCCGAAAAGATGATCATTTCGAAGAAGATACCAATTGGGCTTGCATTATCGGCAAAGACTGGAACGGATATACGAATGAGAGTATTGGTGAGCTTTTGCAGTCAATCCCTGAGCTTACCCCACAAGAACCAGAAAAACAAAATACTTTCAAGCGAAGCTATTACACTGATGAGAATATTGAAAAGCAAAAACTCATTCGCCAAGTGCGAGAAATCCTCGAAGCAAAAAATATCAAAGCCGCTATTATCTTCAGTATTGACGAGCAAATGCACAAAGGACTTCTCGATATCCTACCTCTTTCCGCGACCAAAGAAGACGCTCTGAAATATCTCTGCCATAATTTTGGCTTTGGAGAAAATGAGACGGTCTATGCCGGTGATAGCGGAAATGATATCCAACCTCTCACGAGTGGCTATCGGGCAATTTTGGTAGCGAATGCTCGAGACGAAGTACGCAGAGAAATTTTAGAAATCGGAAAGAAGAAAGAAATTCTCGAAAAAATTTATTGTGCACAAGGAAACTGGGAAAACATGAATGGAAATTATACTGCTGGTATTTTGGAAGGCCTGGCTCACTTTGGACATAAAACAGAGTAAAAAATTTTGACAAAAAAAGAAGAGTCCCCACAATAACAAACAAGAAATGCACGCACAGGAAAATGTTGCCGTTTTGAAAAACTTCAGCCCTGCTGAAAGTGCATTCTTTGTCATTCTTGCTCTCATTCTCATTCTCTCCGGTCGAGCGGGAATGTTGGCATAAGATAAAAATTATCGCCACATCATTACCCCGCTCTGGATTCGAGCGGAGGTTTTTCTTTGTTCTTTTACAGATCGATGATCAGATTCCGAGCCTTCTGTGCTCTTGTAATCTCGGGAAATTCTGAATGTTTTCAGCAATTGTCGGGGCAAGAACACACAAATTTTCGGAGTCTGAAGAAAAAATTTAACGACTTATCAATCCAATCATAAACAAAAAAGGAGGCCGCTATGGCTGAGAAAAATGAAAGAAAAAGAGTTGTCGTTTCTTTTCCTTGGGACACACATCCTTTAGGAGAAAGCACAACAAAATGTCCCTGCTGTGGAGAAGAAAATGCAGTTCATGGCATGGAAGAATCACACACCTGCTCAAATTCAGAATGCAACAAAGAATTTGATGTAGAACCAGAATTAAAGCACTTTCCACTCGTTTAAGAAATTCTTCAGATCCTCCAGTCCCACGACCCGGGACAATTCTGCGGCATACCAGTGATCCTGGATGCCGCATTTTTTTATCGACGAGAAAAAACTGGGCGCAAATGTCGCCCCAACCACTGGCGACTCCGACGAATCATCAATAAAAAACAAGGAATCAATACCAGTGTGAGAACCGTCGAAAGCATCATTCCGTACACAATCGCGAATCCCAGTCCTCCCCACACTTCATCCGAAAGTGACAGCGGAAGCATCCCGACGACCGTCGTTACTGAAGTCAGGAAAATTGGCTGCAGACGTTCCTTTCCTGCGTCAATATAGGCTTCTACCGCATGCAAGCCATCAGCAAGTCGATGATTAATTTGGTCAATGAGGACAATCGCGTCATTCACAATAATACCCGCCAAAGAAACAATTCCGATCATCGTCGGAAAACTAATCGGTAATCCCATAATCCCAAAACCAATAAAAACTCCTGTCAGAGATAAAGGAACAATCAATAAGATAGAAAGTGGCTGAGAAAAAGAATTAAACTGCCAGACCAAAACAAGAAAAATCAAAAGTGCCGCCGCGAGCATGGCCTGAGACATTTCCTGAATGAGACGATTCCCCTCTTCGTTTTCTCCCCCAATCTCGATAATTTCACCGGTATGTTTTCCGAGTTCCTCGATCGCTTTTTTTATTTGAGGAGCAAATTGAGAAGCCGTCATTCCTTGTTGCAAATCAGATCGAACATACAGGATGCGCATTCCATTCCGATGTTCGATGCGAGACAATTCTGAAGAAAGATGGGCTTCTGCTACTTGGCTCAGCGTAATAAATTCTCCCGATGGTATCTTGATCGGAATCCGTTCCAAAGCATCCAAAGACTGCGGATCATCCCACCTTCGAGTTCCATCCCAGTCCACGCGTAAGTCCACATCGATTTCTTCGTCTCCTTCGGTCAATTTGATAACCGTCGTCCCATTGACCGAAGCTCGAAGTGCTTCCATGATTCGAACAGGCGTGAGGCCAAACTGCGCCAAAATATCACGATCAAATCGCCAAGTTACTTGCGTCACCGGATCAGATCGAGAATCGCGAACATTCTCTGTTCCTTCAAACACTTCTATTTTTTCCTTGAGAGCATCGGCCATATTTTCTAAATGCTCCAGATCTTGTCCCATCAGTCGCACTTCGATAGGAGCCCCAGTGGGAGGACCTCCTTCCTCTTCAACAAAACGAAATTCTACATGAGACGGGATCACAGAACGTAATTCTTTCTGAATAATTGGTACGATTTCAAAAGATCGCATTTCGCGTTCTTCTTTGTCGGTCAGATTAATGGTAATGCCCAATACATTTTCTTCTGGCATGTTGCCCGGTCCATCAAAATTTGATACAGCATCTGAAGCCCGACCAACTGTGAAGACAAAATTTTTCAGAAAAACATCTCCGTTTTCTTGTGGCGCAAAATACTGCCGGAGAACTTCCTCAATAGGATCGACGAGCTTTCGAGTTTCTTCTAGCTTTGTTCCTACGGGTAGTTCTGCTTTCGCCGCAAAAAAAGTCTGATCCGAAGATGGAAAAACTTCGATCGGTACTCGACCCGTAACGACCAACCCCACAGAGGCAAGAAAAAATCCTAGCGCGATCGCTAAGGTGAGGGCTAACTTTCCTTTGGAAGCCAGAATTGCTTTCATTTTTTCCCCATACCAACGCTGCGCTTTTTTGAGCGTTCGGGATTCACGGTGAACTTTGGGAGGAAGAATCTGAAAAAATTTCATCCCCAAAGCCGGAAGCAAAAACAAAGCCACAAAGAGAGCTCCCGTCAAACCCGCCATGACCGTAATTGGAATAACCGAAACATACTGCCCACTCACCCCTGAAATAAAAAGGAGCATCGGCAGAAAAGCAAAAAGTGTTGTCAGGGTTCCCGTAATAATCGGCCAGCGAAACGTATGCAGTGTATAAACAGCCGCCTCGTACGGCGTCATTTTATTTTCATGAATACCATACGACATCCCTTCTACGATAATAATAGCATTGTCCACCAAAAGTCCGACTGATAAGACAAGTGCAAAAAGTGACACTCCATTGAAGGTCTGCCCCATAAAAAAGAGAGTTGTAATCGCAATAAGAAGGGACAAAGGAATAGCGAGTGCAGCCAATAAAGACTCTCTCCATCCAAGCGCAATCAACATGACAATAGCAATCAAAATGAGTGTCTGTTGTCCACTATTGGTAAGCGTGTTAAGACTTTCACGAATATCATCACCGCGGTTGTAAGTGACATCGACATTCAGATCGAAAGGAATATTTCCATTTTGCTTGAGACTTTCTACTCGTCCCAAAACTTCTCCTACCATCTGGATGACATTTCCCTTCGAACCAGATTTGATCACATCGATGAGTATTGCTGGTTCGGTTTGTTTTTCTGTCGCGAAGTAGGTTTCGACTTCAAATTTATCAAACTCCCGTCGAACAACCGCAAAATCTCCCAATCGAATATTGCTACTTTTCACTTTCTTTATCGGAATCGCCATAAACTCTGAAGCTTCCTCAAGCTCTGACCGGACGGTTACTTCGATTTTTTGTCCGGCGACTGAAATCTGCCCCAAAGGCATATCCCGATGATGCTGTCGAATAGTATCGATCACTTCACTCAAACCAATACCTTTGGCCTGCATTTTGATCGGATCAATCAGAATATGAACTTCGTCTTTCGGAGCTCCCTTGACCGACACATCTTTTACCTTGGGAACACTTTCAAATTCATCTTCCAAAACTTCGGCAAAACTCTTCAATTCTGACCAAGAAAAATCTCCTGAAAGAGTCAAGGAGACAATCGGAATATCTGTAACACTAATTTCTGTCATCTCCGGCTCATCGACTATCGTATCGGGAAGGTCTTTTTCGGCTTTATCGAGTTCTTCTCGGAGTTTCTGCATATTTTCCGATTTATCCGTGTCGATATCAAATTCCACACTGACAACCGAAATGCCCGACATCGAAAAAGAAGTATATTCATCTACATTGTCGAGATTTTTGATCTCTTTTTCGATTTTATTGGTGACGAGCTTTTCGACGTCTCCCGGACTCGCACCAGGCCAGACCGTCACAATAGTAGCAGCCGGAATATCAATGGTTGGAGTAATCTCACGCGGAATATTGAGAAAAGCATTGGCTCCGTATACCAATATAAAAATCGTGAACAGAATCGTGACTTTAAATTTATTCAAGAACAACATCCATCCTGATCCCAGATGAGGAACCGAAGGTTTTTCTGTCTCTGGGCTGGATGAATGATTATTCATTCTCTTCTGGTTCTAATGATTCTCCCAAAGGCGAACTTTCAATCTCCTGAATAAATTCTCCTGCATGAGCTCTATTTCGGTACTTCAGAATTTTTTGTCCTTTTTCTAAACCACCCAAAATCTCCACAGCATCTGAAATAATTTTTCCGTATTGAACTTTTTTTCGGCGAGCAATATTTTCCGAATCCAAAATCAAAACTTCTGCCCCATCCGGTTCAAAAGAAAGTGCGGTGATCGGGACCAGATTTACTTTTCCGTTTTGAGTGGGAACCAAAATCTTCGCAAAACTTCCCAAAAGAACGCCTTCCGGAAAAGTGTCGAGTTGAAATTCTACTCGAATTTTTTGACTGGAAGGATCGGTTTTGTAACTGAGAAATGAATGATCTACCCGCACTTTATTTCCATTGGAAAGCTGAATGTCAATATGCGAAGCCGAAAGGATACGATCCAATTCGTCGCTCGTCACATACCCCACAACTTTTGGATTGACCGTCGGAGAAACAATCGAAAATAAAGGCTGTCCGGCATTTACTTGGTCGAAATCTGATATTTCTTTGGCAGTGATTCGTCCCGAAAAAGGAGCCCTCACTTCCAAATCAGACTGAGAAACACTCGCCGAAGCAACCTGACTCTGAGCTGCCGAAAGAGAAGATCCGGCCTGAGCTCGGGCAAGATCAAGTGAGGCTTCAGCACTTTTGACCGCATTTTCAGCATTTACCAAAGAGAGTCTTTTGTTCTGATTCTGAGTTTTTGCAGTCTCTATTTTTGATTCCAGAGAAAGAATTTCCGCGTCTACTTTGGAAGAAAAAGATTCTGCTTCAGCTTTGTAAGCTGTGCGATCTGAAATAGAAAAATTCTCAGCTGGAGTTGTGCGCCGAATTAAATCGTCCATATTTCGCACAACTTTCTGAACATCCCTCAAAAATTTGAGACGCTCCTGTGCATAGTACAAAATATCAGCATCCGCAGGACGAAAAGACGGAACCTGCGGCAAAGAATCTTGTTGACGAACTAATTCTCCGACCATAGTTTTTGTCGTTTGTTTTTTTACTTGATCAATGTTTCCGATATGAGCATCTGTGAAATCAAACTGATAGCGAAATCGAGGCGACGCTCCCAAAATTTTGTCCGCCCAATCCAGAGCATTGGAAGCCACCGTTTCGGAATTTCTGGCCTGTGTTCGAAGTGTTTCAAAAACCTGTTTGTATGATTGTTCTTCGGTATCACGCGTTTGCTCCAATTTTCGCAGTGCTGTCTGCAGGCTTGTTTCTGCCGAAGCAACCGAATTTTGAGATGAAATTTTTGTCACTGTTAAATTACGAAGAGCATTTTCATAGGCTGTTTGAGTTGCATCATTAAAACGCTGGAACAAAGCCAAAAGCTGTCCTTTTTCTACTTCATCGCCAATACGAACAAATGTTTCCGCAATCGTTCCGTTTATTTCCGAAACAATATTTATATCTCCAGAAGATTGAAGTGTTCCCAAAACTTCCCTGACACTTTCTGGACGCCACTCTCCAAAAGCAATTGTTTGGGCTGATTTTTCTTTTCGTTGCACTTGGGTTTCCTGAGGTTCGGGAGAAGAGGTAAATTTGTACCCCATCCAGATCAGGAGTAATCCCCCAAAAGCAATACCGATATTTTTGAGGGTCAGATACGAGGCAATTTTTTTCATGAAGTGACAATAATCTCTTTATTATACATTATTTTGCACAAAAAGGCAATGCATTTCGAAAGAGCCGGAACTCTACCGAAATATGTCCGGAAGTCAATCCTCGAGGTAATCCAAGCTACAGTTTTTTTTCCAATACTGCCTGCAATGTATCACGCGAAATCTCCTCTTGGTCGCCGATCTTCATGTTCTTTAGTTGAACACATTTTTTGTTCAATTCATCTTCCCCGACCACGATCACATACGGGATTCCAAGCTTATTCGCATAATCAAACTGCTTAGCGAGTTTTTTGTCTTCGAGATAATTTTCGACTGGGTATCCCCAAGAGCGAATTTGAGAAGAGAGAGCCAGACATTCTTTTTCCGCTTTTTCGCTGGCTGAAACAATCAAAATTTCACTCGGCGAACTCCGATCCACATCAATTAATTTTGCTTCAAAAAGCTGTGAGAGAAGTCTCGTGAGACCGATCGAAATACCAACACCAGGAAGTTTTTTGCCAGTAAAAACCTCTGCCAAATCGTCATACCGACCTCCAGAGCAGATCGAACCGAGCGATTCATAGCCGACTAAATGGGTCTCGTACACCGTGCCGGTGTAGTAGTCTAAGCCGCGAGCAATGGAGAAATCTGGTTCGAATTGCTTTGGAGAAATTCCAAGATCATTTCTCAAAATTCGACAAACAGTAATTAATTCTTCTGCTCCTTCCGCCGACTCCTTATTCAACATTCCAAAAGTTTTGTGAACATCAAACCAATTTTCCCAATCAGAAGAGTGCCAAACATTTGGATTTTTCTTCTGTGTAATTGCAAAATCACAAATCTCTCTGAATTTCTCTTTTTTTCCACTAGGCACTAATTCATTTAATTTTTTATTAAATTCCTCTCCTGTTACTTTCTCCCTATGATCCCAAATTTCTAAAAATTTCTGTGATGAAATGTTTAAAAAATTAGCAATTCCTGTTAGTATTTTTCGATTATTAATCCTCACTATAAATTTCTGTTCTGGCATTAATCTTTCAAATATCTGAATAATCACGGCCGCGACCATCGCATCATTTTTGAGCGATAGATTTTCACTTCCCACCACATCGATATCGCACTGATCAAATTGGCGAAACCGTCCCTTTTGGGCGCGCTCTCCCCGAAGTACGGGACCAATCGCATATCGACGGAAAGGAAAACTCAGTTCATTGAAATGTCGCGCCACATAGAGCGCCAGAGGCACCGTGTGATCAAACCGCAGAGCGTTCCCCGAATGCGACGAATCCCCTTCTTCGTCCAAAATTCTCTTCAGAACATACATTTCTTTGGGATTCCCTCCTTTGGAAAGAAGATTTTCTTCTCTCTCTACCAAAGGGGTCGTAATCGGCATAAATCCGTTTTTTTCAAAGACATCCCGAATAGTCGCAATCCATTTTTGCGCCACTCTTTCCTGGGCAGGAGTCCACTCAGGAAATCCGCTCGGACAAGACGTGTTGAATTTTGCCATCATCAGGATTGTACCCAAAGAACGTTTCTTGTCATCTCGTTACTCTTTCTTTGGATACGAACTCTTGATGCTTGGAGTTCGTATCCTGTCTCTATGACGAGAGAAAATTTGACAATAAAATGTTTCTCTGGACAATACACACCGATGATATCAAACACTTTCTTTTTCTTCTTTTTCTGGAAACTGGCTGAGCCGGTGCATTCTGGTATGTAAAAAAAGAAGAAATCCAGAAAGTAAGCCGGCTCGAAAGCCGGTTTTTTTTATTTTTTTATTCCCATTTCTTATGAAATATATCATTCACCGTCATCAGATATCTTCTCCGCAATTCATTTTCAAAATAGAAAACGATATTTTCCTAGGAGGAAGCCAAACAAAAGCGGGCATGGACGCTGATAAATGGAGTTCTATCGAGCGAGAAGATGAGCGCAAAAAACAAGAGGAAAAAATTGCGATCTCCGTCAGCATTGGTATTGCCGATATCATAACAAAAGATGCAAACAAAAAAGAGGAAGATATGCAAAAAATAAAAGAATTACGATCTCAAATATCAGAGCAATATAAAGCCGAAATACAACAATTAGCCGAATCGAACGACCCCGTAGAAATAGGAAAAATTCTTCGAGAAATACTAAAAAAATTAGAAGCTCACAATCGCCCAAAGTCAGCCGAAATCATCGATAACATGCTGAGCGATATTTGCGAACTAAAAAATATCGTGCAGGAAAATGTTTCGCAAGTAATGAAATCTGCCTAATGTAGGGAGAAAATTTCCCCCCAATAGGGATATGAACTCCAAATATCGAGAGTTCGTATCCTTTTTTTAAAAAAACTTTGACAAAATTTTTCCTATGATTACTTTATTAGAGTAAAGTGTTTTTATGAATCTCAATTCTCCGCTCTCCAAAGATCTCTTCCGCGCAATTCTTTCTCTTCAAAACGAGGATGAAGCGCGGAGATTTTTGCGTGATCTTCTGACAGAAGGAGAAATAGAAGAATTTTCTCGCCGGTGGCAAGTCGCCCAGATGCTTGAGAAAAAAATGCCCTACACTCAGATTGAAAAAAAAACCGGCATGAGCTCTCGCACCATTGCGCGCGTATCACAATTTCTGAATGGTGTTTTTGGCGGGTACAAAATCGTGCTCAAAAGATTCCATCATCACAACGACAAGGCTTCGCCGGTGCGTCGTGGTTAGGAAATAATTTCGTAATCAAAACATGCCGGCGAAGCCGGTATGATTTTTTGTACACCTGGATTTCAGCGTGTGCAGAAACATTTTGTGTTGCGTTCTTTTACAAATCAAAAATAAAGGAGAAAAAAAATGAAAATCGCAAAAAACCAAAATCGAAATATCCCTGAGATGGACAAAAACTCATTCGATACCATTCTGTTTAAAAGAAAAATTGCTGCATTTTTGAGAATGAATAAGCCGACTCTTGCGAATGAGTTTGCAGGACAAATGGCTCTTTTCTTTCCTCAAAATGCGCGCCAAATATTTATGATGACCCATGCTTTGATCCAAAGTCGCATGAGAGTACTCAAAATCCAGACACTGGTTCAGTCAATGATTGAATCTCGTTTTTCTACAACCGATCAAATCGAAACAGGAAAATACAAAATCGTCGAAGGAGCTGGAGCTCCTTGGGCGAAAATCAAATCATAAGAAAGGAGGCACTATGCATTTCCCACAAGCAAGTATGTCAATTGAAAATGACGATGAACCCCATCACCAAACTTTCTTGCTGCAATTCTGGTTTCATTTTCCCCGAAGAGAATTGCATTAAAACGCAACACAATTAAAAAACCCTCCGCCTGAGGCGGAGGGTTTTTATGTAGGGTCCAGACATGTCTGGACCTCTGGGAACACACATGTGTGTTCCCTACAAAATACATTCTTATTACAAAAGCTTATTTTTGGATCCAAAATCCAAATCTCAAACATTCGTATCCTTTTTTCAAGATTTATAGTGCGCTGATCTCTTTGGCGACTTCTTCTCGCAGGTTTTCAAAAGGCGACGTATCACCATCTTTGAGTTCCAAAGTTTTGACTTTGGCGATTTTTTCGATCACGGGGAGTCCTTCGATTTTGGAGAAATCAAAGTCTTCTCGATCGACCAACTTCAATCCTTCATGGTAGACAGAGAGAATCGTCTTGAGCATCTGATACTGCTTCTCAGCAGAAGTATAGGCATCCGTATCACTGAAAGAATCCTGGTACAAATAGTCTTCTCGAATGGATTTTGAGACCAGAAGGATGAGTTTTTCTCGTGTAGAAAGCGCATCCGGTCCGACCAATTTTACGATTTCCTCGAGTTTTGACTCTTGTTGCAGCAAACTCATCGCCAAGTTTCGGACATCCCAGTAGTCAGCCGCGATATTTTCGCGCATATACTTGTCCAAGTTTGGCAGATACAGTGAATAACTCTTGAGCCAGTTAATAGCCGGGAAGTGTCGTTGATAAGCGAGTTTTGAATCCAATCCCCAGAAAGTTTTGGTCACACGAAGTGTGTTTTGAGAGACGGGTTCGGACAAATCTCCTCCAGGAGGCGATACTGCTCCGACAACGGTCAAAGTTCCTTCGCGATCATCACCGCCCAAACATTGTACTGATCCGGCACGTTCATAGAACTCTGCTGTTTTAGACCCCAAGTATGCCGGATATCCTTCTTCTCCGGGCATTTCTTCCAGACGTCCTGAAATCTCACGCATAGCCTCAGCCCATCGAGAAGTCGAGTCGGCCATAAGCGCTACATTGTAGCCCATATCGCGGTAGAATTCGGCAATGGTAATTCCGGTATACACCGATGCTTCACGAGCAGCCACCGGCATGTTGGAGGTGTTCGCGATCATCACCGTACGTCGCATCAGAGGCTCTCCGGTATTGGGATCAATCAAGTGAGGAAATTCATTCAAAACTTCCGTCATTTCGTTTCCTCGCTCTCCACAACCGATATAAACGATTACCTGGGCATCACAAAATTTAGCCAGTGATTGCTGGGTAACGGTTTTTCCTGATCCAAACGGCCCTGGAATACATCCAGCACCTCCTTTGGCAAGCGGAAAAAACATGTCGATTGATCGACATCCAGTTTTGAGTGGTGTTTCGGGAATAATTTTTTTCTTCACTTTTCGTGGTGTACGAATCGGCCAATACTGACGCATCGTCACCTCGTGTTTTTTATCTCCTTCTTTGAGCGTGGCAATCGTCTCCAGAACCGTAAATTTTCCTTTTTCGATCGATTCGATTTTTGCGTTCTGAATACCAACCTGCACCATCACTTTGTGTTCGATCAGAGATGTTTCTTGTACTGTTCCCAAGATATCACCTTCACTGACGGTGTCCCCTTTGGAAACAGTCGGGACAAAGTCCCATTTCTTTTCATGGTCCAGACCGTCCGCCTGAATACCACGTGCCAAAAACATACCTGATTTTTCCTCTAAAATTTTGAGCGGGCGTTGAATCCCATCGTAAATCGTCTGTAGCAATCCCGGGCCGAGCTCTACCGACAGAGTCTGTCCCGTTGGTTTGACGGGCTCCCCTGGACCGATTCCGGCGGTTTCTTCATACACTTGGATCGAGGCATTGCCCTCTTCCAGTCGGATAATTTCACCGACCAATCCTTCTTCTCCCACACGCACAACTTCGTACATCTGAGAACTATGCATATTTTCCGCTACCACCAAAGGGCCGGAAACTTTTACGATAACGGGTTCTTTTTCGCTCATACAAGAGAAAGAAATAAATCGGCGGTATTTTCGAGAAAGACCTATAAATGTCAAGTGTTTGGATGAGTTTTTGAAAAGAGAAAGAAAATTGTGTCCTGCCTCTCTTGATTTTTATTTTTATTTGTGATATAATAAGGAGATTTACATCATTTCTATGACAAATCAGGAACAGTATCGGCTTATTACTAGCGCAGAAGCGCAAAATCGTGAAAAAGATCAGACACTCCGCTGGTCCACAGAATCACAAAATAAACTTGCTCAAGAAATCCAATCCAAAACCGAAAAAGACAAACAAAATATCCGAGAAGTCGCTGATGGCGATACCCTAGGAGCAATTGTAAAAGGACTCAATGGAAAACTAGATTATTCGATGGCAGTCGAATACCGAAGTAGAAAAATCGAGCAAGAGAAAAAACCCACCGTCCTCGCTGATGTCAGTCTGATCTATCCCGGACAAAAAGTCTGGGTCGAAAATGGAGTGGTCATTATTGATGATGCTGAAAAAGAAAAACCCCAGAACGGCATTAATGGAGATAAAAATACTGATGGCCAAAATGGCATTGATATAGAGAAAGATAAAAACCAAGATTTTTCTAATGGAGTTGATCTAGAAACAGAGAAAGAGGATTCTCAAAATGGTATTGATCTCGAGAAAGAGAAAAATGGCCAAAATGGTATCGATGGTGATAAAGATAAGGATCAGGATTTTTCCAATGGAGTGGATCTAGAAAAAGAGAAAGAGGGGCAGGATGATGCTGACTTAAACAAAGACAGGGATCTTTCCGGTGGAATTGATTTAGATGATCCCAATAAAAATGACACTCAAAATGGAACTGATCTTGAAGAAAGGAAAGAAGGAGGAAATGGCGTCGATATAGACAAAGACAAAGATCTTTCTGGTGGAGTTGATCTAGAAACAGAGAAAAACGATCCCCAAAATGGTACTGATCTTGAGAAAAAGAAAGAGGATCCGAATGGTGCTGACTTAGACAAAGACAAAAACCTCTCTGGTGGAGAGGATCTAGAAACAGAAAAAAATGATAGTCAAAATGAAAATGATCTCGAGAAAAAAAAGAGTTTTGAAAAAAAAGAAGAGAAAGAGACTAAGGAAGCAAAATTAATTGAGTTTGTAAAAAACAGAATCAAAGAAAAAATAGAAGGAACAAAATCTCGATATATTGATTGGGACAGTAAAAAACCCTTTAAAAGTGAACACACACAAATCAAAGGAAATCCCAACATTTCAAAAAGTGGATTTTGGAATGTTGTTGGAAATTTTTCTGGATTTAGCTTTATGACAAAGCAAGAGGTAGAAGATTTAGGATTTTCCAATTGCATGGAAGCCGCAAATTTTCTGAATGAAAAGAAAGAAATATTCCGATCGTTTGAGGAAAATGAACTATAAAATACTTGACATTATGTAGAAATTATTTTTATATAAATACTGCTCTTTCAAAAAACGGCACCTTCAGTCCTCCACAGTGGGATTTGATGTCTCTGAGAAAGGTTTCCCCTTTCAAAAGGATTCGAATCTCTCTCCCGAGGACTGAAAATGAATGAACATTATTTGCGTGAGCTTCAATGGGAAATGAAATCTTCATTTTCTTTGGAAGCTCACAAAAAATTCATTCATTCATAAAAACTATGAGGTAAAAAAATGGCACAAGGTCAAATGTCACCAGGTCAAAAAGCAGCTCTTATCATTGTCGGAATTATTGCCTTATTATTAGCCGGGTGGTTAGTAACAAGCTTACTTTCTTCTAACGATGATGAAATAAGAGGCGGAGGCGCTTATGTGCGCTTCCAGATAATCGAAAATCCTGAAACAGGAAATCCTTATTTGGACCCCGTAGAGGGATCTACAGCGAAAGATTTCGGAAGCTTAAAATTCCGCAAAAGCGAACTCACTTTTGAAAAGGTCTCAAAGGAGATCACAAAAGTAACCGCTCGCAAAGGAGGAATCCTTTACGTTGCAGAGTTTCTAAATCCGGAAAATTACTCAATCGGCCAATACTTTAACCGGCCTGTCACTTATGTTTTACTTTCTTCCCAGAAAGTAAATCAAGAGCCGGGAGTTGTTACTCCTCGGCAAGAAAATAAAATTACCGAATGGTAATCCTCGGGATCTATGAGCGGTCATGACTTCTGTCTGGCCGCTCTCTTTTTTATATATTTGCTTTTGTCATCCCCGCGTAGGCGGGGATCCAAGACTTCTATTACAAAAGCGATAACAAAATAGCATTTCTCTTTTTTTATTTGAGAAGATTTCAATTCTTGTTTTCGCGGGAATGACAAAAGAATAAAAGTTTTGCCCAGAAGACTTACTTATTCTTTTTTTATTCTTTCCCCAAATAAATCTAGCTCAGAATATCACTCCCTATCGCTCGTTCAACGATCTTGGAGATACGCTTAGCGCCAAAATCTTTGTCCTCTGAATCCGGCGATGGGACTGGGACAACCGCTGGAAGCGGTTTTTTGGCGAGTTTGTTGAGCAGATCTTCGGGTAACTTTTTGTAGTAATTTTCTTCGACAAAAACCACCGCGTATTCAGCTGTTTGGTGCTCATCACCCATATCCTTGGCAGCGAGTTCCTGCAGCTTTTCTCGAGCCCCGGCAGCATCTGTCACACTATAAGTCTCCGTGCCCAAAGCGCGATAAATGAGGATCGAGCTTTCAGTCCCGATCACAGCCAGTTTGAAATTTTTTTTATTCTGTTCCATTTAAAATTGTTTGAGCGTTTGATAGATAGTTTCAGGTTTGAGCCCATGAAATTTTGCAAACATGATAAATTTCAGCATTCGAGCATTCTGCAGACGTTTTTCGAAATACGCCAGCGGTACCTGGATACTGTCGATTTCTCCTTCCTGCGCCTGATGTAAAAAGGACTTATAGACACGATCACATTCTTTTTCTACTTTGAGCAACTTATCCTCATCGGAATCATTTTCTTTGATCACGGATCGGATATTTGAAAAATCTGTGTATTTGATAAATTCTAAAAACTGTTCCCAGTTTTCGATTTTTCGAATTTTTTCCCATGTATAACTTCCTCCTTCGAGAAATGCTTCTTGGGGAATCTTTTCTTCACGCATTAGAAGCAAACGAGCCAATGAACGAGCATTCACCATATCGATCTGAAGCTGAAGCCAATTCTTGAGAAAAGAAGATGCCTCCCGACGAGCAATCTTCTGTAAAATTGCAAAATAAGCTTGGTCGAGCGCAAACTCAACCGACCGAAACTCTTGTTTTTCCTCATACAGAGAAGGGATTTTTTCAATGATTCCTCGGTATTCAGATGGAAAGTTTTCAGGAAATTTTCCTTCGAAGACAATCATTTGCAAATCTTCCGGTGAAATTTCTCCCAGAGGAGAAAACCCATTCTCATTGGTAAACTCAGGAAGTTCGGATTTCTTTTGGACGAGCTTAAGCTTGAGGGCCCGTTTTAGATTATTGGTATCAGCTCTCCACCATAAAAATTGAAATCCGGGATGATTGTCGGTTCCACGAAGTAAGAGATCTTTCGTTTCTTGTAATCCCTGATCAATAATACGAGAAAAATCTTGTGGGGTTGCCTTTTCGTCTACGTATTCTGCATATTGTAATTCCACCAAAACACGAAATGCTTCCTCGGGACTGCGAGCCCCGATCATACGATCACATCGATTCACATCCAGGAGACGAGACTCCATGGCACGAATCTGACCGTTAATAAAGAGAAAAGAAGACATAGTATTTAGAAGCAAGTATTAAGTATCGAGAAGCAATGAAAATTGAAAAAAGAAACTGTGATTTGGAAATTTTTAGTTTTCATGGTTCATACTTCATTAATCATTAATCATTGCTTACACAAGTTTGAGTTGTTCGGCAAAATACGAAACCAATTCCGATCGAAACTCCCCAAAAACTAAATTCCGAAACGAATTATCGATTTCTGAACCGCCTGCTCGGACGATAAATCCACCATGAACATCTTTGTGGGCCACCACATCAAATCCTCCTGGAGCAAACTGGGAAGTAATTTCCAGACGTTTCGGAGGTGCGAAAACCTTTCCCGAAGAAAGCGGGAGTGCATCAAAAAGCTTTTCCAGTATCTGACCGTACATTTTGTCATTCGCATTCTCCAAACTTTTGAGAAATTCCTCCATCGCCTGATGGATTAATTTCTGTTTGGTAGCGAGTAGCAACTGAGCATTTTCTCGACGAGCCATAGACTGCATTTTGTTTTCCACAGAATCCAAAACGGTCTGTGTTTTTTTATTCAGAGCTTCGAGCTCTTTTTTCTCCATTTGGTCAGATTCTTCGCGGAGAACTTTTTTTTGCTTTTCAGCATCATCCTGAATTTTTTTCACTTCCGCGTGAGCCTCATCGAGAATGCGTTTGAGGATGTCCTGCAATGCCATGGTGTAAAATTACAAATTAAGAATTATAGATGATGAATGAAGAATTTTTATTGTTTATTACTCATTCTTCATTGATCATTCTTCATTATTTACAGCTGAATCGAATTCACGATCAGAAGAGAAACCAAAAGCCCAAAAATAGCGTAGGTTTCAATAATAACCGACAGAACAATCGCCTTTCCGGCAACTGATTCATCACGGCCTACTGCGCCAATACCAGCCGCAGCAACTCGTCCTTGGAGCCATCCGGAAGCCAGTCCCGAAACACCCATAAGAATTCCGGCCCAAAAAATCTGTTGTCCGACTTCCGTCGAAACTTCAGCCAAACCGCCGAACAGACCAATCTTGGCGAGTGCCAAAATAGCGATCAGCAATCCGTACACACCCTGCGAACCGGGCAGAGCGGTAATGACCAAGATCTTTCCAAAAAGATCTGGTTTTTCAGATAAAACACCAGCACCTTTGGTACCAGCAGTATACACACCGATACCAGAGCCGATACCGGCGAGAACGGCGGCAATAGTTGCGCCGATGATAGAGAGAACGATTCCTGACTCAAACATGAGAAAAAAGGGTTAAAAAATAGGAATCAAGAGTTTCGGAAAAAAAGATATTTTTTTTCACGGACAAAAGGGCGAAACTTTCGCCCACCTCCTTCAAAGAATTTTCCGAAAAATTCAATGAATTGGAGACGTCCTGAATGCACAAATGCGCCCAAAAGAGAGAGCGCAAAATTTAAACTATGACCAAAAAGTAAAAAGGCCACCGCAACAATAAACCCAAGAATAGGATGGGGCATCATGCCTCCCAAAATTCCAGCGGTCAGGTTCATGGCAAAACCAATCACCCCTGTGGCAAGTCCCAGAGCCATAATACGAGAATAACTCAGTATATCTGAGACATATCCCGTAATATTATAGAGTCCCAAGACTCCTGAAATAGGCTTGAGGAACCAGTTCTTTTGATGACGACCCTGAGTCATCACCAAAACAATAGCCCCCGCAATGGAAAGATTTTTGAATGTTTCTTTCGGAAGACCAACCTGATCGGCGAGTGCAAAACCCACCAACATTAACAAGAAGAAAAACCAGGCCAGAGGATCACAAAATGCCCCCACATAATCGCCAATTTTGAGCCGACGAACAAAATCAAGCAAAACTCCCGTTAAAAGTTGTATAACTCCGAGGGACATGGCAACAATTAAAAAGAGAATTGGACCACTCCCTTTCATTGGGTCGAGTAACTGTCCCTTAAATGGCATCGCTTCTTCAATCCCAGATTTATAATCCGCGCTCAACAGAAATGAAGGAGCCTGTTCGGGGGTCATTCCGAAATATCCTCCCACAATAATTCCACCCAGAAATGCGCCAATACCACAAAAGAGGAGAAGTTTTAGCCCCACTTTTGCTGAAGGAGTAAATTGTCCGAAGAAGAGGAAGAAAGCCGCAATCAAAGACAAAATAAGTCCATAGCCTACATCCGACAAACACAATCCGAAAAAGATAAAGAAGAAGGGCATTAGATATGGTGTTGGATCGATATCTTTGTTCCCGGGCGTTCCAAACATCTCGGTAATGGGCTGATAAGAATCAGCGCCTTTTTTATTTTCTACCAACACAGGAGGTTCTTCGTTTTCCTCGGACTCTATTTTTTCAAGCGCCACTTCTCCTACAAAAATATCTCGAATCCATTTTTCTAATCGGTCAGAATCACGCAATGGCATCCAGGCCTCAAAAGCAAAAATATTTTTTGTTTTGAGAATCTTGTATTGGAGATCATTCTTCTTTTTTCGCCAGGTATTATAGTCTGCCAGAATCCGAAGATCATCCAAATAAGCAGCCAGTTCATATTTTCTTTTTTCCGTTTTTTCAAGTTTTGCTTGTATTTCTGCCTCTTCTCTTTCAAGAGAACGAAGAATTTCTCGTGGTTTCTGATCATAAAATTCTAAAAACTCATTGGTAATATCAAGTTCATCAAACCCATACGACTGGAGTAATTCGGCTGTTCGAGGAGCAATCTCTTCGGCAGCTGTCAGACGAATATAAATCTTCCCTTCATCTTCGTTAAGAATCTCCAGATCTACCAGATTTGACTCTGTTGCGACCGCTTCCACAAAAACTTCTTTTTTTGAAGCACGAACAGATCCCAACCAAGTTTGAGTTTTCGGCGTATGAAATGCTTTCTGAAGCGGTGTATGAAAAAGACGAAAAGGTGCAAGAAGTGCTTTTTTGTGTCGTATTTTTTCGAGTTGATTTTTGTCGCGTACGGTTTCCTCTTCTATTTGTTCACATTCAGAAAGAACATCTTCCGACTTTGGAGAAAAATTCTTCAGTCGTAGTTTTGCATCCTCTTCACTAATAATAAGCTTCCCTCCCGACAAAAGAGAATCCATTTTTGCTTTTGCCGTCTCATAAGGAGCCAAAAAACGAAGTGTAAAATTGATACGTGCCAGGTCAAAAACTCCAAAATATTCTTCGGCTTGTTCTTTGGATCGTTCGATAAATTCCGGGGTCTGAATAATTTCCAAGATTCCCCAACGATGCAATTCCTGCATGAGGATTTTATAATGTCCTCTCATGCCCGTAATGCGTATTTTTTGAAGGGGTATTTTTGCCATCAGGAAATCAAATCATTGAGAAAATACAGAAAAGCCGTAGAAAGAACTTTCCCTATTTTTGGCTGACACTCATTCTCTAGATTTTGTGCATTTTTCTGACCTTCTTGTTGCAGTTTTTCATATTTTGTACGCATTTCTTTTTGCTTTTCTGTTACAATCAATTTCGCTTTTTCTCGAGCTGTCTGAAGATTTTTCTCACGCTGACGTGCCAGTTTCTGCTTTTCATCCTGAATATCTTTTTGAGCTTTTTGATGAGCTTTTTCTACAAGGCGTTCTGCCTCTTTTTCTGTGGTCTGGATTTGGGTCAAAAAATCGTTACTCATGGGAAGTATCAAAATTTGTCGCGCGTAGTTTCACAAAGTTTCTACAAATGTCAACTGTTTTAGAGAAATTCAAAAAGAAAAAAGTATTTGAAAAAAACAGGTTCCTTCCTACAATCAAGCCCGATGAGCAAATCAACATTCTGGACGGTTTCGGGGGTGGTACTCATTTTTATATTCGGGGCAGTCATCTGGATATTCCAGGATCCCTTTCTGCAACTTCTGAAACAAACAACTGCTTCTACTATCCAAGTACAAGAACCTCAAGGGATAAAACGGAAAACATCCTATATTGGGCAAATCAGAGAAGCACAAAAACTTATCGAGCACGAATATTATTCTCTCGCAACCATTGAATTATCAAGCGCGATCAGCGAGCGCCCTAATATTATTCAGCCCTATCTTTTATTGGGAGAAATCTATCTTCGACAGCAAGAACAAGAAAAACTTTCGAATCTTATTGCTGAACTCAAAAATCGATTTTCTTCTGACCCTGCGATCGCCGTACTAGAAGGACGAGGTCTGATCGCACAGAAAAATTTTCAAGAAGCTCTCCAAACGCTCAATGCTCTTGGAGATAATCTCCCTCCCGCCTTAAAACTCTACCGAGCTATTCTTTTGGCACTGCAAAATAATCACACAGAAGCTCAAGAAATAATCCAGCAGCTCACCCAAGTTCCCGTACAAGAACACGAACTCAGTATTGGAAGCGAAGGCGTAGAAGATTCCTTTGAAGGAGAGCACTTTCTTACTCCCGAGCAAGCACAAAAAGTACAAGATATTGCCATCGTGTACGAAGAATTTGATAGTCTCAGTGAAGGAAAAAATCCGCATCTTTTTGCGCTTCTGGCCAAAGCACTCGCCCAAAATAATGAAGCTGTACTCGCAAAAGAATTTGCTGATGTCGCTATCCGAGAAGATATTCAATATATTGATGCTTGGATTCTTCGGGGATATGCACACCTCCAACTCAAGCAATATACTGAAGCACTCAAGGACCTACAACATGCATACGAAATGGATCCTCTGCGTCCTCAGACACACTATTTTTTAGCACTTGCTCTGAGCGAGACAGGTCATAATGAAGAAGCCGCTCTTTTCTTTGAAAAATCACTCCAACATGATTTTGAATTTTCTGATGAAGTTCGATGGAAACTGATCGAAATATTCGGAGCACAAAAAAAGTACGATCGTGTACTGGAATTATACGAAGAGCTCCTGACAGCTGAAAGCGAAGAAGAACATTTTGTATCAGCTCTGCATACCGCGATTGACATCGTCAAAAAACCAGAATTGGCACTCGAATTTTCCGAAAAATTAGTCCAGGAAAAACCGGAAGATGATTTTACATTGAATATGCATGGATGGGCTCTGATTGCTAACAAGCAGTTTCTCCAAGCAGAAGATGTTCTCCTCAAAGCCGAAGAAATCAATCCTCAAAACCCTCGAACATATCTCAATCTCGGATTGCTTCGCGAAAAACAAAACCTTTTTTCTGAAGCAAAAGAATACTATAAAAAAAGTTATGATATCGGGAAAAATGGTCCGCCAAACACCATTGTCAATCTCGCCGCAGAGAAATACAACGAACTTCTCGCGCGAACAGAAAAACCGGAAGAACCAGAAGCTTCCACAAAGCCTGAAAATTCACCGTAAGTTTTAGACTCTTCGGCGAGCCAAAACCAAAACAGATCCTCCCGCTATCAAAGCAAAAATAACCGCCCACACAGACCCTGATCCTGATTTTTCGAGTTGTTTTGGCGCTGATTGGTGCATAGCTTCCTGGGCTCCCTGCGTCAATCCTTCGATGACATCACTCGCCATACTTTCATTTCCAGATGAATCAATCGCTACGACGCGAAAGAAATATTTCTTATCGTCGTCGAGATTATCGATATACCATTGAGTACGGTTGTCCGGAACCGTGTTAAATTGATCGAAGGAAAGATTTTCATTTCCTGCTCCCTGTCCAGAAGAAAGTGATCCCTGAGAAAGAGGAACTGTCGCAAATTCTACACGATAATTTTGAATTCCGGAATTATCCTCTGCCGGCGACCAGAAAAGAGTCACTTTTCCTTCCCCGCTTTGCGCCTGAAGGTTTGACACCGGCAATGGACGGACAGTGTCTTCGCCATTTTCTCCGGTATTATTTACCTCGGAATCTTCCCCGCATACACGGATAAGAGCGGCTTTAGGAAATTGACTTTCATTTCCCAAAAGATCTATAGCGGTAACGTCTACAGGATATTCACCACATTCAGAAGGAGCGATCAAAGAAGCCACAAATGCCTCCCCTTCCGACTCGTGCTCAGTCAGAACGTCCAGAAATATAGATTGTGCACCAGACAAAGGTTCTTCTGCTGTCACGATCACTTCAAAAGGCTGTCCCTGTTCCAAATCTCCGGCAGGCTCAACGATGACATTTATATTTTGAGGTGCCTCCCGATCAATTGAAATGGATAATTCATTGGAAACCAAAGATTCATTCCCGATACAAAGAGCGATAAATTTATGAACACCACTCGCTAAAACTGGTGTCTGATAGACAAAATTTCCAGCGCCATCAACCTCCTGCCCATCCACCAGAACATTAGAACCGTCCATGATTTTTACCGCTTCACAGCCTCCACTTTCTCCCGTAATAGTAACTCGTGAAGAGCGATATGTTCCTGGCCGAGGTGTCAATAATGTAATAAATTCATCTTCCGGAGGAACCAATACTTCCCCCTGCCCCATGCTGACCTCAATATCCAATTCTCCCGAAATCCGAAAATCATCCAGGTCGTGAACCGCAAGCGTATGAGTACCAGGCGTACGAAAACGAATCGCCAAGAAAAACGTATGCGAGCCCTGATCTTCTGGAGTAAAACGGTAATCTGTCGGCAATTCTGCCTGATCGTCACTCGAAGAAAAACGAATTGTTCCCTGATAATTTTCAACAATATTCCCGTTTTCATCTTTTGCTACAATCTTTACGGTCAAATTTTCATCGACGGTAACTTCTCGCTTTATATTTTCGAGAGAAAAGTAAGCGGCATCACTCTCCATATCTTCTCCGAAAAGCTGTGTTTTGAGATAATCTCCAAATGAGGGATTATCACTCGAACCAATTCCGGAATTCGAAATATCTGCGAGATAGAAAACGATTTCTGGTTTTTCAAAAACAACGATGTCCCCTACTACCGCCGACAGTGTTGAAATACCAGGTGTAGCGGAAACCACCTTCCCCTGAGCAACTCCTTTCGAGTCAGTGCGAAGCTGTGCTGTTAATTGATCTTCGTTTCGAGAAGAAACGATTCTTACATTTTTACCAGCAATGGGATTATCAAATGCGTCTCGCAGTACAACCCGAAATCTAGCCTGCTGTTCTCCATCAGCCATGACTGAAGGGGAATCAAGGACAATGTCTGAACGATAAGCAGAAACCGAACTCGGGGAAACCTGGAATGATGTTTCTTTTATTTCTGTATTGCGAATAACCGATACTTCATACATTCCAGCTTTTCGAACGTGAAGTCCGGAAAGAGTCGTATTTACAATACCCTCCATATCCGCTTGATATTCAAAAAACAACTGCGATCCCCCCGGACGTTCCAGCTTGACACCAACATTTTCCTCTGCCAAAAGCCCTGAAATTCTGAGTGACACATCTTGACCTGCGACAGAATCAGAAACGTTGATAAATGAATTTTGTGCGAAAACTGTCCCCGTCCCGCAAAAGAGAGAAAAAAGAAACACAAAAATTTTTGTTTTCATTCTATAAAATTGTAGCACAAAAGCCCTAAAAACAAATTTTTTCTGAAAAAGCAATTTTCCAAAACAGAGGTTGTCATCTGTTTTATTTTTTGAAACAATATCAACGAACCCTAACCACTCATTTCCCATGGATACCCAGACTCTGAGTTCCGTAGCCAAAAGCATGGTCGCTGCCGGAAAAGGCATTTTGGCGGCCGATGAATCCCATAAAACCTGTCAAAAACGATTCGATTCGGTCGGCATAGAATTTACCGAAGAAAACCGACGAAAATACAGACAAACTCTCATTACTGCTGAGGGACTGGAGGAATTTATCAGTGGAATAATCCTTTTCGATGAAACTCTCCGTCAAAAAGCTGATGACGGTACTTCTTTTGTCGATATTCTCAATAAAAAAAATATTCTCCCTGGTATTAAAGTTGATGCCGGTGCGAAACCACTCGCTCTTCATGAAGGCGAAAAAGTGACCGAAGGGCTTGATGGACTACGCGAAAGACTGATTGAATATAAAGAATTAGGTGCCCAATTTGCGAAATGGCGATCAGTCATTACGATCGGAAAAGACATACCCTCACAGGCTTGTTTAGAAGCAAATGTACACGGACAAGCGAGATATGCAGCCCTCTGTCAGGAGGCTGGCATTGTGCCAATTGTAGAACCGGAGGTTCTCATCAACGGAGAACACAGTATTGAACGATGTTATGAAATCACAACTCTGACGCTCAAAATGCTCTACCAGCAGCTGAAAGTTCAGGGGGTCTATCTGCCAGGGACAGTTCTCAAGGCTAGCATGGTCATAGCCGGAAAAGAATCTCCCGAGCAATCAAGTGTTCAGGATGTAGCGGAAATGACGGTCAAGTGTTTGCGTGAATCCGTCCCCAGCGAAGTCCCTGGAATTGTCTTTTTGTCCGGAGGACAAGGGGATATTCAGGCAACTGAAAATCTGAATATGATGAATAAGCTTCACGACGATCTTCCTTGGAATTTGAGCTTTTCTTACGGTCGAGCTCTCCAGGCACCGGCACTCAAACTTTGGTCGGAAGGAAAATCTGATGAAGCAGCTCAAGCACTCGTCCACCGAGCCAAAATGAATGGACTCGCAACACTTGGGAAATATGGGAGTGAGCTGGAAAACGAATAAGAATTTATGATTTTTTGAGACTCCACCAATCCAAAATCCAGATTGAAATCATCACAACAACCAGAATAAGAATTTTCTGGAGGCCTACTAAAAAAATTCCCACAGAAGCGAGTACTGCTGAAAGAAAGAGCAGAAGGAAAGCTGTTTTTTGGGGACCAATCTGACGGGACAGATTATGATGCAAATGCCGAGTGTCCCCTTTGAAAGGGGATTTCCGATCGAGAACAATACGCCGAAAAACCACAAAAACAGAATCCAAAATAGGAAGCCCTAATACCAAGAGAGTCGTCGCAATTTTTGTTCCGGCAAAGATAGAAAGAACCGCCAGTAAAAACCCCAGAATTTGCGACCCCGTATCACCGAGGATAATTTTATCCCGCAGAAAAAAAAGAAATGCGCCTACGCAAATACCAGCCAAGTAAAAACTCGTGCGTAAAAATTCCGGCAGAGAAGATTCCCATGCTACCTCCTGACGAACCAAACCAAAAACGCCCAGAGCTATAAATCCTATAGCCGCTACCCCCACAGACAATCCTGGGACTCCGTCAAACCAGTTGAGAGCGTTCTGAATAACGACAATCCACAGTATGGTCAGAAATGCAGAAAGAAGAGGAAGTGAGGTAAAATCAAAACTTTCGCCAGCGGAAAAGGGATTTCCAATAAATTCAATACGAATTCCCTGCCAAAAAATAAATGCCGCGACACAAACATGGATCACCCCTCTGCCCCAAGCAGGAAGAGGTCGCATATCATCCCAAAAACTCACCATTCCCAGCGCTAAAATTGCCGCACCAAAAAACGGCAAAGACGAGAATCCAAAAAAGAAAATAAGCGCCAAGACCCAGAATACGAGTCCTCCTGGATAAGGTTTGGGGGAACGCAAAAGCTGATAGCGTTCCGGGAAATCAAGAAGTTTCCAGCGGGGAAAAAAGAAGAGCGCCAAACCAGTCAGGATAGCTGACACTCCAACGCCTGTAATTCCCAATGTCCAGAGATCCATCGGGAACTATCATAGCATATTGAAAAAAAATTAACCGCGAAGATGCTCCATCACCAAAATATCATCGTATCGATCTGCCAAAGCATATAAATGCTTGAGTTCTTCGAGTATGTTTTGGGGAAGAGAAGATAGTTTCTGAGAAGAATAAATCTGCTGAGGTCGCAGGATATGAGCCACTCGATTGGAAACTTCAAAACGAATTTCACGAGTCAATGTGTCACGAATTTCTTGAGGAGCTCTGTCTAGCATATGAAAAGCCGCCTTCGAAAGAGAACGATCAGACCCAAAAAGAATTCTCAGTAAACCAGGAATACAATGCTCATCATTAATTTTGGCCAGAGCAATAAGTGCGTGCAATTGAATCCAATGGTCTTCATCGTGCATCAATCGGTAGAGATTGTCCCGATAGCATCGCGCTTTGACTTCTCCAATCGTATAGAGTGCGGAAATTTTTTCATCTTTCGTCCCTTCGAGCAATTGATCCAAAAGTGTTTGTAATTTCTGACGATCATGGAATTTCCACAGAGCAATAATCGCGTGTCCTTGTATACGAGGATCTGAGTGATCCAAATAATCACGCACATAAAAAGCGATCGCAGGATCGTCAAACATCTGACATGAACGCAGATAAACAGACTGCAATTTTACGTCCGCCCGGTTCATTGTTTCTAAGAAAAAAGGCGCTATTTCATGACTTGGCTGATGACGAAAAATATTCATTACGATGAGCTTTCTCATATGCGAATGCTCATGAACAGAGAAAAGTGATTTCAAAATCTCCAAAAGATTATAGCGAGTAAACGCATGATCTTGCCAATAGGATTCTGATATTTTGATATGAAAAAGAGAATCCAAAACCGCCATTTTTATTTCAAAATCTTCTTTTTTATCCCGAAGAATTTCCAAATATGTATGGATCGAACGCGGATCATTAACAACTGTAAGCGTACGAATGATTTTTTGTCGAATTACTGGAGGAAGTTCTTTTTTCTGCAATTCCTGTGACAAAAGAAGACCTCTGTCGGTATGTCCTCGCTGTCCCAAAACTTCGATGGAATGGAGTTTTCCTTCGATTTCATCATCTGAATCTAGGTTCGCTTCTGAAAGGGCTGTAAAACTTTTCTTGAGCGGCCAACTCAATATCAAAAGTCCTCCGCAAGCCGCCAAAGCAAACCAAAAAACAATATTCGAAGGGAACAAGAAAAAACTTATAACCGCCAGTAAAATCCCTATAGGACGAATAATCCCTTCTAGAAAAAGACGAACTGATTCTCTCCCGTGAGAAAAAATCGAATAGAATGTCAAATGATAAGGGGCTTCACCCAAAGAGTGCGTTCCGTGCTGAATCATCCGCACGGTATTGACTGTTCCATACCCCAAAAGAAAGGAAAGAAAAGTCACACTTAAAATTAAAAAATAGGAAAACATTGTTCCTATAACCCCAAATTTCTGAAGTAATTTGGGAGTAAAAAACTGAACTACCAAAGCCAAAAGTCCAAACAATAAATGAAAAGCTCCCAAATCATGCGCGAGTGTTTTGTGCATGATGAAACCGGACGAAATCTCTTCGACGTTGTGTTTTATAGTGGAACCAATTTTCCCTAAAGTTTCTTTTGTTTCTTGAAAAAGTGATGCCTGCAGATGCTGGGGTTGTATATGAGAGGTTATTTCATGATGAGGGACGATATGACTCTGAACATCTTTCGTAAACTCAAATTCCACGATAGTAAAAACAGCCGTCTGCAATAAAAGAATCACGGCAATATGCCGAAGAAAAGGGATTCTTTGAAGTCCGTGAATAGCTTCTTTGAGAGGATTGGGAAAATCCTTTTTGGGCTGAGAAGGCAAAGAAAAACGAGGAAGAGTGTGAAGAATCTGAGGTGTAAAAAATATCACTGCTCCAATGCCAAAGAGCATTGCCAACCACAAAAACAACACAAACTGGGCGGGCATAATATCCAAAAAGATCAGCATAAGTGTGGCTCCGACAACTGCCCCTACCGTAATTGCTGATTCAACCAAAGGCATGAACCGTTGAGCCTCGGAAGGAGAAAAAAGATGTTCACTTCGACGATACAGGGCAATACTCAGCTGACTAAAAAACAAATCTTTCGCTGCAAGGATACAAACAAAGAAAAGAATGTTTTCGGGAGAAAAAAAGAGAGAAGCCCCTACCAAGAGCGAAGTTGCGACAATATTGAAAAATAAAAAACGACGAAGACTGATCCGAGGGATCAAAAAACTCGCCAAAAAAGCTCCTAATGCATAGAGAACTCCATCACAGAGAAATAACAACAAAAGTGCTTGAATTCCGAATTGCTCAACAAAAAGAGCCGTTACAATAGTCCAAGCGACCACAAATCCAATCTGAAAAAAGAATCGAGTGATCCAGTTGAGATATACTCTGGGAGATTCGAGCTGAGAAATTCCGAGTTTTTTGTTGATTTGTCTTATCATTTTTTGAAATGTTTTTTTATTTTGTCAATTTTTCCTGCCTATTACTTTATATTATAACATATTATGAAGGATGAAGCAAATATTTTCTTTAAAAATCCATTGCTGTTTTTCTTGGATTTGTGCTATAAAATAATGGATTTTAAGTTATCGCAATAATGTCTTTTTCTGCCCACACTTTCGAAGTTCATCCTCCAGAAGGAAATCTCGGGTTTTCATTCCATGAAACGGTCAGCGAAGGCCGAGAGATTTACTTTTTAGCAAAATTCGATGCAAAAACAAAAGAAGCCCAGATGTGCGCCGAATCTATATTTGGTGCTATTGTCGAAACACTCACCGAAGCAAAAACCGGAGATGTCTATGATCTTTTTGAGGATGCTCTCAAATCAGCCAATAAAGAAGCTCAAAAACTCCGAGCAAATATGCCCCAAAACCCAGAAATAGTGGTGGCTTTTTTTGATTTTCACAATCTCTATCTTTCTCAATCCGGAGAATCAGAGGCATATCTCGTACGAGGGACTAATATTTCCCAGATTACCGAAACACCCGAAAGTGAAAAAGTTTTATTTTCGAACATTCTCAGCGGACAAGTCTCGGTCGACGATACCGTACTTTTGTGCAGCAAAAGGATATTACGATTTCTAACCGCTAATCAAATCGTAGATGTATTTGGTCGGAGTGATTTCCAAGGAGCCGTCAGCATGTTCCGTCATGAATTAAGTGCCGCTTCCGAAGAAGACATCCTGGTCACTGCTATCGGTATTGGAAAGCAGGAAGAAGAAGCATCGAGTGCGGGATTCCTCTCCAAAGTCATATCCAAAAGCAAAAAAGCACTGGCAAAAGAAGAGTCTCTCACCGAAATAAAAGAAGAGAATCAAGAGTCAGAGCCGCTTGAAGAAGAGCTCGAAAAAGATGATTTTGAAGACGAATCATTTGGAAATGAAGAGGAAGCAAGAGAAGAAAAAGAATCACTCAAAGTCGGGGATCTCTTCAAATGGATCCCATCGTTTACAATAAAGCCAAAGAAAAACCTTCTTATTATCGCCGGAACAGTCCTGGGAGTCATTATTTTGAGTATCGGCATCAAATTTATTGCGAGTTACGAATCGGCCGATACAAAAGAATTACGGGAGCAATTATCAATCGCCCGTGAAGCACTCGTGCAAGCCGATACGTTTTTGATTCAGGGAGAACGACAGATGGCTTCCGAATATCTTGAAAAATCAAAAGAAGCGGTACAAACCGTTTTGAATTCTCGATCGAAAAATTTTCGCTCTGATGCACAGTTCTTATTGGCGGACATTGAGGAAAAACAACTCCAGGTAGAAAATGCTCGAAAGGTCAACCCTCAGCTACTTGCCGATCTGGGAGTCAAGAATGACAATCTCGACGCAGTCGGGCTTCTGGCTCTCAAAGGAAACCTCTTTGTCTATGATCTTAATAATGTCTATAAAACTGTTCGAAATATCGTAGAAAAAGGACTTCCTATTTCTGACCAGGAAACCCTTGTTTCGGCTGCAGTTCGAGAAGATCAAAACACTCTCCTTTTTCTTACCGATACTCCTCGTATTATTGAATATCGCGAAGGACTTATTACTCCTATGAGCACTGAAGATGACACATGGAAACGAGGAATCGACATTCAGACCTATGGTCGCTTTGCTTATATTTTGGATCCGGTAGAAAACCAAATCTGGAAATACGAGCGAAAGAGAAGTCAATATTCTCCTGCTGTCGCTTATAATCAAGGAGCCGATCTTTCCCGATCCGTGAGTATGACGATTGATGGATCGATCTATATTTTGTCCGATGATGGTACCATCCAAAAATTATTTCGAGGCAGCAAAGTCGATTATGCTTTTCGTGATCTCCCCTCTGTTCCTTTTAGTGGAAAAAATCTCAAAATCTATACGACTCCCGAACTCGACTTTTTGTATGTATTGGATCCGACAAACGCTCGTATTTTAGTTTTTGTAAAAGGTGATCGATTCGCCACATATAAAAAACAAGTCCTCTTTGATCTTCCTGATGCTCGTGATTTTCACATAGACGATTCTGGACAAAAAGTAAACGTACTGACCACCGATAAAATCTATGAATTCCCGCTTTAAATGGGGGACCAAAAAAGAATCGTAAAAGTATGTGAAGGTCCTGCCTGCACC
Source organism: Candidatus Altimarinota bacterium (assembly GCA_021734395.1). Classification (GTDB taxonomy): domain Bacteria; phylum Patescibacteriota; class Gracilibacteria; order UBA4473; family UBA4473; genus JAIPGI01. The sequence goes on from JAIPJB010000002.1 coordinate 58,568, forward strand.
AAAAACATGGCACGCTACACAGTAGAGCGTGCAAGCAATGATATTCGAAATAAAAAAATAAAAGATATTGATATACAACGATGTCCATGTCAGGGAAATTGCGAATCAGGGCCAACTATTGTTGTCATGCAAGGAGAGAAGGAAACACGACATTCTCATATGACTCCACTAGAAATCAGTCGTCTGCTGGATACAATCCAGAATGATAATTCTCGTCGAAAAAAATGAATTTTTCTGAAGGGACGCTTACCGTCACAGAAGTACAAGATGTCGCTCGTGAAACAAAACTTTTCCGATTTTCATCGGATCCAAAAATAAATTTTCAGGCAGGACAATTTTTGTCTCTGCAGTTTTCCCCAACTGCCTGGCGAGCCTACTCGATTGCTTCCGCCCCAAGCGAAAAAGAAATAGAGTTTGTTGTGCGGTTGGTTCCAGGAGGGGCGGCTTCTGAAATATTCAAAAATACAAAAGTCGGCGACACGTTTCCTTTCAAGGGACCATTTGGAAATTTTCTCTTATCAAAAAACAAGGATGCCAATCTCATTTTTTGTGGCACAGGAACCGGTATTGCGCCCTTGCGATCGATGATTATTACAGAGGGCGAAACAAAATCACCTCGACCGATGAAACTCCTTTACGGCGGCAGAAATCCCGACGATATCGCCTATCTGGATCAACTAGAAGACTGGGGCAAAAATCTAAATGTACAACTGGGATTTTCCCGAGAAATACAAGGATTTGAACCGAAAAAAACGGAAACAGAAATCCAGAATACCCGCATCACAAAATTTTTAGAAACACTCTCTCCAGACGAAAACAATGAATTCTATATCTGTGGAAATGGCGACATGGTGCAATCGGTAACACAGATGCTTCAATCTCAAGGAGTCTCTCGTGAGCAAATTTTCATGGAGCGATTCAATTGACATTGTTTTCAGAAGCTTGGCGGTGGTATGATAGGAAAGATGAAAAAAATTTTGGCGTGCTGTTTCTGTTTTTTATTCTTCTTTTTTGGAGAGCAGGCTGTTTTTGCTCAAGAAGAAGATCTCACCCCAGAGCAACAGAAAGAGAAACTCAAAGAAAACATGGAAAAATTACAAACTGATACGGGATCTTTTGATGTCGGAATCTTGTCTGTGGGAAACGAAAAAAATCTGACTATCATTGATCCAGAGACAGGCAGTCCTGATAATATTCTGAATCGCATTGTGAAACTTTTTGCTCAGATTCTGGGAACATTGGGAATTTTGATGCTGGTCATCGGAGGACTCATAATGATTACTTCCGAAGGCGATGAAAACCGTCTTCAGAGAGGGAAAAATATTTTTTTCTACACCATCGTCGGACTCTTGGTCGGTTTTGCGAGTTTTATCGCTGTTCAATTTGTTATTTCTGTTATTTTCCTTTCCGCATGAAAAAAACACTCTTCTTTTTCTGCGCTCTTCTCTCTCTCTGTATCCCCTCTTTGGTTTTCGGACAAGATGGCAATGAAGAAGGAGGTGAAAATGCTGGATATCGTATTGAGCTTCGAGAGCCTCTGGGGAGTGAAAATATAGAAGACAAAGATGGAGAAAAAGTACAGGTCATCGAAGGGCAAACTGGTGCCGAATTAGTAAAGAATTATATTCAATTGGTTTATACATATCTGGCTTCTATTATTGGCATTGTGGCAGTATTGATCATCGTCGTGTCAGGTGTACAGATGATGATGGGTGGTGCTGATCCGGACATGGTCACCCAGGCAAAAACTCGAATATTCCAAGCTATTTTGAGTTTGATTCTTCTCTTTTTATCGGCGGCCATACTCTATACAGTGAATCCCGGATTTTTTACTCGAGATACAGAGCAAAACGAAAACGGAGGCGGCGAAGGGGGTTAAAACTGAACTTCCGAGGCTCGAAAATCCGGAGCCACTATTTTTCCTTTATCATATACCAAGGTTCCACTCACAAATGTCTGTTCTATCTTTCCCTTTATATTCCAACCGGAAAAGGGGGACCACTTGGCTTTAGAATAAAATTGTGCAGGATCAATCTGCCATTTTGCTTGAGGATCGACGAAGACAACATCGGCATCCCATCCTTCTTCAATTCGTCCTTTTTTATCAGCCATATGAAATATGTCGCGGGTACGAAAACTGGTCATTTGAACAAACTTTTGGAGCGATAGGTTCCGGCGTTGAAATTCTGTCCACAAAAGCGGAAAAAATGTCTCTACTCCCGAAATCCCAAAGGGCGGAAAAGTACTCTTTTTTTCGGTTAAGGTATGAGGAGCGTGGTCGGTCGCCAGAATATCAATCGTCCCATCTTCTACCCCGCGCCACAATCCCACACGATCTTCATCGGTTCCAATTTCCGGTTTCATAAGTGCCAAAGCCCCCTGATCTTCAACATCCAACAAAGTCAGTAATAAATGATGCGGACATACTTCAGCGGAAATTTTTTGAGCGGTCGAAGAATCTTTTTTGAGAGTGCGCAATAATGCCACTTCCGAAGTACGACTGGTGTGACATAAATGCAATTCACAGGGCATCTTTTCTTCCTGCCAAACTTCAATTGCACGGGCAAAAGTCTGATCTTCCGCATGCAGAGAAACCTTCCGACCCAGACGAAATATTTTCCGCCAGGTTTCCTCCTGATCCATCTTGAGATGACCGGTCGTTTCATTCAGATATAATTTTACTCCGGGAATATTTTGAGCGGCTGCTATTTCGTCATGATTAGATTCTCCCGCCCCAAAATAAAAGGCCCAGTGCACACACGATTTTTTTCGTGAGAGAGAACGTTTGAACTCCAAATTCTCACAGGTAAAAGTAGGCGGCTTGGTATTGGGCATATCAAAAAAAGTCGTCACTCCTCCAGCCGCTGCAGCCTGAGATCCAGACTGAAGATCTTCCTTTTCCGAAAACCCGGGATCGCGAAAATGTACATGCGGATCGATGAGGCCAGGCAGGAGAATTTTCGTAGATTCTTTTTTTTTGAGTGCGGACTCCAAAATCCCAGAATCCGAATTCTTTCTTTTAACAGATGAAATCTTTCCCCCCCGAAGAACAACGTCTCCGATAAATTGTTCGTCAGGATTTATGACGACAACGTCTTTAAATTGAACAGTATCCATAATCAGAGATTGAGAGCCCGAGCAATAAGCGCCATACGAAGGGGAACTCCATTGCGAGCTTGTTCGAAATATTTTGCCTGAGGCAGACTGTCTACTTCTGAAGTAATTTCATTCACCCGTGGCAGAGGATGTAAAAGAAGAGCATTGCTTTTCATCATCGAAACCTTTTCCCGATCAAAAATAAAGCTGTCCCGCAATCGCAAGTACTCATCACGATCCTCAAACCGTTCTTCCTGGACTCGTGTCGCATAGACCACATCTGAAGTCTGTAAAATATCATTCTGGAGCTCTGTATGTTTCTGATCTCCCGCAGACGCTTGAAAATGTTTTTCAGGAATTTGCAAAACTTCTGGCGCTACAAAATGCATTTGAATGTGTGGAAAATTTCGCAGAATAGTTTCCAGTGAATGAACAGTTCGTCCGTATTTGAGATCTCCCACAAAGGTCACTGTGAGCGGTTTTTGAATATCAAAATATTTACTGATCGTAAAAAGATCAAGTAATGATTGCGTCGGATGCTCTCCTGGTCCATCACCAGCATTGAGAATAGGAACCGAAGACACTTTGGCGGCGCGCTCTGCATAACCTACATCTTTGGACCTCATAGCGATAACATCCGCATAACCGGACAAAATACGCGTTGTATCTTCCACGGTCTCCCCTTTTCGAACCGAGGACACAGCGGCATCGGGAGTGGAAATAACTTTTCCTCCCAGTCGATGCATTGCTGTTTCAAAACTCAGACGCGTACGCGTCGAAGGTTCATAAAAAAAGGTCGCTAATATTTTCCCCTGCGCCAAATCACTTGTCCCTTTGGCGAGTATTTTTTCCATCTCTTGAGCTTGTTTTAATATTTCCAAAAGCTGCTTTTGATCAAACTGAGCTGCATTGAGAACATGATTCATTTGAAATAAATTGTAGAGGAACATTTGACAGAGAGCAAAAAAAAAGTACTCTGCCGCCGCTTTCTGCGTTCCCGGGAAAAGTATCTCTGTCATTACGAGATCTCCGATACGCGAATAACCCATTCTCTTATGATTGCAGTAATACAAATCGGCGGACATCAGGCTCTGGTGAGCGAAGGCGATGTTTTGGAAATAGATAAACTCGACTCAGAAGCTGGAAAAACCGTTTCTTTTGAGGCACTTCTTGTTTCTGAAGAAGACGGAACCAACTGTAAAATTGGCGCTCCGCTCCTGGAAGGAGTGCGCGTCGAAGCCAAAGTTCTCGAGCATGATCGAGCAAAAAAAATTCGGGTTTTCAAAATGAAACCCCGCAAACGATATCGTCGAACAAAAGGACACCGTCAGGATTATACGGTAATCGAAATTACAAAGATCGGTAGTGGTACCAAAAAATCCGAACCCAAAAAAGAATCTTCAGAAAAAAAGACTGACAAAAAATCAACTTCTCAAAAACCGAAACAAGCAACCGAATCAAAAAAACCAACCACAAAAAAGAAAACAGTTGCGAAAAAGAAGAAAAAATCGTAGCCTTTCTTCGGCATGACTGATGATAATTCACCGGTAGATCCAGCTGACAACCATCAAGGAGGACAAAATTCCACAGGCGGAAAACATGTTTTTCAGATTCCTCCTCATCCCAAGACTGAATTTGATGAAGAGTCTTTTTTGACATTGCTGGAGGGATCGATTTCTCTGACCATGGAGGAAAAACGACGAGTCATCGATGCGATCCCTCGCTTAGAAATCGAGCAGATCAACGAGCTCATAAAAATATTCGAGGAAGAAAAAGCAAAATTCGCAGATCTGGAAAAAGAGTTCTCTGACGATGTCGCCAAACTCAAAGCCCAGCGCGAAAAAGAAATCGAGATGGCACAAATAAAAGAAGAGGAAAAACAATCCTCCACAGCCGAAGAAGACGAAGCTACGGCACTCAAGAAAAAGCTTCTGGGAGAGTAGAATATTTCCTTATTTTTGTTTAACAAAATAAATCAAATCTCCTGTACCATACGGTTTTTTTTGTTCTTCCGTACATTTTTCAGCAAAATGATAAATAGCTGGTTCACTGAGCTCTGTCGGTCTAAAAACCCTGCATAATTCATAATGCTGATCGTTAATAAACCAATTATTGCCCGCATCTGTGTAATATAAGTAAGTTCCATCATCAGCTGTTAAAAAGAGATTTCCGACTTCCACTATTGCTGTTTTTTCTTCTTCGGAGAGAACTTCTCCAGAATACAGAAGTGAAATAACTGTTTTTACCACAACAAACGAACCAATAATAACGATCAGTCCAATAAGCGACCACATAATTCCCTTTTTTGCATTCGAAACCGCCTCTCCTCCAGCCGCCGTAATAAGCGTGAAGGCATTCTGAATCAGAAATAAAATAGCAATCGCTGTCGCCACGCCGGCAAGAGCGTTGATAAATCGCTGTAAAAAACTCGTCACATCGCTCGCATCTCCCTGAAGTTCGGTCTCTACCCCTGCTAAATGCTTGGGATATATTGTTTTTTCGCCGGAAAGCCACTGAAGAGATTGTTTGAGATCATATCCTTCTCCTCCCTCTTCCTGAGCAAAAGCTATAGGACAAGAAAAGAAAGAGAATACAAGAAGCAGAAAAGAAAAAAATGTTCTCATACGGTCGAAAAAATAAAGTACAGAGATTTTATGACTGAATAGCTCAACACAATAAAGAGCACTCCCATAAGCGCGTAGGTAAAAAATTGTTTTGCTTTGCTGAGCTCTTCCTCGTCATCCCCAGCATAAATAAAGCGAATTCCAGAATACAAAAACATAACCAAAACAATCGGAGCCACAAATTTCAAAAGAATATCAATCAATCGTGGTAAATAGGTAGGGAGAAACCGCTGATCTCCGATCACACCGATAACCCCTTTTATTGGTTCTGCATTTTCATTGATATTTGGTGGGTTCGCTTCCCATTGGCTTATTTCCGCTCGCTTTTCCTCTATCTGAAGGTTGATTTCGACAAGCTTTTGCTCTTCTATACCACATTCCATCTCTAAATACTCATCAAAAAATCCTGACAATCTCTGCTCATGACATTCTTCTACTTTCCCTTGTTGCTCTTCTTGCTGCTCCATCAAAGCCGCTAATTCATCATTCAGAGTTTGGAGTTCAGCATAATTTATTGTATTCCAGCTCGGAAAAAGTTCATGAGACACGTCTGAACCTCCTTTCATAACTTTATCTCCCCACACCTGAGCAGAAACTTCTCCTGCCCCCAAAGAAAAAAAACAGAAACACAAAAGAAAATGTACAAAATATATCTTCATCCTGGGGTAAAATTAATCCCAATAACGAATTTCACGAGAGCGACCGATAGCATGGCAATCCCCAACCCAACAATAGTCCAAAGAATAATATCTCGTGCTTTGCCAGTCATTTCTGAATCTCCCGAGCTAAAAATATAAATAATACCCGCAATAATAATCATAATTACTCCAATAATCAGGAGTACAACCGTAAACCCACTCGCCAAAGCAGGAATGAGTTGATCTACTACATATCTCTGCCCGGCTTCTGGTTGTCCCTGCAAAGAAACGCTTTCTGGGCCTGGAAGAATCCCCCCACTACTGACAGGTGGAGCTATTGGTTTTGCAGCAAAAACAAGTTGGCTGCTCAAAAGAAAGAAAACAGAAAAAAGTATCTTCATAGGAAAACTTGTCTGATTGTAAAGCGACTTCGGGGAGAAATCAATTTGTCCCCAAAATAACCTGTAAATCAATGAGACTCTCCGGATTCTGCTCCTGAGGAGGAGCTATTTCTACTGGAGGGGCTTCAAAGATTTGCTTGAGGATAGCGCGTGTCCCCGTATGCTGATCTGGTCCCGATAGATCACGAAGAAATGTTTTGAAAACAGGACGATCTGATTCGTAATTGTCGATATCGATCACATGAAATCCCAGACGTCTCAAGCGCGAAGCTGTATCACCGGCTTTCCCGGAAATCATAGATCCATTTAAAACAGAAACCTGTGCATTTTCTAGGAGCACTTGCGGATGAATCAAAACCAAATCCATAAAGAGTTGTGTATCCTTCAGGTCCTCCGGCAGAAGTACAAATTGTCCTCCATAAAATTCCTTTGCGGGCGTATACAAAAATCCACCCATTTGCGTGGGATCATCATTAAGTACTGCCGTCACAGAATTCGAATAATCGATCGCAATCGCTATTTTCGCGAGAGCAATCATTTCGGTCACACCAATATCGGTATTCACATTTCGTCGGTAAATCTCAAAGAAATTTTGTAACTTCCCAAAATCACTCAAAAGATTCAATTCTTCAGCTTTCTTTCGAATTGCGAGTAATAAATCTTGCTGCCTCTGTGCGCGATTATAATCCGATGATGTTTTGCGGCTTCGGGCATATTTGAGAGCCATCTCCCCATCAAAATGCTGGAGCCCCTTTCGGACGACAAATGTCTGATAGCCATAATTTTCATCCGGATAAAAAGGGTCTTCAATCGTCTCCGGAACAAAAATGTCCACTCCACCTAAAGCATCGACCACTTCTTCAAAAACATCAAAATTGATCACCGCTCCATAATGAATATCTATTCCTGTAAAATCTGACAGAGCGTCTTTGATAATATCCAATCCTTTCCGATCACCATGTTTATAACAAGCCGCAGCATAAATTTCATTTATTTTTCGATCTCCGATTCGAGACGGAATAAACAGATCCCGCGGCAAACTCAAAAAAGAAGCCGAAGGATTGCTGGGGTCAATAGAGGCAATCATGATCGAATCCGAGAGATTTCCTCCTTCTGCCCCGCGTCCGCCAACTCCCAAAAACAAAATATTCGTATGACCAAATGAATCTTTTTTTAACGAACCAAAGGAAAAAAGTTCGCGGTTTTTTTTAGCCAGAAAAAAATCCGATTCCAAAAAAGTATTCCCCGCCCAAAGAACCCCTGCCAAACCCAGAACAACGACAATAATCACCGATAGTCGAGGACCAAAAAAACGGACTATTCGTCGCCAAAACCTGTTCTTTATCTTTGTTTCGGTCGAGTGAATCTTTCGAACTTTAAAATTCATCGCGAGGGATTATAGAAGCTTTTGATTCCGGGTCAATTGTAGTTGGACAAAAAAATTGTTCAAATAAAAAGAAAGTTTTCTTATTCTCTCGAGAAGAATACTTCTGATTATATTTTTAATTCCTTTGCGCTCTCCCAAGGGAAATGGTCGTTTTCCCGTCCGAAATGACCATACACAGATGTTGCATAGTAGAGCGGTCTTTTGAGATCTAAATCACGAATAATTCCTCCTGGAGTCAGATCGAAATTATTTCGAATAATTGTTTCGAGTTCTTCAGGGCTGTACTCAGAAGTTCCAAATGTTTCTACAAAGATAGATACTGGATCACAAATACCAATAGCATACGCAATCTGCACCTCACACCGAGAAGCGAGACCTGAGGCAACGAGACTTTTGGCGACCCACCGTGCCGCATATGCTCCAGATCGATCCACTTTGGATGGATCCTTTCCTGAAAAGCATCCTCCTCCATGTCGTGCTGAACCACCGTACGTGTCAACGATAATCTTTCGTCCGGTAAGTCCACAGTCTGCATGCGGCCCCCCCAGAACGAAACTTCCCGTAGGGTTGATATGATAGATTGTTTTTTCATCCAACCATTTTCCCGCAACCGGCTCAATAACATGCTGGAGAAGATCTTTTCGAATTTGATTCTGAGAAACGTCTGGATTGTGCTGTGCCGAACACACAATTGTAGAAATACGAATTGGTTTCCCATCATGATTTTCAAAGGTAACCTGTGTTTTTCCATCCGGACGCAAGTAGGGAATAATTTTTTCTTTGCGCACCTGCGCCAATCGACGAGCCATTTTATGCGCCAGAGAAATGGGCAGAGGCATAAGTTCTGGCGTTTCATTAGACGCATAACCAAACATGAGTCCCTGATCTCCCGCCCCACATTTATCAACGCCTAACGAAATATCGGATGACTGATCATCGATAGAAGTGAGCACCGCACAAGCCCTTCCATCAAACCCCAATTCGTCCGAATCATACCCGATCTGAAGAATTGTATCGCGAGCAATCTGAGGAATGTCGACATAACAATTGGTTTTGATTTCGCCCGCCAAAACGACCAATCCCGTATTGACCATAACCTCGCAGGCACATCGAGCATTGGGATCTTGAGACAATAAAGCATCCAGCACCGCATCAGAAATCTGATCCGCAATCTTATCTGGGTGTCCTTCAGTAACAGATTCTGAGGTGAAATATGTTTTCATTGTGAAAGCAAGTTAAAAAACGAAGAAGCAATAAACCCAGATAAGACTGGGGTCCCCAGAGTACGTAAAGCGTACGATGGGGAGAGGAGGATAGGACGAAATAAGCGAAACCCCGCCTGAGCGGGATGAAGCAATGAAGTCATTGACGACGACGGGTGTCCTTCAGTAACAGATTCTGACGTAAAATATGTTTTCATTGTGAAACCAAGTTAAAAAACAAAGAAGCAATAAACCCAGATAAGACCGGGGTCCCCAGAGTACGTAAAGCGTACGATGGGGAGAGGAGGATAGGACGAAATAAGCGAAACCCCGCCCAAGCGGGATGAAGCAATGAAGTCATTGACGACGACGGGTGTCCTTCGGTAACAGATTCTGAGGTGAAATATGTTTTCATTGTGAAAGCAGATTTAAAAAAAGAAGGAGTGATACTTCTTATCGAGTTTTATCCCGTCTGAGTGGAGCACCTTATTCCGCCGAATAGGTTGCTGGGAGTTCATTGAGTCTCAGACCTCTTCCTCCCTCTCGATAATAAGCAGATCAAACTCTATTTTTTTTTCTTCAGAATGCAACTTTTATCGCCACAAAAATATCACGATGTAATGTTTGATTTCCTGTTTTAAGAGTTTCATTCTGCTCTACCGGCTTCTCAAAGCGAATTAATAATCATCGCCGCATAGACTCAGGGAAAGAGAAGAAGTATGTATATAATTTTTGTTTATTGTCCTGATTGCGGGGAAAGAAAAAAGAAATACAATCCCCCTGATTTAAAATGAATATCTGGATCCTCGCCAAAAAAAATAAATTCGAAAGTTACGAAAACAAGCGTTTCGCAAAAGAAGCGCGCAAAAGAAAAATAAAACTGACTCTTGTTAGTCCTGAAGACATTGAAATTCTGGAACCCCAGCAAAAAAAAGAAAAAATCCTCTATCAAAACAGAGAGATTGATTTCCCGGACGGTATAATCCCGAGAATGGGAAGTGGAACAAATTACTTCGGACTGGCTATTTTGAGACAGTTTGAGATGCTTCATATCCCGCTCCTCAATGCCGCGCAAAGCATCGAAAATTCCAAAGACAAACTCCGAGCAATACAGCTGCTCTCGCAGAATAATATTCCTATTCCCAAAACTATGCTGGGGCGATTTCCGATGAGTACCGACTTCATTCGAAAGGAATTTCGGTTTCCGGTCGTGGTAAAAATTATTTCCGGTTCGGAAGGAAAGGGAATTGTCCTGTGCGAAAACAAAAACCAGCTCCAGGATATACTCGATCTCACGGAACAATCTTCTGAAGGAAAACAAAATATTATTATTCAGGAATTTATTTCTGAAAGCAGAGGTCGAGATATTCGAGTTTTGGTTATCGGAGGAAGAGCTATTGGAGCTATGCTCAGGAAAGGGAAAAAAGGATCTTTTAAATCAAATTTTTCTGCTGGAGGAACAGTCGAGCTTTTTCCGCTCAATTCAGATTTAGAATGGATCGCCGTACAAAGTGCTCAAGCCGTAGGATTGGATATTGCAGGGGTTGATATCCTTATGGGAAAAGATGAGTACAAAGTTTCCGAGGTAAATTCCGCTCCATATTTTGAAGGATTTGAGGCTTCTACAGGAATAAATGTTCCCGAAGAAATATTTCATTTTTTACAGCTCAGGATAAATACCTGAATAAGCCGTACACAAAATGTATACTCAAAAATGTTTTTTCTTCGCCCGCAATACATTTTTAGGTGCTCCGAAAAAGCCTTCCAGAAGAAAAGAGATTTTGTCTCTTGTGCGAAAAAAGAAACGTGAAATAATCAAAATAATTCTTTATTTTTTATACATGGCCAAGGCAAAAAAACCAGCAGCAAAAGGAAAGAAGAAATAGTGTTTCTGAAATCTTTTGCTCTCCTGCCGGGTCGAATGACCCGGCTTTTTTTATTTTTGTTCTTTTGCTTTTTTAATTCCGGTAGCAATCGCAATCCCCTCATCCTTTCCTTCATCCAAAAGAGCATTGGTGATCTCAATAGCTTTCCGACGAGTAGACGGGGAAAGATTTTTCATCGAATCGGGATAATTTTTTGGGGAATACGGCATCAGGAAACAGAATCAAAAAAGAGGCGAAAAATTCCAAGCAAGAGCAGTGTTAAAATCAGGAATAAAATTCCGGCTATGAGCCATTCTTTTGATTTTTTCGAATTTCCTTTCGAGAGAAAAACAATCGAAACAATAATATCGATCAGAAAAATAATAACCGCTCCATAAAAAGAATAGAGCATGAAGACAAGACCATGAAAATTTCCAAGTTTCAAAACCAAGTCCCAAACAGCCGTCACAATCAGGAGGCCAAAAACGCCAATAATATGATTGATATATAAATGAGAAAAAGTTCGTTTCATCGCAAAACAAGTCAAAAAATAAAAATTTCACTCTCTCTGTCCCGAAAGACAGAGAGAGTGAAAAGAAGAAAAGCATTAGTCCAGAACTTTGTCGATTATATGGATTACTCCATTGGAAACGTGGACATCAGGACCAATAACACGGGCTTCTTCTACTTTTGTCCCGTTTACGGCGCTCAGATCCAAGTAATTTCCATTAAAGTTCTGAACTCGCGAAAACCGTTCTCCGAGCTGACTTTCGTCAAAGTTTCCAACCAGCATGTGGTTTCTGACAAACCGACGAAGGGCAGGTCGATCATTGAGCAGTGCTCGAAATTGAGCATCTCCCATATCACTAAAAGCATTGTTGGTCGGAACAAAAAGGGTTACGTCTTGTCCGACTGCATCTAGGTCGTCTTTAAGTCCTGCTTCAGAGAGAGCATCTTCAAATGCTTCCATAGCGGGGCTCTGTTCTAAAACAGAAACCAGCCGATCATCACGATATTGTTCTTTTACTTCAAGTAACCTATCTACGGTATCCAACCGTTCAAAGTCTTTGGGAATTGGGGGAGTCAGCATCTGACGATCCATCCCTAACTCATCTTGAGAAATAAATCTTGGTGCAGGTTCAATAAAACTATATCGTTCCTGGAGTGATGAGTCTCTTTCCGGACGAACGAATCCATTCACCAGATGGATAACTCCATTTTGTGCTTGAATATCAGGTCGCACAATACGAGCGGCTCCAATCATAATGTTTCCAGAACCAGCCGCATCAACTTCTACAAATTGTCCGGCTTGAGTTTCCAAAACACCCGTAGGGTTATTTCGGAAGTCTCGGGCATAAAATGTTCCCGGAACAACATGAGCATTTACCAGCTGTTGTTTTTGGAGAGGACTTGATTCGAATTGATACATGGATCTATTCGGAATCTCTTCAAAAACTTCATCTACTGGGACAAAAACAGTCACGTCCTGAGCGGTTTCCAGATACTGCATCCATCCAGTATCCTGTAACCATTCCTCAAAAGTGCCCAAAGCTGATGAGCGTCGAATAACATCGGCGACCGTATCATCAGAAATCATAGTCTGAGGATCGTTTATATAGTCTAATCTTTGATTTAATCTTGAACGAGAAATACTTTCATTGGGCAGAACACGAGATCGTCCTGAAAATCCAGTCGCTCTCGATTCACGATAGATACCATATGCGGAAGGCATAATTGGCTCATCCACTAAGTGTATGACCGCATTTCCAGCCACGAGGTTTTCTTTCACTACTTCCGATTCTCCGATGTAGAGAATATCATGATCTCGCTTATCCAGATATAAGTTGGTATCTGAGAGCGCACGAGATGAAGTTTTTCCAAGAGGAATCTGATCGAAATAATACTTTCGATTCAGAATATGATTCACAATCGTTGCTCTGAGAGCGGGAGTGCTTTCTTCAAGGTTTTCCTTGACCGTTTCACTCAGCCGAGCAATGGCTTCATTTGTCGGTGCAAAAATAGTCACTCCATCAGGTGTGTAGAGCAGATATTCTAATCCTGCTTCTCGTATCCATGAGGCAAACATAGAGAGACGGGGTTCCTGAGCAACAACTTCGCTCAGAGTCTGAGCTCCTCCTGCTCGATACTGTCCCACATCAAATTCTGCATATGGACTGTCCCCCGTTCTGTCAAAACGGTAGTATTGGTAGGGAGAACCAGAATGACGATATCGAAGAGCATCGTTCTGGGAATCATAACCATATGGATAATATTGCTGCGCTTGAGCTCCAGAGAAAAGGAACGCTACGGCAGCGAAAAATACAGAAACAACCGAAACTTTTCTTCCTACTCGTCTTCCATCGAAAAAAGTCTCAGCTGACCTCCAAAGAGGATTTTGCCGAAACCGGTGTAATAGATGTTTCATATTTTAAACATAGAAATGGCAATCAACGTGTCAAACTGCTAAAAAGAAAAAATCTACAATATTTCTTATTTTGAAGAGGCATAATTCCATTTTGAAAAAGTATTGCTTTATTTTTAATATTATGTTATAATAAAAGTTTGAGGCAAGAAAATATTTGCTCTTTTTTCCTTTCTATATACCATCAACGGGATTTTTATATGAATACGCTTTCTCGATTTCGATATTGGCTCGAAATTATTGCCCTTCCGGTATTTTTATTTTTGGTCATTCATTTGGCCGGACACGGTATAACTATTTTTCTTCAAGGAGAATCGCCTTCTCATGATCATGTTCATCATCTAGAGGAAAGTATTTCTGCCGAAGATCATGGCGAAAAAGAGCCTGTGCTAGAAAAGTTTTTCAATGAAGAGGTGCTCAGTGGCATCTTGCTGATGATTCTGTTTGTCTGGATTTGGCATCGTCCGGCGCTGAAAAAATGGATTCCGTGTGCGCACGATCATTGCCACCATCATCATGATGGCAAAACTCCTCACATATTGGCCATTGTTGCTCTCTGTCTTCATTTTTTTCCAGAAGCAGGAGCACGACAAGCGCTGCTGCAAAATTTTCATCAAGGAGAAATCATAACGCTTCTGGGCCTCATTGGTTTTGCGGCTCATTTTCTGGTTGATGTCATTGTCGCGGTCTTAATTTCATCTTATTGGAAAACATTCGGTCGATTTTGGTTGAGCTTGGGGATTATTACGGCATTTTGGTTTACCGCATTATTTTTTGGACAATATATTATCCACCACATTCCTCCTCATGCGGAAGGAAGTCTTTTTCTAGTGAGTGCTTTCCTGTTGGCTATGTTTATTCACATGCCTCATAGACCAATACAGTCCTGCCATCATTGCGAATAAAATTTGATTTTTTTTGTATGTCTTTTATGTTCAGAATAGAATAAGAAGAATCTTATTCATTCTTTCTTTTAACTTTCTTTCTCATGAAAACAGGTCTCGATTCCGATATCAGAAAAGCTCTTGCGGCCGAGCTTTCTAAAATCCTTGCCAGCAATTACCTCCTTCTGATCAAAACACAGAATTTTCATTGGAATGTCACCGGATCCCATTTTCGCGATCTTCATTTGATGTTCGAGGAACAATACAATGATCTTTTTGGAGCCAACGATGAAATTGCGGAGCGCATTAGAGCTCTCGGTTTTGCTGCGCCAGGAACAATCAAAGAATTCGCTTCTCTGTCTTTTCTCAAAGACGCCCAAGAGATCCCCAAGGCCGAAGAAATGGTCGCGGAACTTCTCAAGGATCACGAAACCATGATCCAAAGTATCCGAAAACTGATAAAAAAAGCCGGAGACGCACAAGACGAAGCAACGAATGATCTCTTGTCACCGCGTATTGATGCGCATGAGAAAACAGCCTGGATGCTGCGAAGCTTTTTGGGATAATTCTGCTTATTCCGAAAAAATTTTGAGATGAGTATCAAAAAATACTCGGGAGTTTTTTATTGCTTGATTCCAATACTCTCCCCAAAAAACGTGCTCCGCTCCTTCGTATTCAAAATGTTCAATATCTTTATCTAAATCACGAAGTATGTCCCGTGTAGATTGAGACCAAGTAATCGGAACGTCATCATCGACGGTTCCATGGTGGATGGAAATAGGTGTCTGAATGCGGTCAAAATAAGTTTGAGAGGAAAGAGCACGAAAAGACTGAGAATCGTCAATATCTCCAAAAACTTTCTCAAAAGTTTTTTGGGCTTCCTCTGTTAGCCTTCGACGAGACCACTGTTCAAAATTTTTCTGATAATCACCACTGCTGGATCCCCATATCACCGCTGCATCAATAAGATCTGGATTTGCGGCAATCACATTGAGTGTTACCGCTCCTCCCAGAGAATGCCCGAACATTCCCACTCGAGACATATCAGTATACTCAAGAGAGGCATTTTTTAATGCTAATACAGCATTAATCGCATCGGTCGCATAGCCGGTGTATCCCCACCGCTGACTATTGAGTCCGAAAGTATCATCGTCTGAATATGCGTATCCGCGATAGTCTATGTGTAGTACCACATATCCATGACGCGCAAAATATTTTTGTTCTCGCCCAAACCCATAGCCATTGGTATAGGTATTAGGAGGGAAGTAACCATGATTGAGAATCAACACCGGAAAAGGACCTTCCCCTTCGGGAACATGCAGCGTCCCTGAAATTTTCAGACCATTGCTCTGGTAAGTGATAAAATAACTTTTATGTGTTTCATATGTGGATAATAGTTTTCCAATTGTAAAATCGGTTCCTTCGAAATCCTGCTGCCAAAAAGAACGAAAAGAAAGCGGATGATCTTCTGCGGGAATATTTTTTTTGGGTTGCGGAGACAAAATTTTCTCAGAAGAGGAGTGCTTTGAGAAGGGAGAATTATTTATTGAAGAAAAGGAAGACTCTTTCTCCAACGCTAAACTTTCTGGCACAGCAGAAGAATTTTTTTTGCATCCTGCTAAAAGCAAAGCACACACGAGAAAACTTCCCAGAAGAAAAAATTTTTGCTTCATGATACTGGCAGTTTACACCGACTATTGACCGCTCCTTTTCCAGAATAAAAATTCTTCTTTTCTGCTTTTTTTTGCTTTTCCTCGGGAAGCTGAATTCTATTTTGACATTTTTCACTACAGCAACCTCCATGTTGTTCTGAACATTTTTCGCATTGTAAAAAAAGCAAATTACAAACTACATTCCGACAATTTACGTGTGTATCACAGGGAATATTGCATTGATGACATTCGGACAAAACATCATCGGTTATTTGCTCTGCCAGACGCTCATCAAAAACAAAATTTTTTCCCCGAAATCGAGGACGAAGTCCTTTCTTTTGAACTTGGTGTGCGTAGGCGATAATTCCTCCGTGTAATTGATTCACATCTTCAAATCCATGATGTCGGAGATAGGCACTTGCTTTTTCGCAACGAATGCCACCCGTGCAGTAGAGTAAAATTTTCTTTTTTTCTTTCCCCTGAAGTTTTTTTCGAACCCATGGAAGCTCTTCTCGAAATGTTTCAACATCCGGGCAGAGTGCCCCTTCGAAATGACCTATTTCACTTTCATAATTATTCCGCATATCTACCACAAGCGTTTCTGGATCCTCTAGAGCACAATGAAATTCTTCCGCATCCAGATGCTTCCCGACGTTTTCAATATCATATTCTTCTGAAGGAAGACCATCGGCAACAATCTGTTTTTTAACCCTGATAATCAATTTTAGAAAAGAATCTTTTTGTTGCCGCAATCCTATTTTAAAAGGCATATCCACAAACGGCTTGAAGGAATTTAAATCCGTGACAAAAGAATCCCATTGAGGTTCGGGAACACTAATCTGAGCATTGATGCCTTCGGAAGCAAGGTACACCCGTCCCAAAATTTTCATATCACTCCATCGACGATATAAATCATTCCGTAAATAGTGAGGATCTTCGATCCGAACATACCGATAAAAAGAAACTGTTTTCCTTTCAAAATCTTCCTGGTCAAGTTGCCTTTGGAGTTCTTCTTTACTGAGACGATTGTGGAGTACTTCCTGCTGCATGCTCAAAAGATTGTACTAGAGAAGCATACTGGTTCAAGTTAAAATACTATTCGCTTCGCAGTGCATCTACTGGGTCCAATTTACTGGCCTGCAATGCCGGATAAAATCCGAAAAATATCCCCACAAAAACAGAAAAACTGAACCCCAAAACAACAGCAAAAACCGAATACACTGCTCCATAATCACGGAGAAAATAGACAACTGCCTGCCCCAAAAGAGCACCAATCAAGCCTCCACACAAACACAAAATAACCGACTCCAGAAGAAATTGACTGAGAATGTCTTTTTTCTGAGCGCCAATTGCTTTCAGCACTCCAATTTCCTTTGTGCGCTCAGCCACAATAACAAACATGACATTCATAATGCCAATCCCCGAAACCAAGAGAACAATAGCTGCCACTGATGTCAGAACAAAAGAGAGTACTTTGGCAGTTGCTGTTGCTGACTCAACAATAGATCCCGGATCAAAAACTCGAAAATCATCTTCCTGATAGTCTTTGAGTCGATGTTCTTCACGCAAAATAGCCGTTACATCTTCTTCTGCCAAAGCCATCATAGCGACATCTTTTGCCAAAAAAACCAATCGTATTCTCCCTCCCTGTCCCAATATATTTTTCTCAGCAGTATCATACGGCGCATAGACACTGTCATCATAGGATGTCCCAAAAGAATTAGCGCCATTTTCTTTGAGAACCCCGATCACTTCCATTTTTCTCCGACCGATGGTCATTGTTTGACCTACTGCACTGGAAGGATTTTCTTCAAAAAGAAGATCCGCAATTTCGTGTCCTAATACCACTTTTTTGGCCCGAGAAAAAATATCTTCCCGAGTAAAAAGTCGACCATGCTCTACTTCTAAATTCGAAAGTGTAAAAAAATTTTCATCGATTCCTAAAATACTCCCTTCTTCTGATTCTTTTCCGAAAGAAACAGTGGCATTCCCAGTAATACTTATACTTCCACGATCAATAAAAGGAGATTTTTCTACAACTATATCTAAATCCGCTTCTGAAAGTCGAGAGCTTATATTCCCACCTCGAGAAGGAACAACGACGATTGAAGTAACACTGAGATTTTTGAATTGCTCGGCTACCTGTTGTTGAGCTCCTAGACCAATGCCAACAACACCAATAATCGTCGCCACACCGATAATAACACCGAGTGTCGAAAGGAATGTTCTGATTTTATTCGCCATCAGAGCACTCCATGCCATTGATACCATCTCTCTACGAATCATTTTTTGATGGAAGGAAGTGTATAATCGTGATCCAGAACCAAGCCGTCTTTTAGGAAAATAATACGATCCGCATAATCAGCAACCTTGGGATCATGGGTGACGACAATAACTGTTTTTCCACGTCTTTTGAAATCCAGAAAAAGCTGGAGAATTTCTTTTCCCGTCACTGAGTCCAAAGCGCCTGTCGGCTCATCGGCCAAAATAATTTCTGGATCATTCATCAGTGCTCGAGCAATAGAAACGCGTTGTTGTTGTCCGCCGGAAAGCTCTGTTGGTTTGTGATCCATACGATCTGCCAGTCCGACAACTTTTAATAATTCTGTAGCACGCGCCTCTCTTTCTTCGTGTGATATATGAGCATAAAATCCCGGAAGCGCTACGTTTTTGAGAGCGGAAAGTTTCGAGAGCAGATTAAATTGCTGAAAAATAAATCCTATTTTCCGATTGCGAATAAAAGAAAGTGTGAAATCATCCCGCACTTTTCCGATATCTTCGTCCTCCAAAATATATTTCCCACTGTCCAATGGATGCAAACAGCCAATAACATTCATGAGGGTTGATTTTCCTCCTCCTGATTCTCCCATGATTGCAACAAACTCATGTAACCCTATCGATGCATTTATTCCGTGAAGTACCGGAACCTCTTCTCCGTTCGCCAAATAATAAGATTTTTTGAGATCATTGAGTTCGATAATATTTTTTCGAGTCTTCATAACAAATGCGTTATCTCCTTCCTCCACGTGTTGGAAGAAGAGAATTCCCTTCTCCTTGTTCCCTCATAGCACGCATTTTTTCTCGTATAGCATCGGTAAATTCTCCTTTTTGAAGTTGTTGAATTTCCGCTTCTGTAAAACCCGCTGTTTTTAATTGTTCAATACGTTCCGTACTCATTTCTTGTGATCCGGCACGATTCATTCCAGATGATTTCCCATTATTTTTTTCTCCCACATTTCCTCCCAAGAGAATCTTTTCTCCCGCTTGAAGTCCGCTGGTAATTTCAACCATATCTCCATCCGAAAATCCTATTTCCACTTCTCGTCGGCTTCCATCGGCCATGAGAACAAATTTCTCCCGATAAACTGCTCCTTCTGGCACAGCGACAACATCGAGTGCTTCTCCTATCACAAAATCTACATAGGTCGTCATTCCTTCTCGGATAGGAGCGCCTTTGGAATCAGTAATATCGACACGAACTAAATAAGTCACAATTCCATTATTACTTTCGGTATTAGCCGTACTGGAAATAAAGGAAACTGTCCCTTCTAGTTCTAAATCTTCAACCGCATCCAGTGTGATAATTACTTTTTGTCCGAAAGAAATTTTGGCAATATCCACTTCTTCCACATACACCTCCGTTGTAAAATTAGAATCACTGAGAATTTTAATAAACGCATTATCACTGCTGGTACTTTCTACTTTTATCGTCTCCCCCTCGCTGCCGTTAATCTGAATGATTTCTCCATTAATCGGAGAGCGAAGTGCGGTCAGATCCAGATTATATTTTGCTTTTTCTACTTTGAGTTGGGATTGCTGAAGCTGCGCATACAAGACTGATAAATCAGCCTCCTTATTGATTTCCATTTTCTCGTAATTTTTTTCACTGTTTTCGAATTTTATTTCTGAATTTCGAAGATTATTATGTGCCTCTGTAATATTATTCTGCCGAGCAAGAAGAGCACTATCAATCGCTTGTTTTGCATTTGTGAGACTCGAGATCTGACTGGTAATTTGGCTGTGTTGGGATTCAATAGTCGATTGAGCAGAACGAATATCGTCTGCACTAATCCCATTATTGGGACGAGCAGACTTCAATAAAGAAATCATTATATCCAAAAGGGTTTGTGCAGAACGAGTCATATCCGTTAATTTCCAAAGAGTACGAGATATATCAGCTTGCTCAAAATCAGCATGATTGTTTTCATATTCACTATGAAATTGATCAAACTCACGACGCAGCGCCTCATATCCATTATGAGCATTTCGTTCCTGAAGAGAATCATTAAAAGAGTACCGAACTAACACTCCTCCCGTATTATAATATTTTTCAACTCCCATAATTCGATCTATTTCTTGAAGCGCTTCTTCGATTTCTGGAATCGTCGTTTCAATCTCTACCAATGTCGAATCAAAGGCCTGTTCTACCTTTTGTTCGACATCTCGCTTTGTCGCTTCATAATTTTGCTGGCTGGAAAAAAAATCATTTTTGGCAACTCGTAATTCTGTATCAGTAAGTTCTGCTTCTTTGGAAGCAATGTGTGCTCGAGAAATACGAACATCATTTTCTGCACTCTGAAGATCAAATCGAAATTCTCGTTTGTCTAATTCTGCCAAAATGTCTCCTGCTTTTACTTTGTCTCCTTCTTCAAAATAGATTTTTTCAAGCGTTCCATTTACTAGAAATGACAGATTTACAATATTAGGGTTGATAATAGTTCCGTCAGAAGAAACCATTCTTCGTAAATTTATTTTCTGAGCCGTAATAATTTCGGGCTCCGAAAATGCAGCCTCAGAATTTTGGGAAGTATGATACCAACGAATAAACCCTCCTCCGACAACAAGAAAAAAAATGATAATTCCGCCCCAAAATTTTTTCGAATTTTTTGAACGAATATTCTTTATTTCTGAAAGAACAGAAAGGCTTGTTTTCTTTTTTGAAGGAAGTTTCATTCACACATAAGTATAACCAATATTCTTTTTTGATACGCATAAAAAATATTTTTCTTTCAAGAAAATCAAAAATTTGAATACAAAAATTCTGTTGAGGGAGTGATATTCTCAATATATTGTTGAGCGACAATACCGACTCCCATACACAGAAGAATGACAACGATATTCCACCAGGAAGGACGCCATTTCTCCCAGAGCTGAGGGGCATCCCACCATATATACCGGAGAATGATACCGACAGAAATCAAAAAGAGCCCACTCCCCAAAAGCCACCAGTGATGAGTCAGAAGTGTCTGCCACAGATCAATCCACCAGTCAGTCTGCAGCCAAGGAAATACATCGCTGATACTTTTTCCGGTATCAAAAAAAGTATCCTGTGCTGTTTTTTGGCCAGCAAAAAGGGCTCGATACATTGCCGTTGCTACCGACAGATCTCGACTTCGAAATAAAACCCAACTCAAAACCAAAAATAAGAACGTACTACTCCACTGAAAAAATTTCGGCCATATCCACCGGCGGTGATGAAAAAATCGCTCAATCACCATCCCAATGCCATGAGCCATTCCCCAAAGCACAAAAGTCCATCCAGCTCCATGCCACAACCCACTCAGAAAAAAAACAAGAAGAATATTGAGATAGGTTCTCCACTGACTGATTTTGCTTCCTCCCAAAGGAATATAAATATAGTTTCGGAGAAAACGAGTCAGTGTCATATGCCATCGACTCCAAAATTCTCGAATACCTCTGGCTTTATAGGGCTGATTAAAATTAAAGGGGAGTTTTATATTAAACATTCGAGCAATTCCCAATGCCATATCCGTATATCCGCTAAAATCAAAATAGATCTGAAATGTATACGCCAGTGCTATTCCCCATGCCGCCAGAGACGGAAGAAAAGAAATATTGTCATAGCCGTTATCCACTATTACACCAAGCCCGTCAGCAATCATCACTTTTTTAAAAAATCCAACCGCAAACAAAAATCCTCCTCCAAAAATATGATTCCAATGGATTTCTTTTTTCTTGGGCTCATGAAACTGCGGCATCATTTCGTCGTGATGCACTATGGGCCCAGCAATAAGTTGAGGAAAAAAGAAAACAAAGTTTGCGTAATGCCACAAACGATAATCAGGCTTATGTCTTCTTCTCCAGCAATCCACCAAGTACATAATCTGCTGAAATGTAAAAAAACTAATTCCTAAAGGCAGAAGAAGGTGCAACAGAGAAAAATCTGTTCCCAGGATCATATTTATATTTCCCAAGAAAAAATCCGCGTATTTATAGTATCCCAGAAGTACCAAATTAAAGGTGATTCCGAGTATTAACCATGTTTTTTTCTGGGTGCACCATCGACAGAGTCTCCGCCCAATCCAAAAATTTACCAAAATCGAAGCGCCAATCAAAAATAAATACCGCCAATCCCACAGTCCATAAAAAACCAGAGAACACAGCAATAAATACAACATGCCGCCCTTATAAAATCGACTGTAATTAAGCCAAAAATATCCCCCTACCGCCACAGGCAGAAAGAGGAGAAAAAAAGCAGGTTGGTAGAAAAACATAGATTACGAACAGTAATCGGGAATGTCTTCATCATTCCGGAGCGCTTCTATCCAGCGAAGTGTTTCGTGGTGAGTAGATTGGCGCGTATAGACATGATCAATCCCGGGAAGTTCATGAAATGTAACTCTTTTCCCCTGCCGACAAAGCTCTTGGGCATAAATTTTTTGAGACTCAAGGGGGGTAATGGTGTCAGTTTCCCCCTGCAATAAAAATACCGGCACATCAAAATCTCTGAGTCCGGTATTATTGAGCACCATCAATTTGTACACCTGAGGAAATTTTTGTTGTAAATTATTTCCGAAAAGAGCCTCCTGAAATTTTTGAGAATAAAGAGGTCTTTCCTTGTGACCATAGTACTCTCCCGCTTCGCCGACACACTTACTGGTCGTGTCTTTTTCGAGTGTTGTCACCCATTCGGATTCCATAATTTCTTCCGGATCAAATCGATCTCGACCGTAAAAATCAGAATAGGCATAAATAAAATACGGCGCCAGATGGGCATTGTTTTTGAGCAGGTCAAAAACATTTGCCGCTGCTCCGTATCCAATAATTCCCCTGAGCAATATATCAGGAGCATATTCCCCATTCATATCCGCTGCTGCCAGAGTCGCGTGGGCCCCTTGAGAATATCCATTCAGAAAAAATCCCGGTTCGAAAGAAATATTTTCTTCCTGCATTATCTCTCGTAATGCTCTGCCGCTATCCAGAATTACCTTTCCTTCCAGATGAGCAATAAAATAATGATGGAGTCCGTCTTCATCATTAAATCCTGAATAATCAGGCATGATCACTCCATACCCTTGTCCTGCATAGGAAAGATTAAATCCTTCGTAGTCTCCCCAATTAGCCACAGAAATATCTTCTTTGGAAGGAGCACATCGATCATCAATACCGGTTGTCCCAGGAGCGGTGACCATGAGCGGAATTGGTTGTGGTGCATCCGTAGGGATATAAGCAAGTGCGTACCCTTTTATTTTTTCTTCTCCTTCATGACGAGTCAGAAACCGAACCTGATATTTTTTGACAGCATACTGAGCTGGCTTGTGCGCATAATTGAGATGAAACCGATCGGTTGCGGCTTCTACTTGCGCACGAGAAAAAGAATGTATAAATGTATACTGAGTCAAAACTTTCTCTGGAGCTTTTTTTTCGATTACCTGCTTTTCTGCTGGATCTTCTTTGGCTTCCGCGGTGTGAATAATTTCGCTTTCTTCCAAAGAAACATCGGTCACGTCTTGAGGCGGAGTTACTACGCCTTCAGGAGCAGGTTGTCTTGATGATTCCGAAAGAATCTCTTCGTTTTCTGTTGTATTCTGGGAGATATTTTTTTCTGGATCAACAGAAGAGCATCCTGCTAAAACGAGTCCCACACAGAAAAGAAACATCGATCGCCGAATTATTTGTTGATTCATTGTCCTTCTTTTTTATACCGCACTGAGAGAAGAATTCAAGGGAGCGATCGAAGAGGGAAATATTTTAATTTTGGAGGCGTGCAATTAAAAAATAAAACTTTCATACCTATTCTTTTTTTAAAATTTATAATGAAACACGGATCTCGCTCCACTAATTGACAAAGGCACTATATTAAAGCATAATATAAAAAATGAAAGCGTTGAAAACCGCACGAAATGTAATTCTAAATTTGGGAAAGCGAATAAAACCTCAGCAAATTTTTTCTGCTACACGAAACTTTTTTCGTAAATTTTTTCCACCTCTTACTTCCCTTCCCGAAAACGTACTTGTGGCGGCTTCACACGGCAGTGCTCGATTTCCGTTAAAACTTTTTCGCTACCTGAGTCTGTACTATCAAATTTCCCCACGATTGCTCTTGAATTTTTCGGATTATGGGACGAAGTCTCTGCTGGAAGGCATTCCCGATCCGCAAAAAGCGATTCCTCGATACGGACGGATCGTGGGAGATCCCAATCGCGACCTCAAGCAGGATGATCTGATTCGTTTTGAGGATTTCGGTGGCAATAAAATTTTTCGCGAAAAATTCGAGCGTCGACTGACTACTTCTTGGATTCGTTTTATCTGGCGGAGAAAACTGCTCAATTATTCCTATCGTCCCTACTACCGTGATGTTCACAAAAAAATAGAAGCGATTTCAGAAAAAATGGAAGACAAGCGAAATCCGATTATTTTTGTAGATGTACACGACATCGGCAACCGCATTCTTGGTCAACGATCCAAAGATGATATCCAGCGAAAAACAAAAATTCCAAAGGTGATTATTTCCAATGCGCCGGATGAAGAAACCGAAGAAGGGGTTTTGGGGACAGCCCCAGAATACTTTGTGAAAGAATTTGCGGAAACTCTGGCTGAAAATCTCGAAATAAGTCCTCAAGAAGTAAAGATAAATCATCTCTACAAAGGCGGAAATATTATTCGATATTTTGGGAATCTTCACCGAAATCCTCGTCTCAAACGCGTCCTCAAAGAGCAGAAAATTTTTGCGATTCAGATTGAATTCAATCGATCCTGGTATCTGGACGAAAAAACACAACGCATCTACAAACAACAGATGCGATTTGTCCGAAACGGCCTCATCCGAACACTCAAACACGTCTCCAAAATGAATTTTTGGGGATCAGAAGAAAACGAAGAGGAAGAAAGAGAGGGAAAAGAGAGCGCAAAGGAAGAATAAATTCTAAAAAATTTCTTTTTTTACTTTGATTTTTTCTACCCCTTAAAGGCAAATTCTAAAAATTTCTGGAGATCTTTTTCTCTCATCTTTTGAGGAGAAGAAAGACATTTCTGAAGCATTTCTCGCGCCACTTTTTCCGAAAGAGAACGAAACGATCCATCAACCGCTTTGAGCTGAGTCAATACCTGAACACAGTCCAGATCTTTCTGAGCCAGCATTTTTTCTATGCCGGCGATCTGACCGGAAATAATTTTGAGGTGCCGGGAAAAATTTTCTTGACTTTTCATCGCCCTTTATTATACCCTATAGGGGCATAGGGTGTCAAATAATTTTTCTCTCATGATCTCAAAAGAAATCATTGCCAGTCTCGAAACTCGGTGGTTTATGTCATCCATGGCTACCGGAGCGGTCGGAATTCTCTGGACCAAAATTGCTCTTTTTCTCCACATTGACTGGATCAATACCGGCGGAATTGTCCTTTTGGGACTCGCATTCCTCTTTTTCCTTTCGGCAACAATCGGATATCTCTGGAGAGTTCTCACTTTTCCGGATGCCGTCCAGAAAGACTTCTCTCATCCCGGAACTTCGAAGTTTTTTGCTGGAATTTCTATCTCTCTGGCGATCCTGAGTACAGGCATCAGTACGGTCTTTGTCCCTCAGGGAATCCTCTCTCCCTTCTTGGGAATGTACGGAGCAGGAATTTTATACGTCATCAGTCTTCTTTTGGGATTGTTTTTTCTGGTGAGCATTTGCTCTATGACCATCCGATCAGATATTACCGAAATAAAGCACGCGATTGGTGTTTGCTTATTACCGCCGGTCGGCGTATTTGTGAATGTTTTCGCCGGAAATTTCTTTGCTCAAATTTTTCTCCCGGGAACTCTCTTGGCAACAGTTATTGGATGGATTCATTTTTTTCTTTTGGGTTTGCTCATTATGCTGACCGGATTTGTCCTCACTTTTATTCTTTTCCGGCTCAAATTTTCGCCGCTTCCTCAAAAAGAAATGTCCCCGAGTTTTTTTATTCCACTGGCACCAGTAGGAGTCGCGATTATTGCGTTGGTCAGTCTCTTGCCGCTCCTCTCTCCCGAACTACCCTATAAATCCATACTGGATCTATTTCTGCACCTGCTTATTCCGGCACTTTTGGCCTTTGGATTTTTTTGGTTTCTGATTGCCCTCAGCGTGATGTGGCAGTACATCCGTACCGAAGGAATCCCCTATACACTTGGATTTTGGGCGTTGGTTTTTCCTCCCGCAGCAATCGGTGTGGGGACTTTCACGGCCGCGCAGTTTTTGGTGGGAATGCAATTTTTGGCCTGGATCGGTATCTTTTGGGGAGTGGTGAGTACGCTTCTTTTGATTTTTGTGATGAGCCGAACAATACACTCTATTTTTACGGGCAAAGCCTTTCTTCGTCCAAAATGCCTCCGAAACCAACCCTCTCAAAAATGAAACAAAATTCTGTCGGCTGTCCCATTACCCGAGAACAAATCTCTCCTTCTCTCGCTCGTCTTTCGGCAGCGATAACGAGTTTTTTGCTTCTGCTCATATATTTTTTTCCTGCCCCCCTCATCCCTCTCTTTTTGCTTTTTGATTTTGGACTGAGAGGTTTTTTAAAAAAAACTTCTCCCATAAAATTGATAGCCCGTGGTCTCCAAAAAATCTTGGGAATCTCCGGAAAGAAGGTCAATGCCGGTCCGAAAATTTTTGCCATGAAAATCGGGTTCTGGATGTCGGGAGGACTTTTGGCGTGCTCCCTTTTGAAATGGACGACTGCTCTTTTTGTCCTGACGAGTCTTTTCTTATTCGCAGCTGGAATGGAGGCTCTCTTCAATTTTTGCCTGGGATGTAAAGTCTTTCCCCTCTGGCAGAAGATCACGCATTGGCATCAATAATTTTTTCTGAGTGTTTTGCAGAGCAAAATACTCGTCCAGAAAATCATATTGCATTTTTTATTTGTTTCTTTAATATATCAACAAAGATTGATATATCATGAAGGAAACGGAAATAGCCGCTCACCTAAAAATACTCTCCGAACCAAATCGGATAAAAATCATTCGTCAGGTTTGCCAGAAAGAGCGATGTGTCTGTGAAATCCAAAAAGCAATTGATATCCCCCAAAATCTTCTGTCGCACCATTTGGCTGTTCTGCGTGATTGTGAAATCCTTCTCTCCCGAAAAGAAGGACGATGGGTTCATTATTCTCTCAACAAAAAAAAATTAAAATCTCTTTTTTCCTCGTTTTCTTGTCTTTTTCATCATGATCACACACTTTGCTGACTGGCTGACATATTCCATTCTGAAATTGGAAGAAAACTCTCATCTGGCGGAAAGTGTTTCCTTTTTTGTGAATGACACGATAAAAATCGTTCTGCTCTTGATCCTTGTCACGCACTTCATGGGCTGGCTGCGGTACCATCTTCCCACGAGTAAAATCCGAAATTTTTTGGCAGAGAAAAAACTTTTCGGGCTGGAATACTTTTTCGCTACGATTTTTGGAGCGGTGACCCCTTTTTGCTCTTGTTCTTCGATTCCCCTTTTTGTGGGTTTTATTCGCGCCGGAATCCCCCTGGGGGTGACGCTGTCTTTTCTCATTACATCCCCGCTGATCAATGAAGTCGCACTGGTGCTTTTTTGGACTTTGTTTGGATGGGAAGTGACGCTGCTTTATTTGGTATCAGGACTCTCGATCGGCATGGCGGGAGGATGGATTTTGCAAAAAATGAATCTGGAAGACCAAGTCGAAGAATTTTTGACCAAGCCACAATGTTCCTGTTCCAAAAAGAAAGAAGAAGCGGCTCTCGAAAAAAAAGAGCCCGGAATGTGGCACAATATTTCTCGAGAAGCGTTTTCCATTACCCGAAAAATACTGCCGTATTTACTCATTGGTATTGGGATTGGGGCGATTATTCATGGCTTTGTGCCGGAAGGATATTTCGAACAATTTCTCACGCAAAATGTCTGGTGGACCGTTCCTCTGGCAGTTCTTTTGGCGGTACCTCTCTATGCAAATGCGAGCGCGGTCATTCCGATTATCGACTCACTGGTGCTAAAGGGCGTCCCTTTGGGGACAGCTTTGGCATTTATGATGGCGGTCGTCGGGCTCTCCTTTCCCGAAGCCTTGATCTTAAAACGAGTCATGAAAATGAAGCTCCTGCTTTCTTTCTTTGGCGTGGTCACGCTGGGAATTATTGTGCTGGGGTTTCTGTTTAATGTGTTGTTTTAAGAAAACCAAAAGCTCAGACGGATCTAAATTTGCTATTGCTGGGAAAAAGTGTATGATTCTGGGACATAATAACTTTTTACATGACCAATTCCCGTTTTTTTTCGTATATCGCTTCTTTTTTCATTCTTCCGCTCGCCCTCTTTGCTGTGACTGGTTGCGGAGGACAAGAAGCCACTTCTTCTGAAGATAATCCTTCATCACAAGAATCAACTCCTCTCTCACAAACAACTCCCACGCCTCCCCCTGCACAATCTCCCCCCTCAAATCAACCAGCTTTGAATCCAGAAGGGAATGCCGGTCCTTCTGAAGCCGTTGTCGTCTTTCCAAATGGAGGGGAACAATTGGAAGTTGGAAAACCATATGAAATTACATGGGAGTCACAAGGATTCAACAAAATCAATATTAGCCTTGAAGAGGAAGGATATGGACGAGGTGAAATTGCAAAAGAAATTTTGGCATCCCAAAAAAAATTCATTTGGACACCGTCTCTTGAAGATGGGATACAAGATGACCACATCATGAATTTACAGATCGTTTTGAGCGATTCTCAAACAGGCGAAGTTTTGGATAAAAGTGATGATTCGTTCATCATTATCGAAGCAACACCGGAGTAAAGAATTTCTTCTTGCTCTATAAAAATACGCCAGTCCTCACGGGGTTTGGCGTATTTTGAATGGCAGGCGCACCTGCCGGTAGACAGGAAAGGAAAAAAACGTCCAAACGCGAACATGGGGTAGCTGAATACGAGGAAGAGGAGTGAGTGGAACGAACGAATCTGTTAAACGAGTATGAAGACCTCCATGTGAGCGAGACGAAGAGAAAACGAAATAAACAAAACTCCGCAAAAGCGGAGTGAAGGAATGAAGTTTTTCTCTGAGGATGGCAGGGAAGGAAATTCTCTCATTCTCTCCCGCCTTGGCGGGATTCGAAGTCGAAAACATTTTCATCAGCTCGAACACTCGCTGTGAAAATGCGAACCCTTGGGTTCAATTCCTCTAGTGCTTCGCACAAGGCAAAAAAGAGGCTGCGTCCCTTTGGGGGCGCACTCTCTTTTTTGCTGGCAGGCGCGGAAGGAATCGAACCCTCAACCTCGGTTTTGGAGACCGATGTTATACCATTTAACTACGCGCCTGTGGCAATTGAATTGTGAAAGATTGTTTAGTAGCGCGGTAGGAATCGCCCCGCCTTGGCGGGGTTGGAGACCGATGTTATACCATTTAACTACGCGCCTTCGTCGCTGAATCACTCCGTTGGACTTATTCGTCTGCGACGAATTTTGTCATACTTCGTGATCGCTCCTTCTCGCTCACAGAGAGGTCTTCCGATTCGCTTACGAAATTTCTCGCTACACTCGAAATTTCTACTCATCCTCAGCTACCCTCTGTTCGCGGAAAATTATGCTTGAAATAACGTTCGAGATTGTACGAGCGACAGAGCAAAAGTCAATTTGCGAGGATTATCTCAAATAATATTCGCTTTTTTTTTGGAATACGCTACCCTCCAGCCCCTTTTGACACCTATGACATTTGAACAGCTCGATCTTATTGCTCCGATTCTTAAAGCGATACAAGACAAAGGATACACGACCCCTACTCCCATTCAGTCTCAGGCCATTACGCCGATATTGGCGGGACGAGACATTTTGGGGTGCGCCCAGACAGGAACCGGAAAAACAGCCGCTTTCGCGATTCCTATTTTGCAGACACTCTACAAGCAAAAACAAGCCGGACATCGTTCGGAGAAAATCAAAGCCCTTATCATCACTCCTACCCGAGAGCTGGCGATTCAGATCGGAGAAAGCTTTACCGCTTATGGTCAAGGTCTCGGATTTCGAAACACGGTTCTTTTTGGAGGAGTCACCCAACACGGGCAAACACGCAAACTTCGCCACGGAGTCGATATCCTCATCGCTACACCCGGACGACTTTTGGACCTGATGAATCAGGGTTTTGTGGACCTACAAGGACTGACAACCTTTACCCTCGACGAAGCAGACCGGATGCTGGATATGGGATTTATTCACGATATCAAGAAAATCATCAAAAAACTCCCGCCCAAAAGACAGTCTTTGTTTTTTTCCGCGACAATGCCGCCTTCTATTGTCAAACTTTCCCAATCCCTCCTCACTGACCCTGTGCGTATAGACATCGCTCCCCAATCCACGACCGCAGAAACCGTGACCCAAAAACTGTATCTTGTGGAAAGAAAAGACAAAAAAGCGCTCCTCGTCCACATGCTCCAAGACATAGCTCGGATTCCTTCTGCCCTTGTTTTTACTCGCACCAAACACGGAGCCGATAAAGTCGCAAAATTTATCAATGCATCAGGCATCGGAGCCGAAGCCATCCACGGAAACAAGTCTCAAAATGCCAGACAAAAAGCACTCCAAAACTTCAAATCCAATAAAACTCGCGTCTTGGTCGCCACTGACATTGCCGCCCGAGGAATCGACATCAAAGAACTCTCACACGTGATCAATTTTGAGATTCCCAATGAACCCGAAACCTACGTCCATCGTATCGGACGGACAGGACGAGCGGAAAATAGCGGGATCGCCCTTTCTTTTTGTGATCGAGAAGAAGTGAATTACATCCACGATATTCACAAGCTTATCAACCGCCAAATCCCCATCGAAAACGAGCATCCTTTTGCGACTGACTACATACCCCCCAAACGGAAAAAACCCACATATCAAGGTCCGAGAAATCGGGGTCAAGCCCCTCGGCAAAAACAACGAAGGCGCAGTTGGAGTAAACGCCGATAAGGACTACCTATGCCTTTTCCGTTCGTTTTCGGAGAGAAATTTCTTGCGCAGACGAATATTGAGAGGCGTGACTTCGACGTACTCGTCTTCTTTGATATATTCGAGGGATTTTTCGAGTGTTACGCGAATGGGCGGCGTGAGATTGACGGCTTCGTCGGTTCCCGATGAACGCACATTGGTGAGTTGTTTGCCTTTGAGAGCATTGACGGTGAGATCGGTTCCTTGATTGTGTTCGCCGATAATCATCCCCTCATAAATTTCTGTCGCCGGATCAATGAAGATCGGGCCTCGTTCTTGCAATTTCCACAGAGCATAGCCGGCAGACGTTCCTGTCTCTCCCGAGATCATGGAGCCCACTTGGCGTCGTTCGATTTTGCCCACGTGAGGAGCAAGACGCGAAAAAGAACTATACAGAGTCCCCTCTCCTTTGGTCAGAATGATGAAATTGGAACGGATGCCCAAAAGCCCTCGCATCGGAATATCAAATTCGAGTTGTGTGACGCTATTTTCGGTTTTCATATCGGTCATTTTTCCTTTGCGGAGTGACATCATTTCAATAATTTTGCCTCCGAGTTCTTCGGGGACGGTGATCACGACGTTTTCAAAGGGCTCATAAATCTGCCCATCTTTTTCCTGCAAAATCACTTCTGGTTGGGAAATTTGGAGTTCAAATCCTTCTCGTCGCATGGATTCGATCAGTACGGCGAGATGCATTTCACCTCGACCCAAAACTTTCATCTCATCCCCTCTGCTTCCGCCAAATTCCACATGGAGTCCGACATTGGTTTCGAGTTCTTTCTCGAGTCGGTCGCGAATCTGACGACTCGTGACAAACTTTCCTTCCCGTCCGGCAAAAGGAGAGTCATTGACCATAAAGTGCATCGCGAGCGACGGCGGATCCACGTTGATCGCGGGAAGCGGTTTGGACTCGGGGTCGGTAGTAATCGTCTCCCCTACAAAGATATCCGGCAAGCCGGCCACCGCCACGATGTCCCCCGCCGACACAGCTTCAGCGGGCACTCTTTTGAGTCCGGCGAAGGTAAAAATTTTAGAGATTTTTCCGGATCTTTTTTGGCCTTCGGGAGTCAGGACGGTGACGGTTTGATTGGAACGGAGCATGCCCTCATGCACTCGTCCGATCGCCATTCGTCCGAGGAAATTATCGTACGACAGCGTCGCTGGTTGCATGCGAAAGGCACCTTCGGTGTTTTGTTCGGCGTGAGGGACGTGTTCGAGAATAAAATCCAGCAGAGGCGTAATATCCTTCTTTTCGTCGGTGAGATTGCGGATCGCGATACCGTCTCGGGCAATAGAGTAGAGATAGGGAAATTCCAATTGCTCATTGGTGGCGCCCAGCTTCACGAACAGATCAAACACTTGATCGATCACCCAGTCAGGTCTGGAAGCTGGTTTATCGATTTTATTGACCACGACGAGGACTTTTTTTCCTTGTTCGAGAGATTTTCTCAGGACAAATTTGGTCTGGGGCATCGGGCCTTCGTACGCATCGACGACGAGAATCGTCGCATCGACTGTCTGGAGCACGCGCTCGACTTCGCTTCCGAAGTCCGCATGCCCAGGGGTATCGACGATATTGATCTTGGTATCTTTGTACGTGATGGCGGCATTTTTGGCATAAATAGTAATACCGCGTTCCTTTTCCTGGTCGTTGCTATCCATGACACACGTCCCGACTTCCTCATGATCATTAAAAGCACCTCCTGCCTTGAGCAGGGAGTCAACGAGGGTTGTTTTCCCATGGTCAACATGAGCAATAATGGCGATATTTCGAATTTCTTGTTTCATGAAGGAAATAATCCCTGATGTTGTATCTGGATTGAGAAAGAAGTCAAATAATGGAGCAAAGAATTTCCTATTCTTTCCAGTCTTCGATGGTGATCTTTTGACCGCGTTGGGTAACGACGACTTTTTGGTGTTCGCGCCAGCCGAGAGCTCTCACTATGTCCTTGGGAATGGTGACAGAGTAACTGGCTCCACCGACTTTGGTGATCTTGCGGATGGGTTGGGAAGCGGTTTTGGAAAGTGCCATGATATTTCTATTTACGTAATCGATTATAGAATCGTTTCTATAAAGAAATTATAGAGAAAAATAAAAAAGAGGGGAAATTTCTATTTTATGTTTGTTTAATGTTGAGGGGAGCTCAAGAAAACTTTTGCTACCTCCTCATCTCCTTCTATAAATATTTCTACCGCTTGTTTTGCTTTTTTCAAAAGTTTCTTACTTTCTTGCTTGAGCTGTTTTGAGTGTTTTACATTATCAGAAATAACTCTTTGAATTGATTTATCGAGAAATGGGATTTTAAGGGCTATAAGAACTCTTTTATCAAGATGAGGCACGCCTGAACCTGTTTTAAGGTCATTAAGCTTTTTGAAATACATTTTGAGGATATTGAGCAGGGTATATTTATTTAGCATTTCTTGTCGAAGTCTCATGGAATAAAGCGTGGAGCCGACATATCCTTCTACATCCGTTCCCACTTCTCCCGACTTTGAACCGTCTCCCACAATAAGAATATCGTCTTCATTGCAATGCACACCGTTTTTTTGCTCGGTAAAACAGTGGTATTCACTTCCTCTCAGATTATCAATAAGCACATACGGCAAAGAATCTTCTGTTTCTTCTTCCGAGTATTCCATGAGCTTGCCTTTGTTCATGTGCCGAATAAGTTTCCCAAACTCAGTAAATCCTCCTTTGTAAGCTTCCACTTTGTTTTCAATATCTTCATATTCTGGCAAATAATATTCCGCATCAAGTCGGTCCGCTACTCGAACTTCTTTTGCGGTTTTGATATTCATAAATTCTTCCACTTCTACCGTATTTTCTTTGTTGAGGTCGATTTGTACTTTTTGAGGTGCATAATTCAATAACCCAAGCTCTTCGAGCAAAATTTTTTCGGCAGAATCATAAAGCATTTCTGCCTCTTCTTTTTTGGCATACGCTGCTGTTATTGTTGATTCGATTTTTTCTAATAATTCATCAGTAGGTATTGGTATTTTTATTCTAAAAAGATTTTCCTTGCTAAGTTTTGGCTGTGCAACTCCAGAAACATATCGAACAAGTGGCATCAAATTTAAGAAAATTTCTACAATTTTTTGAACACTCTGACTCTCAAATTTTAAGATATGTGCATGGTTATTAACCCAAAATTTTCCATTCACGGAAAATGCAATGGGTTTTTTTCTAGACCTTAAGTTATCCCCATCTTCAGCAACTAATAAATAGTTACCATCAAAAATATATTCATCAATGTATCCTGCAATGCCAGATGCCCCATAGTAGGGATAATCACCCTCATTTCTTTTACTCTTTTCTATGGGAACTCTTCTATTGTTACATGATACACAAATCCTTTTTAATGGTTTTAAAATATCTTTTTTATTATTTATTTTTTCCATAAATTCAATAGCTGTTTTTTGAAAAGCTTCAGCATCAATTCTTATATTCACACCAAGTTCTGCCACCCTTATTGTAGTAAAATCAATTGTTAAGCCGTCTTGTGTGTGAGTGTGAGTCTGCATATTCACAGGTCTTTGATAAGAAATTTAAGAATAAAAAAAGCTTGCTCGTATACTTTGTTTATTTCAGAAGTAGGAACAACCGAAGCATGAAATAAAGAGCATCGGAGCAAATAAATCACTTCAACAAGAGCCTTTGCAACCTTCTCTTTATTTTCTATAAAATAAATACCTTCCATATCGTAACCACTTCTTTCTTCTGAAATAACAGATTCTTTTTTAAAGGGGTTTATGTTTTCATAAACCTTTAAAAGCAGTCTTTTTGCGTTATCATTTGAAATAGTTTCTTGCTCTATTTCTGAAATATCAAAACGATTCTGTGTTTTAGTAAAAATTTCATTTCCGGCTCTATTGGTTATTTTATTTTCAATTTCGAACCCTCCACCTGAAATATTTCTTTTTTCAACTTTTGCGGTAAAGCCATTATAACTTTGCGTTGAACTTGTTTCTGAGTTTTCTTGAGTAAAAACAGAAAAGAATGTGATGATTTCCTCTTTATCATCCTTGATTCGATTGGCTTCAAGTTCTTTGTGCAAAGTTGAAACATGAATTCGAAAATTCTTTTTCTCTACATCACCGGCACCATCCAGAAGGTGAATAATCTTATCTTTTATTTGGCTATTGTTCTTCAATTGATTTATTTTCTCTCGATCCATTTTTATGCTTGGATATCTATGAGTAAGCCACGCATTAATAGTAAGCCACGCTTTGATAAATTGGCTAAAGTAATCAATATCTGAAAGTTTCCGCCATTCCGATATGTTATCGCTTGTAACTCGTGGCATATTTTAATTTTCCAAGAAATCAAAAAACTTATCTCCTTTTTTATATTGCTCAAATCCCCATTTTTGAAAGGCTTCAGCTATTACAAAAAGGTCGGTTTGATAGATTTTATCTCCTGCAAAATATGGAAATTTACTTTCTTCTGCCTTTATATCCTGCCCGTTTTCATCTTGGAGAAAAACATAATCCCCCGAGTTATTTTTGAACCCAATCTTTGAAGTAA
Source organism: Candidatus Altimarinota bacterium (assembly GCA_021734395.1). Classification (GTDB taxonomy): domain Bacteria; phylum Patescibacteriota; class Gracilibacteria; order UBA4473; family UBA4473; genus JAIPGI01. The sequence goes on from JAIPJB010000002.1 coordinate 94,438, forward strand.
AAAATGGAATTTCATAGTTTTCCAAATAATTGGTATTTCGTTTTTGCTCTTCGGTAAGTTTTCGCACAAAAAGAACACTTGTTTTTGTTCCAGTATGCGGCTTGAACGAATTTGCATGCAAACCTACTACTGCCAAAATACGGGCTTTATCAAAAAGATAATCTCGAATATATTTTTCTCCGCTGTTATTAAAAATCCCCTGAGGTAGTACAATTCCTGCCCTGCCTCCTTCTTTAAGCATATCAATAATTCTTTGAATAAAGAGAATGTGCCGTGAAATTTTTTGATAATCAGAAGCTTGTTTGGAAACAGCCGAAATATCAAAAAGACTCTCTGCCTCATCCTCAGTGAGATTGAAGTTTTCGTTCAAATACTCAATAACGGCACTTTTTGTTTGTATCCGGTATTCCTCAAAATCACCATACTGTACATCTTGCGTAAACTCCTTTACATACTCCTGAAGCTCTGCGACTTGTTCATCTTTTAAAACTTCTTTTGCTTCTTTTTTTTGAATCCCCACCTTTGAAGTTTTGGTGTGAAGAATATCATTGTATTGCCGTATGAGGTCTTGTTCATTGATTTCTCCGGCAAAAGGGGGGTTTGCAAGAATAACATCAAAATTGAGTTGCTTATTCCCACTCTCAATAAGTTCTTCTTTTTTGAGGTCATCCACAAGGGCAGCTTTCCAGTTTTTAAAATCCAAAGAATTTTCTCGATACACATGGGATTTTCCATCTCCGGCAATAAGCATGATTGCTTTTGAAATTTTTGTAGAGCGTTCGTCAAAATCTATTCCCCAAATGTACCGTGTAGCATATCGGCTTTTTGCCTGAAAATTTGAGAGATTATATTTTCCCCAAATATATTTCATCGTGTGGACCAAGAACCCAGCTGAACCACAAGAGGGGTCCAAAACATACTCCTTATTGCTTGGGTTGAGCATCATTACGCACATATCAATAACAACCCGAGGCGTGAAATACTGTCCTTTTTTACTTTTTGCTACTTCTGGAACCAGATATTCAAAGGCTTCATCAATAATTCGTAAATTTGAATCAAAGAGCTGAATTTTCTCAAAAGACTTTACACATATTTGAAGATGATTCGGAGAAAGTTTTATTTTTTCTGTTTCGTCAAAAATTTCTTTCCACTCTTTTTTTGACTCCTCGAAGAGCTTCTCTATTTCCTTTTGGGTTGTGTCTGCATGGTAGTATTTACGAAATCTAAGTTTATGGCTTTCTCCTGTTTCATTTTCCCATTCGTCATACAATTTGGCATAAATCAACTTGAATATTTCGGAAAACACTTCTGCTCCGCTATTTGCTAAAACAAGCTCTTCAAGCCGAGTTATAACTTTTTTCAGGTCCGGCGTATTTTTCTTATTGTCTTCTTTGAGTTCTTCCAATGTGTAGTCTTTTTCTTCTACAACTTTTAAAAGTTCATCCAACGGATTGTCTGAATTTTTTACTTGTTCGTAATTTTCAAAAGAAGGAATGGAGTCTGCCAAAGACTCAAATTCTCTTGGGTAAGGTCTTAAAAACGCAAAAAGCTCCTCCCCATTTGTTATTACTCCTATTGGTGAGCCTTCTCCATTTACATACGATTTAAATTGTTGAAAATTGTTTTTCTCACCAATTGCTTTTACTTCTGCTACAAGCCAAGGGGTTGTTAAATCTTCTCCGTAAATAACAACATCTGCTTTTTTCTTTTTTACTTCCCTTCCAAAGCTGACAGTTTTTTCAATTTCTACTCGTTCTTTTGGATATCCTAATTCATCAATAAGATAAAAAAGAAGGAGCTGTCGAATTATCTCTTCGGGTGAACCTTTTTTTGTCTGCTCATTGTAAATCTGTTTTTCGTTTCCGTCTCTATCGTATGAGGTGAGGTAATATTTTCCAGTGCCTTTTTCGTAAATATTGAGGTGTTCTGTTTGGTCTTTAAAATAATTTAAATCTGTTTCAAAGTTTGAAACCACTTTTTTGATAATTTCTTCAGTGGTTGAGTTTTTGTAGATCATAAGCATTTTTTCTTATTCTAACCTTCTTAGTTCCTTTCTTCAAATTCTCCTTCTCGATCCCTCTTAATCCAAACCTAATCTATCTCCCAAACCCCTCAACCCTCCGATCCATAATCACATCACTCCTCCGAAAAGGCCTCCGCAAAACAATCCCTTCCAAGCTCGTGCATCGACTGAGCGCCACATAGGTCTGCCCATGGGCAAAACTCCCACGTCCCAGATCAATAATGACTTTTTCAAACGTCTTGCCCTGGCTTTTGTGAATGGTAATCGCCCATGCGAGTTTCAAAGGAATCTGCGTAAATGATCCGATCTGTTCGCGTTTGAACTCTCCTCCATCAAAAACATATCGTGATATTTCCCACTTGTAGGGACGGACTTCGACACGAGCGCCATCGGTTTTTTCGATTATGAGAAATGTTTCGTCTTCCTCAATTTCTTCGTTGTAGCCTTCACAAATATCAACCACTTTCCCGATCGTTCCATTGACCCACCGCCTCTCGGGATCATTGTAGATAAACATGATCTGCGCGCCCACACAAAGCGTAATCTCCTCCTCGTTGGGACGGAGATTGCGCGCAATCTTTCCGGTCGTTGTCGAATGAAAGGTAACCTCCCGACTTTCCAGTTGACGAAGCTTGTGGGTATTGATCGCCGAGGCGTCAGCATTGGTGGTAACCAGATGAATATAGTTGTCATCTTCGGACGGAATAAAATCGCCATCATGCCGAGCGTTGAGCATGGATAAGTGGTCGTCGGTTACACAATTATTTCTCACGGAGTTGAGCACGTCGATGAAATCCATATCTGTTTGGCGATAGATCTCATCCAGCTCGATAAATTCCAAATGAAATTTTTCCGAGAGTAAGTCGTGGGCGCCCTGAAATACCTTGGCATCAAAGAAATACGGAGAATCGTATTCCGAAAGAAATTTGTCCTTGTCGGCGGATGTCATCACAGGGGGCAGCTGATACAGGTCGCCAAAAAACACCATCTGTACCCCTCCGAAGGGTTCGAAATTGTCACGAACTTTTTTCAGAAAAATATCGATCGCGTCCAAGAGATCTGCCCGCACCATGGAGATTTCGTCGATGAGAATCGTCTTGAGACTCTGATAGCGCTTGGCCTTTTTTTCGTTGACGCGTTTTTCTCGGGCTTCATCGAGTTCAAATCCCGGCTTGAGCCCGAAAAACGAGTGAATCGTGTCGCCATTAACATTGATCGCCGCGACTCCCGTAGGAGCGAGAACGACCATTTTTCGTTTGGAATGAAGCCGCAAATGTTCGAGAAGTGTGGACTTTCCGGTACCGGCTTTTCCCGTGATAAAAACATTCTGTTTCCCCTCCTCGACAAGGTCAATAGCACGGCACGCCGCAGCGGAAAAGAGAAATTGTTTCATCAAAAATTGATCATGGATAATGAATCATTCTTCACACAAAGGCTTCTCGTGCCTGTTCCAATTGTTCTCGATTTCCAATATCAAACCACGTCCCGTCTGTTCTCCAGCCGTACACATCCTGTTTTGGGTACAGCCACGCGAGGAAATCGCCGGCTTTGTCGGTATCGTGCTCGTCAGTAAAACGCAGAAAATCGGAAATCACTTTTGCCGGATACACATATAAACCAGTAGAAATAAGTGTTGATTTGGGAGCGCTTGGTTTCTCCTCAAAATCAATAATTTTCTGATTCTCGTCAATCGAGACAACGCCATACAGTTTGGCGAGTTCTTTGTCCTCCACATCAAAAAGTGCCACAGAGGTTTCTTTTTTCTCGTGATAAAAATCGAGTAATTTTTGGAGAGAAAACGAAAAAATATTATCTCCCGCCGCGACCAAAAGATCCTGATCCTGGAGGGAATACTGCTCAATCACAAAACGAATATCTCCCAAAGACCCGAGTCTGTCTTCGTTGGTTTTGGTGCCGTCATTGACGACGGTAATTTTTTGCGGAGAGTCGATTGTCTCCGCCCACGTCTCAAATTGGGGAGAAAATTTGTCGTTGCTCACCACAAAAACTTCGTCTATCTCTGCCACATCCTGGATTTTTGCGAGTACATGCTCGAGTATCGGTTTTCCTCCCACATCCAAAAGAGGTTTCGCGGTATCTTTTGTCAGAGGATACAGGCGTGTTCCATAGCCGGCAGCAAGAATGATCGCTTTCATGGGAGGGCGAATATAGCAGATTTTTTCGGAGAAGAGAAAATTTGATAGAATCTCTTTTCCGTGGAATGATACTCTCAGATGAAAAAAAACTACCAGAGTTTTATTTTTGAAGACTATACGTTCTGGCCTCAAGAAAAAAAATTATTGCTCCGCTATTCCTTTGACGGAGAACTTTTTTTTACCGAAGAAATTCTTTTTGATTTTGATTTTGCGCCCGACTTCGACAAATTGGCGCTCGGAAAAATCCTGCACGGACTTTTTTTGATGTGTGGGATTTCGTATTACAAAGCCTTTTTGCCCCCTCAGATCAAATGCAAGACCCGAGGGCTTACAAAATTCCAAGCAGCATTTTTCGAAAAAATATATCAGAACGGACTCGCTGAATTTTTCTTTTGCAACAACCTGCCACTCGACCCAGCTATTTCCTTTCCCGTCGATCCCACAAAAGAAAATAAAGCGCTCACGCTTCCTGATCTCGAGGGATCGTTGGTTCCTTTGGGAGGCGGAAAAGATTCACTCACAACGGTGGAAATCCTGAAAGCGCAAGGAGAAGCCTTTGAAACCTGGACCGTCGGGGATTTCCCTGCGCTGGAAAACATGATCCAAAAAATAAACCGACCCCATCTTCAGATTCGCCGAATCATCGATCCCAAGTTATTCGAGCTCAATGCTCAGGGCGTGTACAACGGGCATGTCCCGATCTCCTCTATCCTGGCTTTTTTGAGCATGACTACTGCCATTCTGAAAAAGAAAAAAAACGTTCTCTTTTCAAACGAGTCTTCCGCCAATGAACCGACAATCGTCGTCAACGGAAAATCCGTGAACCATCAATATTCCAAAAGCCTGGAATTCGAAAAAGATTTCCAAGCCTATCTGCAAACCTGTGTTTCTGCTGACCTGCAATATTTTTCTTTCCTGCGTCCGCTGAGCGAACTGCGTATCGCCGAAATCTTTTGTCAGAATTTTTTTCATACGTATGCCGATATTTTTTCTTCGTGTAATAAAAACTTTCGCCAAAAAAATACCGCATCACAATTGCAGTGGTGTGGGAAATGTCCCAAATGCGCGTTTGTTTTTTTGATTTTTTCGCCCTTTCTCGAACGAGAAACATTAATATCACTTTTCGGGGAAAATCTTTTTCTGAAATCCGAACTCCAAAAAACATTCCGAGAACTACTCGGACAGGAATCCCAAAAACCCTTTGAGTGTGTGGGAGAAATCCGAGAAGTACAAGCGGCCTTGCGACTCGCCCAAAAAACAAACCAATGGCCGGAACTCAAATCATGGGATATTCCCGAAACAAAATTTGATTTTCGGAAATTTTCCAAGCATGCTGTACCCAGAAAATTCGAACATATGATCTCTCCATATATTGCGTCATGAAAGCCGAGCAACTCAAAAAAGCAAAGTCTATTCTCATTTACGGCTATGGTGTCGAAGGTCAGTCAACCGAGAAGTTTCTGACGCATCATTTTCCAAATCTACAGATACATATATTCGATGATCATCGGGAGGAGTTTTCTCGTATTACGGATCTGAATACGTTTGATTTTATTTTTCGGAGTCCGGGCGTTCCGATCCGAAAACTTCAAAATATTCCCGCTGAAAAAATAACCAGCCAGACCGAGTTTTTTCTCGAAAATATCAGCGAAGAAGAACGCCGAAAAACGGTCGGTATTACCGGAACAAAAGGGAAATCGACCACAACAAAATTCTGTCAGGAATTACTCCAAAATGCTGGGAAAAATGTAGCGATAGCCGGAAATTTTGGAGTTCCTCCACTCGATCTTCTCCCCGATCTCCCCCAATATGATTTTATTATTGCCGAGCTTTCGAGCTTTCAGCTGGAATTCGTCAAACAGTCCCCTCACATCGCGATTTTTTTGAATCTGTTTCCCGATCATCTGGAACGGCACAAAACCGTCGACGAATATTTTCGAGCCAAGTCCAATCTCTGGCGACACCAGCAGGAAGAAGACGTTCTGATCGTGCCAGAGAAAACCGGTCTCAAAATAGATTTTTCTTGGATTCATGCTCGATTGGTTTTGTCGCCTCCTCTTCCCAAATCAATATTTCCAGAAAATTCTGTGTTTCGGGCGGATCATTTCCGAGAAAATTTGGGAACGATACAATCGCTCTGTGAGATTCTCAAAATATCGGAAGAAATAGTGGAAAAAACAGCGCGAAACTTCAAAGGGCTGCCACACCGGATGGAGCTCTTTGCCGAGAAAAATGGAGTTCGATTTGTGAATGATTCTATCGCGAGTAATCAGGGGGCATCTCTGGCGGCGGTAAAATTTTTCAAAAACGATCTGGGATCGATTCTTTTGGGCGGTCGTCCTTCGGGAGATAATTGGAATTGTCTGCTCACTTTTCTCAAAGACGAAACCGAGAGTCTTCTCCTGCTTCCCGATGGAGAGAGTTTTGACGCTATCACTCAAACCCTTCGAGACATACAATTCCCAGAAAAACGCATTCTTCACCGACAAAATTTTGAAGACATTGTTCGAACCGGAATAAGCATGACCCCCAAAGGAAAAATATGCCTGCTCTCTCCGGGAGCAAAAAGTTTTGATCTGTTTGCCGACTACCAAGAACGCGGCAATACCTTCAAAAGTATCGTGCTGTCTGCTTAGTCCTCTTCCTCTTCGGTGAGAAGTTTTATTTTGGTGGGATCTTCCTGCACTATTTCTATTTCTGCTCCACACAAAGAACACTCCAAAACTTCTCCTTCTACAATATCCTCTCGAACGACCTCGAATTTTCCCCGGCAGTCAGGACAAAAAATGTAGATTTCTTCGTTCATGGGTGGGAAATGGAGGGTTAGGCTCGTTGTGTTTTGTAGCGGATTTGAATGAAAAATCAACTTTTTGTTCCCCGCTTCTTTTTGAGATCAAACAGAACATCCAGTGCCTGACGGGGTGTGAGTTCTTCGGGAGAAATTTTGTCCAGGATTTTCTCCAGTGGAGATTCTTTTTCGATCATTTTTTCCCGAACACGAGGCGCGGAAAAAAGGGTCGGTTTTCCGGAAAGCAAACTTTCTGATTCCAGTCGTTCCAAAACTTTTCGCGCCTGAAGAATAATAGATTTGGGGATCCCTGCTGATTGCGCGACTTCGATTCCAAAAGAATCCGATATACCGCCCTCAGCAATATGGCGTAAAAAAACAATACCGGTTTTGTCCTGTGAAACTGTCACGTGAAAATTTGCCGCCGATTTGAGGTCGGCTACGAGATCAATTAATTCGTGATAGTGTGTTGCAAACAGGGTTTTGGCTTTGATCTGGTCGTGCAAAAATTCAGTGATAGCCCACGCCAAAGAAATCCCGTCAAATGTCGATGTGCCCCGTCCAATCTCATCCAAGATAATAAAACTTTTCTCGGTCGCTAAATGTAATATTTTTGCGGCTTCGGTCATTTCCACAAAAAAAGTCGATTTCCCTTCGGCAAGATTGTCTGATGCTCCCACCCGCGTAAAAATCCGATCAAAAATCCCCATCTGAACTTTTTTGGCGGGCACAAAACTTCCTACCTGTGCCAAAAAAAGAATCAGCGCATTCTGCCGCAAAAAGGTGGATTTTCCGGCCATATTGGGACCGGTGATCAGATGCAAATAAGAATCTTCATCCATGCGAAGATCATTGGCAATGAACGGCTCGGAAGAAATCTTTTCGACGACTGGGTGTCGTCCTTCCTGAATAAAAAGTTGTGCCTCACTCTCCCGTATTTCTGGTTTTTTCCAGCGGAGCGATATCGCTGTTCGCGCGAAAACCAGAAGCGCGTCGATCTCGCCAATAGCTTCTCCGGCTTCACGGATTTCTTTTGTGTACTGACTGACTTCTTCCTGCAGTTCCAAAAACATTTGATGCTCCAATTCAAAACTCTGCGATTCTGAAGCCAATATTTTTTCTTCGTACTCAGCCAGCTCCGGAGTCGTAAATCGTTCGGCGTTTACGAGTGTTTGGCGGCGAACCCACGAAGAAGGAACTCGGTCTTTCTGTGATGTGGAAACTTCCAGGCAAAATCCAAAATTTCTGGAAAATTTTATCCTGAGGTTGGAAATACCTGATTCTTTTTTTTGCTGTGAGAGAAAAGTATCCAGCCATTTTTGAGCATCCTGAGAAAGCATTCTCAGCTCATCGAGCCGCTCTGAAAATCCGTTTCGGAAAATACCACCTTCCGTGATTTCTGTGGGAGGATTGTCGACAAGCGCTTCTTGGAGTTTTTTTGTCAGGGACTCAAAGACTCGAAATAGACGTTCTTTTTCTCGGAGCAGAGCAGATTCTGATTGCTGACAGATCTCTGCTAGCTCGGGAAAAACCGAAAAAGAATCTCGGAAAAAAGCCAGGTCTCTTCCATTTCCACGTCCGGTCACCAGCCGTGATAAAAGTCGTTCTAAATCCGAAATACACTTCAGAGATGACGAGAGTTGTTCGCGAAATTCAAGTCGTTGGCATATTTCTTCCACCGCTTCTTGGCGCTGGAGTATTTTTTCTCGAGAAAGCAGAGGATTTGCCAGCCACGAATGCAACCTGCGAGCGCCCAGAGCAGTGAAAGCGGACGCAAAAACCGACCAGAGCGTCGCTCCTTCTCCAGCACACAGTGGCTCAAAGATTTCCAGATGACGAAATGTCTGTCGATCCAAATGCATCGTCTCACTTCCCGAATACCGAGCGATCGTCGCGATGTGAGACAGTTTTGCTTTTTGTGTTTCCTGCAGATACTGCATGATCGCTCCCGACACGCGGATCAAAAGATCCACTTTTTCGATTCCGAAAGCACCGAGCGTCTCAATTCCAAAATGCTCTTTGAGGAGAAGCGCATATTTTTCTGAAGAAAAATTGGGGCGAGGGGTGAGATGGGAAGACGGCACAAGCTGACAGAATTTTTCGTCCGCAAAAAGATGCTGTGGAATCAGGATTTCTGAGGGATCAATCTTGTAGAGTTCATCCCAAAAAGCTCCTTCCTGCTCAAAAAGAGCCGTTCGAAATTCACCGGTCGACACATCGCTGTACGCCAAAGAAAATTGGTTTTTCTGACGATCAACTGCCGCTAAAAAGCTATTTTTTTCAGGAATCAAGTTCCCTTTTTCAAGGCTTGTTCCGGGGGTGACGACTCGCACAATTTTTCGGGAAATTTTTTTACTTTCGGGATCCTCAATCTGCTCGGCGATCGCGACTTTGTAACCACTGTCTATGAGCTTTTCCAGATACTCTTCGTGAGCATGATACGGAAACCCGCACATAGGCATCTCATTGTCTGTCTTTTTGTGTCGAGCGGTCAGAGCAATCCCCAAAAGACGCGATGCCAACTGGGCATCTTCGTAAAACATCTCATAAAAATCCCCCAATCGAAAAAATAATACCGCTTCTGGGTGTTGTTTTTTGAGTTCCCAATACTGACGCTGAACAGGAGTCGACATAGAGAAAAATCACAATCGGTGAGCAGGAACGCCTCGCTCTTGTACCGAAAAAAAGGGGGGAACGCAAATTTGATTTTTGTTCCTACCTTCCCTCAACCGATTCCCAAGCAATCTCAAAAATCTGTCGTTGGGTGTCGGCTACGGTTTGAGACTGGATAATAATGGCAAACGGTTCAGGATCAAAAGAGGCGATAAAAAATTTATCGTCATAGATATTGATTTCATTTTCCACCCAAAAATGTTTCTTGGGTAATAATCGTGTCTCGCGAAAATATTCCGCATCTTTTTCTTGTACTTTTTTTCCCTGCAGATCTTCTGGCGCAAGTCCGCGGAGAAATATTTTTTTCTTTTTGCGCTCCAAAACGTATTCCTGATCGTAATCCGGCCAGTGATCGCGGATATTTTTGGAGTTGGCATAATTCAGCATCTGGGTCCGAGATTCGAGTGTTTCCCAGTACGCATTCTGTACGCCTTCCAGCCCTTTGAAAAAACGAACCAAAGGGCGATCCTCCTGTCCTCCCATGAGAGATTTTAAAAGGGGAAGACTCCTGTTGAGATTTTCGGCTCGACGCTGAATTTCTTCGATCAGAATATCGGGGCTCAATGCGGTAAAATGCTTGGTTCCTTTTCGCTGAGAAACCGCCATGAGTCCTTCCTCCAAAAGACGTTCTAGCACACTATAGGTCGTAACCCGATTGAGACCGGCCGTTTCGGCAATAGAGGAAGCCGGAGCGGTGCCGTTTTCCAGGCTGGACAAATACACAATGGCTTCATTCTGAGAAAGCCCCGTATCGATAAGCTTCTTTATAATGTTTTTATCCATGGCGCAAGCTGAAATTTTTGAGAACACCGAAAAAAAATTTCGTCTGAATTTTTTTGATGTGTCTTTATTTTAGTGTTGTAGAAATTTTCTACAATAGATTTTTCCGTCCAAAAAAAATTGATTCCAACTTCAATGATCTGAAAATACAGACTGTGTTTTCTCTTTTTATTTTCTCTCTTTCTTCTCATGAATGCTGCCTCTCCCGACGAACTCAGAAAGTTTCTTGAACTGCCCTATTCCGAACTCGAAAAAAGAAATCTGGAAATAAAACAACTCGCTACCGAGGGAAAGACCGAGAAATTTATGCAGCAAAAAATAGAGAAATATCTCTCAACCGAAGAGCATGTAAAAGCTATAACCATTGCTTTCTCCGACATGGAAGGGAAGCTCCACATGCTGGACTACGATAAAAAGTTTTTCCTTTCCTCCCATGAAAATCTGACTTTTGACGGATCCTCGGTCAAAGGTTTTACGGAACTGAACATGTCGGATCTCCGCCTAAAACCCGATTGGAATTCTTTTCGGATTCTGCCGTCTGATGTTTTTGGAGCCGGAAAAGTGCTTATGTTTGGATTTGTCTGCAATCATGACGGTACGTATTTTCCGAGTGATTTTCGGGGACGTCTCGCACAATATCTCTCGAAACTCAAAACGAAAAAAATGGCGGCTTTTATGGCTCCAGAAATCGAAGGTTTTCTTTTTCGGGGGACCGATGTCGAACAATCCTATCAAGAAGAAAAAGGATTTGAACTCGTCACAAAGGGGGGATACTTTAATGCGCTTCCCAAAGATGAAATGCGACAATTTATTGATAAAGTCGCAGAAGTCCAGCGCGCATTGGGATTTGAAAACGAAAAAGATCACGGAGAAGTGGCGCCGTCACAATTTGAAATTAATTATCGATATGCAGAACTGATGACTGCTTGTGATCAGCTACTGCTGTATAAATTAACCGCTCGACAGGTCGCCAAACTCATGGGATTTACGGCTTGTTTTATTCCCAAACCCGTCACCGGCATCAACGGATCAGGGATGCATACAAACCTGAGTATAACCAAAAACGGAAAAAATATTTTTTATGATGGAAAGTCACCCGAGCGTATTTCGGCTTTTGCAAAAAAGTTTATTACCGGTGTTCTGCACTACGCTCCTGATTATTGCCTGAGCATTTGCTCGAGTGTGAATGCGTACCGACGCTTGGATCCGAATTTTGAAGCCCCAAACGAAATGAAGCATTCCGCCTGTGATCGAGGATCGATGGTTCGTATTCCTCTGGGAAATTCCAAATCAGCACGAATTGAAATCCGATCCGTATCTCCGGACGCAAATCCCTATCTTTCATTGTATTGTATTCTGCATGCCGGATTCTCCGCCGTAGAAATATCAGAAAAAGAATACGAAAATATGCAAAAAAAGAATTGTCAGAGAAAGATAAAAAAACTCTGGCCCACCCTCCATGATGCCCTCAACGCATTCGGTCAGTCTGATTTTATGCAAAAAATACTCGGAAAAGGTCAGCACAAAAAATATTTTCAACTCAAACAAGAAGTCGCACGACGAAGTCCTCGAGAACTAGGGGAAAAAATAAAACGAGGAGAAGTTATCTATCACCATGAAGTAACCAATCAAATTCTCTGGAACGATTTTTAAACATAAAAAAAGGAAGGCGCAGGATATACCATATGCCTTCCTTGTTCGGGGGGGAGTTCTCTCTCCTTCCTGTCCCGATAGATCTTCGCAAAACCCGCGCAAAGGGTTAACTCAAACACGAGTTTACGAAAATCAAAAAATGAAGCGCCCTTCCCAGCGAAACCCCTTCCAGGGGTGATAGTACCAGCCATCAATGCCGGGAAGAGCAAAATATTCCTGTCCCCGTAAACAAGGAGGAACGATTCCTCTTTAGCCTTCCTCTCAAATTTTGTCAAAATTTTCTTGGCATTGCTTTTTGTCAGTGGTTTTGGCAGTATCGCAGCCGATGAAAACCTTCTTTTGGGTCTGCTTGGGACTTCTCATTCCTGGCATGTTGCTCCGAATACCAGTCGGGGGAGCGGGGATTTTGGCGACTGATATCATTGTTCCCTTTTTCTGTCTGCTGTGGTTGGCAAAACAAATAATCGTCGAAAGACACTTCTCTCGTCCCTCTTTTCTTTTGCCCGGATTTATTTTTTTGGGAATTGCGAGCATCAGTTTCTTTGGAGGAGCGGGATCGCTGTTTCCCGTGGAGCAAATTATTTCTGGATCATATCTGGTGCGTATTGCCTATTTCCTCCTTTTTGGATGGGCAGCTCATGACCTTTTTCGCCGCACCGAAGAACAAGAAAAATTCTGGAAGAGATTTTTTTGGATTGCGAGTATTGTTTTGCTTTTGGGGTTTATTCAGTTTTACTTTGTTCCGGATATTTCCCGTTGGTCAACAGAAGGAGGCCTTGATCCCCATACGGGAAGACTCCTCGGAACATGGCTAGATCCGAATTTTATGGCAGGATTTATCAGTTTTCTTTTCCCTCTGGGTCTTGGGTATTGGTATCAACTCCGAAAGAAAAAACAAAAAATAGGATTTTCTTTTTTTCTGATTGCTTGTGCTCTGGCACTTTTCTTTACTTTTTCACGCAGCGGATATCTGGCGGGGGCTTTTGGGGTCGGTCTATTTCTCGTCCTCCGAGATCCGAAAGTATTACTGATTTTGCTGCTCTGTGTGGGAATCGGTATTGCTTCCAATCAGCGCGCCCAAAAACGACTGACCGAATTTACCGGTACGATTTCAGCACTGCTCCTCCATGACACCGATGAGATTGATCCGACGGCGAATCTTCGCCTAAAAAGCTGGCAGGAAAGCCTGAGCTTGTGGGAAAAATATCCAATACTAGGCATCGGATACAATACCTATCGATATCGTGCATCGGAAGAAGGAATCGTAGATGAAAATTACTTTTCTTCCGGAGGGTCTGATTCTACTCACATTACGATCTTAGTGACCAGTGGCATCATCGGATTTCTTGCTTTTTTATGGTTTTACGGCACTCTTTTTTGGAAAAACGCACAGCGATTTTTTTGGGAAAAAAACGAACTTTTTTGGGGATTTAGTGCCGGAGTTGCAGCGCTCTTCCTTCATGGAATATTTGTGAATTCGATCTTTTTCCCGCTTCTTTTTCTTCCGGTAATAGCCATTGCTGGTGTCTTAGAACCTTCTCAATCATGAAAAAAGCAATTACTTTTTTGGGTATAATTTTGGTTGGAGGTGGGCTCTGGGTTTTTTCTCGAGGAGAAAATAGAGAAACCGCGCAACTCCAAGGAAATCTTCTGCAACTCGGAGAAAAAATTCAAACGGCTCAAACAGACTTCACACAGTGGAAAGAAATCTCTGCAGAAGCAAACAATATCCCCAATTTTTACCCTTTTTCGCGCCTCAGAAATGCATTGGAGGAAACCGGAAAACTCATCGAAAAAATCGAGAAAATACAGAGCAGTATGGATCTCCTTTGGAAGAGTCCCCTTCCCACAGAACAAGTCCAACAAATATTTTCTGAACTGAAAGAAATCCAAAACTCACTGAATATTATTGAAACGAATATTGATTCCTTCCCCAATCTTTTTCTCTCCGAACAACAAGAGCTTCAAAAAAAGATTCTGCTTCGTTCTCTCCGTCTGGCCAATCAAGTATTCGACGATATAGATACTTTTGAAAGAGTTTTTGAGGAATGGACAGGAGATGGTGAACGACTTCTGATTTTGTTGCAAAACCAAAACGAACCTCGTTCTACTGGGGGTTTTGCAGGAAGTATGATCGTGGTTGATTTTGGGCCGGAAGTGATTTCTTGGGAATTTTTTGACACGTATGCACTCGATCGAAATATTCCTCCCCAAGCACAACTTCCAGCACCCGAGTTTTTTCATGATCTTTCCCAAACGATTTCTCTGCGAGACGCAAATTTTTGGCCTGATTTTACGCAGAGTAGTGAACAATATCGTCATTTTTTCGAGAGCATTGGAAAACCGATTCCCAATACGATCGTGGCTCTAAATCTCAATGTAATAGAGGAATTTCTGAAACTCACAGGTCCCGTGAAACTGGAAAAATGGGGCGTAACTCTCGACAAAGACAACTTTGATCTTGTGCTTCAATTTCTGGTAGAGGGCAAAGTGACCGGTCGATTTGATACCAAACTTCCGATTCTTCTTTTTGCCGAAAAACTTTTCGACCCTGATCATCTTCAATCTCTTTCCCCTCAAGAACTCCTGACCTTTGATATGCAGAGCTTCATCGAAGAACAGAATATTCTCGCACATTCGCACAATAAAAAACTCCAAAAACTTTTTGAAAAATGGGGCATCAGCGGACAAATATGGCAAAAAAAAGAAGCTGATAATTTTCTCTATTTTGATTTTGTGTCCGTCGGAGCTAATAAATCCGAAAAATTCCTGTGGACCAAGCTCTGGCATGATAGCAATATCCAGTCTGATGGAACCGTGATAAATACAATCGAAATCACCCGAAGTCACGCCCTGAGACAGGGAGAGATAGAGCAACTTTTGGGATTCTCCTCTTGGCCACAAAATCTTCGAGAACTCATGACCGAAGAACTCGCTTGGAAATTAGGAGCCGGACAAAACAGAACCATACTTCGCCTTTTTGTCCCTCGGGAAGCAAAACTTTTGGAATACGAAAATCCTTCTGGAGGGCTCGACGTGCATATGGCAGAAAATAAATCATGGCGAATCTTAAATATTCCACTCTTTGTGGCGCCCGGAGAAAAATTAACCGCAACCGTACAGTATTCAACTCGTATCGAAGAAGGAAGCGCGGCTTGGCGCCCTTATTTTTTGCAGCTCGAGGGAACTCCTGGGAGAGACGAAAAAACATCGTTTTTGTCGACGATTTCAACCCCAAGAAATGGAACGTTCCGAGCTGAGACACAAAACATAGGACGCCCCCAAAAACTTATTGACACTGATTTTCGTGCTGTGGTAGAGTTTGATTTGAAATAACCTTTTATATGAAAAAAATATATTCCGCTTTCGTTTTGTTCGGAGTCCTTTTTCTTTTTGGCTGTCAAGATCAGCCAGAACCGAAAAAATTACAACCCAAAGACATTGTCCCTCCCTCTCAGGAAGAGGCTCTGATGCAAGAGGAGGAAATGCCTTCTTCAATGAATGAAGAAGAGACTCGCACTCCTGCCTCCGACGAAACAACCATCGAAGAAGCGCAAGAAGTAGATCTCGAATCGGAAACTGTTGTCATCGAAGAAGTAATCATTGACGAAGAAGCTATGGAGATGAATACGGGAACGGAGGAAGAAGGAGAAGCAGAAATGCAGGTCGAAGAGGAATCACAAACAGAAATGGATGCCGAGGTCGAAACTGAGGCTGAAGTAAAAGCGGAAGTTGAAGCTGAGCCTGAAACAGAAGAAGAAACCTCTGAACCCACAGAACCAGAAGTGGTTTTAACCGAAGAGGACGCTCTTTCCTACGAGAATGCCGAGGACTGCAAAGACGATGGCGGAAGCTGGATTCGAGGACGAGGAGCAGACCGAAGTTACCTCTGTCTCAAAGCTTATTCTGATGCTGGTCAGCCCTGTGCCAATAGCGACGAATGCCAGGGAAAATGCCTCGGACGACTCAATGAAGAAACGGAAGAATACGAAGGCTATTGCCAAAAAAACAACAATCCTTTCGGTTGTTTTGTCGAAATGAAAAAAGGCGAAGCACAAGACGAAGTGTGTGTCGAATAATTCAGGAAAGAACCTGAAGACTCTCATTTTTCACGCGTCGCTGAATACGCTCTTCGTGTTCGGGAAGCTCTCCATTGAGGATATATCCGTCTCGAGCACGAACTCGGGTCAAAACCTCTTTTCCTTTTAAGGGACGTCCAGAAAGAAAATACGTCTCGAAAAATTCTCGACTGCGCCCACCATTGAGATACAAACCATTTTCTTGTTTTTCTGAGGATTCGACCAAAATCTGAAGTTCCTTTCCGATAGATTTTTCTCGATACTCCCAAGACGTTTTTTTGATCAGATCATCAAATCGATGAAATCGATCTTTTTTGATTTCCAGAGGAACGAATTCTTTTTGCATCCTAGCTGCAGGGGTATTTCGTCGAGGAGAAAAAATCGCCGTGTAAGAGAAATCAAACTTCATTCTCTGAGCAAAGTTCAAAAGTTCCTGGAAATCTTCTTCGGTCTCTCCCGGAAATCCGACAATGATGTCAGTAGCGATCGTCACTCCTGGAATAGCTTGGCGAATACGGTGAATAATGTCTTCGTATTTTTCGATAGTGTAGTTGCGATTCATCGCACGAAGCATTCGATCCGATCCGTGCTGTACTGGCAAATGCACATACGGACAGGATGTTTTCATTTCTGCTAAAGCAGAAATAACATCGTCCGTAAAATCCTGCGGATGAGGAGAAGTAAAACGCAGTCGAGACAATCCTTTTTCGTGGAGGGTATCAATTTTTCGGAGCAACTCCGCAAAGCATTTTTTTCCTTTCCACTTGTACGAATTAACATTTTGCCCCAGAAGCGTGATCTCCAGCGCTCCTCGCTCTACATGTTTCTTGCATTCGGAAAAAATGTCGTCCATGGGACGAGAGATCTCTCTTCCTCGGGTGTAGGGAACAATGCAGTACGTGCAAAATTTATCGCACCCCTGCATGATCGGCACAAAAACCTGTGTTTTATTTTGTACAGACGGGACAATATCAAAATAATTCCGCTCGGGATCTAAACCCGGCTCCGCGCAACCCGATCCCGGACTCTGCAAGTATCCAGAGAAATCATGCTCAGGAAAAGAGGACTCGAGGAGTTTCGGAATGCGTGCGGTATCCTCAATCCGAAAAACAAAGCCTATAGGATCGTACTGCAGTAATTCATCTCTAGAAGTGTGTCTGTCCCCCGTCTGGCGCACCATACATCCCGTCACCGCGATCAAAGCATGGGGGTGTTTTTTTTTCTGATTGACGATAAAGCCATACGCTTTGTCCTCTGATTTTTGTCGAACCGAACAGGTATTCACGATGATAACATCAGGATCTTTTTTTTCAGCCGGTTCAAATCCACACCGCTGCAAAACCGAAGCGACTCGCTCGGAATCAGAGTAATTCATCTGGCAACCAAAAGTCTGGATACTGTAGGTAGGCATGCGCGCCCCATGGTGCTGAATTTGTGAAAAAAATCAAACACCTCTTTCGTATTCGAACTTTGGGATTTGAGAGTTCGAATCCAAATACTTAAAAAAATATTTGCCAAAAAATAATTTCCTCGTAAAATATATATCAGTTTGCTTTCTGACGAAATCCGAAAGGATATTCTGTCAGGAGAAACGGATCTTTTACACGACGACTTCTTTTTGGAAAATAAGACTGGAAACGGAAGGCGTGAGTATTCAAAAAATTTTGAAGATTTTCTTCTTCTGTTTCCTGATTTTATATTTTATTCATTTGGCTATCCCCCTCACCTTAGGAAAGTGAAGGCATTACGCAACTATCACTCACGAGAGAAAGCCGTGAGGAACCTGTCCAGCCAGCAAGCTGTGCCCGGGTCTGTCTCAATCTTATGAATAGAGACAGATAAAAATATATTCATTCATAAACTAAAAAAAGGAAAAACATCATGAAACGGTTAAAAAATGGAACATCCTATCTGTTGATGTTCGCGATCTTAGCAATTATGGTCACAATGACTTTAAACGCGAACACAGAAAATACGGTAACTCAGAACGACGAAGTAAAGGTCGTATTAAATGCTAATACGGACATGGTTGAAGCGGAAAGCATTTCTATTATTGACGGTACTGCAGCTAATATGGTTCAAAGGAACCAGGTAAACATCAGCTATGAAGACAATGTGATGAATACGGAGGCGGCTATTGCCACGCTCCGGGTAAATCAGAACTCCGACTCAAACTTAAACTTGAATATGACGGACAACAATGCCGTTAGTGCTGAAGTAAACAATACCGATAAGTTAAGCGAAACAAACTATCTCTATTGCAATTGGGCCGGCGGGCTAGAAAACGCAAATGCAAATCAGGCTTATACATACTTGATGAATGATGACTCCCGGCAGCGGTTAAATAACTCAGCAAAAAATTGGACAAATGCTTGGGATATTAACGCCGCTAATCACAATATGGTAAACAGAATCTGCTAACTTAGCGCTCTCTTAGATTGGAATACTTATCTTCCATGCTCCCCTGCCATTATTTTGGCAGGGGGGTATAAATAAAGAAGTCGTCGTCTTTTTTTCTCTAAATTTTGAGATTCGGAGATTTTTATTATTGTCATCGCGAATCCCGCAATAGCGGGATGTGGCGATCTCTTTCGCACAACAAAAAAAGATTGCCGCGTTCTCGCTTTGCTCGTCCTCGCAATGACAGGCTAGAAATACAGCTTCGACACCGACTTGTGCTCGACCACATTGCGCACCACTCCCGAAAAAAGTGGCGTCATGGAAATCGTGTTGAAATTTTTGGGCTTTTTCTCGACAGGCAGACTGTCGGTAAAGACACATTCTTTGATCTTTGCAGCCTCTAGATTTTTCTGTGCATCACCGGATAAAATCGCATGCGTCGCACAGAGATAAATGTCTTTTTTGGATCCCTGAGCCAAGAGTGCCTGAGCCGCGCCAATAACCGATCCCCCAGTGTCCACCATGTCGTCTACAATGATCGGTGTTTTGTTTTCAATATCTCCGATCACATGCGTGACTTCTGATTTATTATGGGCAGGACGCTGCTTGTGCAAAATCGCCAGCCCCGCCCCCAATTCATCCGCAAATTTTTTGGCGTCTTTGGCGCCCCCCGCATCGGGAGAAACAACGACTGGATCGGAAATATTTTTTTTCTTGAAGTATTGTACCAGCTCTTTTCGAGGATTGAGATTGTCGACCGGACAGTCAAAAAATCCCTGAATCTGATCCGAATGCAAGTGCATCGTGATCACATGATCCGCTCCCGCCCCCTGTATCATCTGCGCAAAAAGTTTCGCGGAAATGCCTTCTCTGGGAGCATGAATCTTATCCTGTCGAGAATACGCAAAGTAGGGCAAAATCACATGAACGCTTTTGGCAAAACTCTGCTTTGCCGCATCAATCATGAGAAGAAGTTCTATCAGATCATTATTCATCTGTCCTGTGCGGCAAGTCTGCACCAAAAAGACTTCTTGCCCACGAAACGTTTCGTCGTACTTTACATAGGTTTCTCCGCAGGAAAAACGCTTGATCGTCACTTTCCCCAATTGTGTTTTTAGGTGATCAGCGATAGCCTGAGCAAAGACAGGATGACTGGAGCCGGAAAAGATCTTAAATTCTTGTTTCATCGTGCTCATTTTGCGAAATTTAAGGGGATTTGTAAACTCATACCATATGAAAAAGAAAAAAATTGAACTTTCCTTGGTGACCGTCAACTATGGAACGTCGGAAAAAATACAAAAACTCTTCGATTCTCTCAAAAAATACGCGGGAAATATCGAATGGGAATGGATCATTGTGGATAATAATTCCGCGCACAATGATGCCGAAAAAATAGAACATTGTATTGCACAAGAATCATCCATTCATCTTCTCAAGCTCCAAGAAAATATTGGATTTGGAAAAGCAAATGATGAAGCGGTGCGATTTGCTCAAGGAGAATATATCGGATTCATCAACCCAGACATACAGATTCAGCCGAATTGTCTGGAGGAATTGTTATCTTTTCTCGTGCATCATTCACGCGTCGGCATCATCACTCCTGCACTTCAATCACCACAGGGGAATTTTTTGGAAAATACGTGGGATTTTCCGACATTTTGGTCACTTATCAAAAAAAGACTTTTTGCCCGAAAACAAAAAAAAGTTCCTACTTCTGACCCTCATTCTGTTGCCTGGGCGCAAGGATCATTTCTCATCATCAGTCAAAAACTTTTTCGAAAACTGGGAGGATTTGATCCGCGATTTTTTCTCTTTTTCGAAGACACAGACTTGTGCCGAAGATGTTGGGAGGCCGGACATCAGGTGGTACAAATCCCCACAGCTCGAGCTTTTCATTCTGAGCATCGATTGTCAGGAAAAGATATTTTTCGATCATTCCTGCGGAAAACCTTTTGGATTCATGTGCTCTCTATGATTCAATACTTTTGGAAATGGCGCGGAAAGAAAAAACCAAACATTTTTTAAATTTCTTTTTTGTCATTCCCGCGAAGGCGGGAATCCATAGCTTCTATTCTTCAAAAATCTACACAACGACAATATTCCTTAAACCATGAAAATCGCCGATACTCATACTCATCTTTATTTCACGTCTTTTGATCGGGATCGCGAAAAGGTCGTTCAACGAAATAAAAAATCAGGAGTTGAGCTGGAAATACAAATTGGCGTAGATGAAGTCAGTAGTATCGCCGCTCTTGAACTCGCAAAAAATTACAATCACATATACTGCACACTTGGTGTCCATCCCTGCGATGTAGAGACCTGTTTTTCTCCGAATCCGGATTATATTCCTCGCGACTTCAAGAAATATAAACGAAAAGCCCATAACTTTGACGAACTCTTTCAACTCTTTGAACACCTGACAGAACAATATCCCGAAAAAATCGTGGGATTCGGCGAAACAGGATTTGATTTGTATCACCAGAATACGCCTGAACTTTTAGAGCTGCAGAAAAATATTTTTCGGCGTCATATCGCCCTCGCTAAAAAATTTGGGAAGCCCGTTGTCATTCACAACCGCAATAGCCGAGAACAAATGATTCAATTTCTGGAAATTGAATTTGATTACAAGAGCTCCGATTCAAAAGTAAAAGGAATTATTCACTGTTTTAGCGAAGACACGGAATATGCTGAATTAATGACACAAAAATACGGATTCTTTTTGGGAATTGGCGGAGTAGCAACCTACCCGCAGAGCGAAAAAATTCGAGAAGCGATCAAAGCTACTCCGATTGAATTTCTCCTCACCGAAACCGATGCGCCCTTTCTTACTCCCCAAAAAGCAAAACAACAACACAAGCGAAATGAATCTTCCTTTCTTCCGGAAGTCATTCAATTGATCGCCGAACTCAAAAAAATACCGAAAAAAGAATGCAGTGAAATACTGTTTTCCAACGCCAAAAAAGTTTTTGGCATAAAATAAAAGAGTCTTCCGACAAAGCAGAAGACTCTTTTTGAAGATAAAAATATTATTTTTTGGTATCACATTTCTCCGCACTCTTGCAGCCCGTAATACCCAAAGGACACAGGGGATAAGTCACCCAAAGAGCCACCAAGCCCAGAGTCGCCAAAACCTGAAAGAAAAGTTGTACGATATTCGTCCCTGCCCATTGATCGGTTGCGGCGGGGAGATGAACGCCCAAAAGAGCAACAACCGAAATAACAAAAAGACCGAGAACTGAAATTTTGTAGAGTGGTTTGGGAACTATTTTCCCCAGCAGGATAAAAAGGCCGCCCAAAACTTCAAACAGAACAACAAGCCAAGCAGCGACAAGCCCGGCTGTACCAGTCAGTCCGACCATGCCTTCGAGCATACCCGCAAAATTTTCGACTCCTCCGAGCCATTTATCGATACCAGGAAGGAGAAAAAGAAGTCCCACGCCTATTCGAACAAGAAATAAAGCAAGCGCCGGATTATGACAACAGCAACAAGATTTTTCTTTCATGATACAGAAAGGTTAAAAAACAAAAGAAAGTATGATTATTGTAGAGGAAGCCGCTATGAATACAAAAATCTTTTAGGAATCCAGGTAACAAAATATCGCATCTGGATAATCTAATATTTTCCGAGCGGGATACTGATGGAAATCTGTTTGCGGATCTGTACAACGAGTAAATACTTCTTTCTTTTCTTGTCCCCGCACAAGAACTAAAATCGTTCTACTGCGTTGAATCGCTGGGAATGTCAGTGTCATTCTTTTTCGAACAGCGAATTGATCCGTATATGTGACGGCTGTAAGTTTTTTCGATTCATCAAGCACTGTTGAATCCGGGAACAGAGAAGCCGTATGTCCATCCGGTCCCATACCTAAAACCGTGACATCAAAAAAATATCCGTCCTCATCGAGAGATAATTGCTCTTCATAAGAAGCAATACTCGCTTTGGGAGTATTTAAAACAGGGAAAAAAAATTGTTTTCCTGATGAATCTTTCAGCTTTTCTCTGAACAATCGAGCGTTATTTTCTGGATGATCAGAGGAAACAAATCGCTCATCGGTCTGAAAAAATTCCCATTTTGAAGTATCCAGAGCGGCTTTCTGCCAAGCATCAATGATATCTGCTGCACTTCCCCCACTGAGTGCTACGCGCAATTTTTTCCCAGAAAGAAACGGTTCTCGTGCTTTTTCCCAAAATATGTCTGAATCTGAAAAACGAAATATTTGCGCATTCATTTGTTACCGTTTTGCTCATGAATATCATACCATCGAAAAGGAGTGCCCTCCATCAGCAACGTTTGGGATTCGGGGCCAGAACTACCAGCCAGATACTGTACTGGTTTTCTTTTTTGTTCTTCTAAAAAATGATCGACTGCATCGATTAATTGCCACGAAGCCAGAATTTCTGAAAAACTCAGAAAATGCATTTTTTCATTCCGAATCACATCCAAAAGCAAGAGTCCGTGCTCAGGCAAACAGTAATCCCCCTGGCAGGCAATAGATTCACTGGCACCAATTTCTCCCAAGCGTGCGGTCGCTCCGTCTTCATCGAGTAATTTGATATGAATTTTTTCGTCTGGATACAGCTCGATGACAACTCGATTCGGCTCGTGATCAGAAGATTGAAATTCAAATTTTTTGAGCTCAAGAGTGATGTAGGTATTTTTACTCGACAGCTTTTTTCCAGCGCGCAAAAAAATCGGAACCCCGTACCAGCTTTCACGATTGATCTGCAATCGAAGAGCGACGAATGTGGGAGTTTCCGAATCTTTCACTTTCGCACTCTGCTTTTTATATCCTTCATATTGCCCAAGACAAATAGAACTTTTTTCAGGAGAAAACTCGAGTGCGGAAAGAACTGCTGATTTTTCTTTTTGGATACTGCTGGTGTCTTTTTTGATAGGAATTGACATAGTCGTGAGCGCCAGCATCTGGAGCATATGAGACTGAATCATATCCTTGAGAGTTCCTACCTGATCAAAATAATCCAAACGATGCTCCACTCCTACTGATTCCAAAGCGGAAATTTGAATATTGGCAACTTCTCTCCCCTTCAGCATAAGATTGAGAATCCGATTCATATGCCGCAGAGGAATAAGGCTTCGAACGGCCTTTTTTCCGAGATAATGATCCAGCAAATATATCTGATCTTCTTCAAAATACTGCCCAATAAAATGAAACAAATGCCGAGCAGAATGTTCATCGCGACCGAATGGTTTTTCCAAAACCAGTCGTATATCGTCACTTTGAGAGTCGCGAATGCGAGCGAGATTTTGGACAATGGGTTCAAAAATCGTTGGAGGAACTGAAAAATAAGCCACATGCATGTATTTCCTTTTTTGCGTCAGGGAATAACAAAATTCTTTATATCTCTGAAAATCTTCTTCTTGGTCGTACTGCCCAGAAAAATAAAATACATGATTCAAAAGTTCCTTTAGTACTTTTTCTTGATGTTCATTTAGTTTTTTCTTCTTACTTTTTCGAACAGAATCCTCAAAAAAATTTCGGAAATCTTCTGTTTTTTTTATGGTTCGGGCATAGCCTACAATCCAAAATTTTTGAGGAAATCGTTTTTGTTCGGCGAGGGCAAAAAGCGCCGGAAAAATTTTGAGCTGAGCCAGATCTCCGGAAGCCCCGAAAATCGTAAACACAAATGATTCTTGAATGCGATAAATTTTCATGAGGAAGAAGAATCAAGCCAGTCCGTGTGGAATATGCCCTCTCGATCAATGCGTTCGTATGTATGAGCTCCAAATCCATCACGGAGTGCCTGGATAAAATTGGCTGATGTTCGAGATTGAGTCATTGACTCGAGAGAAGTTAGTGCCGCTCCCAAACAAAATACCGGAATCCCTTGGGCGGTGACGGCAGAAATAACCAGTCGAAAATCTGGCCAGGCTTTCTGTATATCTTTTTGGATTGATCCGACTTGAAGCAAATCCGTTTTTTTCTCCTGCAAAAAAGCTCGGTGTAATTCTTGTAAAATACGTGCTCGAATAATGCACCCCCCCTGCCAAATGCGCACAATTTCAGAAAAATCAAAATCCCATTTCTGTTCCGCACCAGCTCTGACCAGCAAATCAAACCCCTGCTTGTAAGCGACGAGCATTCCCGCATAGAGGGCATTCTCCAGCATCGGAATGAATTTTTTTTGTGGGGGAAGAGCGATTTCCGGAGATGCAGAAGTGTATTTCTCTGCCAAAATTTTTCTCTGTTCTTTGTTGCTGGAAGAAACCCGAGCAAAAACAGCCTGTGTAATGGTGGAAATATCAACCCCTCGCTCTAATCCCTCTATTGCTGTCCATCGACCCGTTCCTTTCTGTCCGGCCGTATCCAAAATAGTATCGATCAGATACCCTTTCGAGAACTCGTCTTTTTTTCGCAAGATAGGCAGAGTAATTTCGAATAAAAATGATTCTAGTCTGCCACGATGAAAACCCTCAAATATGTCGGCTATTTCAGGTGGGGAAAGTGTATACCCACGAGTCAGAATTTCGTAGGCTTCCGCCATCATCTGCATAACCGCATACTCGATACCATTGTGTACCATTTTGACATAGTGTCCCGCTCCGTTTTCACCCAGATACGAAACACACGGTTTTCCCTGAAAATCCTTCGCGGCAATGGCTTTCAAAACAGGCTCTAAGTGTTCCCAAGTTTTTTTCTTGCCTCCGGGCATAAGACTGGGACCATGAAGAGCTCCTTCTTCTCCTCCTGATACTCCACAACCGAAAAAAGAGAATCCTTTTTCTGCCAGAATTTTTTCTCGTCGAATCGTGTCGGTGTAGAGCGAATTTCCACAGTCAATAATGACGTCTTCTGGTTCTAGTAACGGAAGCAACTGTTCTATAACTGCATCTACAGCTGTGCCAGCTTTAACCATCAAAAAAATCTTTCGTGGTCGAGCCAGTGAACGAACAAAATCTTCGAGTGTTTTTTCTCCGGTTAAATATTCATTCCCAAATTCACGAAGAAATGCGTCTGTCTTTTGAGATGTGCGATTATACACTGATACGCGAAATTTTTTATCGGCCATATTGCGGGCCAGGTTTGCCCCCATGACGGCAAGTCCTATGAGACCGACATCGGCTTTTTTCATGGGGTGAGTTTGTATTTTTTAGAATTCACACAAAAACTCTCCCCTTTTTCCTGGTACATCTGAAATGTATCACGAATAATTTTGAGCGCTTCCTCGTCCTTTTGGGTGCAAAAAATATTCTGAAGATCATGGGCACTCAAGAGACTTTTTTCGAGAGGAAACTGACGAACCCACTGAATTAATTCCGACCACATCTGACCGTGCAGAATAATCGGGATATTACAGATATGTTTTACCTGTGTCAGCTGCCAACTATAGAATAATTCCAAGCAGGTCCCAATCCCCCCCGGCATCACCACAACAACATTCGAAAGCGCCATAAAATGGTCCAGCCTGTCAGAAAATTTTTCGAAGTGTTGTTTGACATCTAAATGCCTGTTTCCCTGAGCCTCAAAGGGAAGCTCTATCGTCAGTCCAATAGAATGAGAATCTGTATTTCCGGATAATTTCTGTCCGAGATTCGCGGCTTCCATCAGCCCCGGTCCTCCGCCAGTAATAATATCAATTCCTTCTGAGGCAATAGCCCGCGCCAAATCCGTAACATTTTTATAGAGAGCATCGTGGGGCTTGATGCGTGCGGAACCAAAGATTGCTACTCGAAAATGTTTTTCGTAGAACTCTTGGGCAACGGTCTTTTTTTCGTCTTTTTTCATGCGGAAAGAGATTCTCGAGTTAATTGTTTGGAACGTTCTACTCCTGGCTGGTCAAAAGCATCGATTTCTAAAAACTCTCCCAAAAATGCAGTCGATCCTTCGAAAAGAAAAAAGAGCTGTCCGAGTGTTTCCTCTGAAATTTCCGGTATTGAAATATTCAAACTCGGTCGATCCAGCTCTGCCAAAGATTTTGCTGTTGCTTGTTGTTCGGTGTGTAGCAATTTCCCAAAAGAAACACCGTTCAGAAATTGCCCATCTTCGTTTTCTTCGGGGACAGGAATCATTGGATCCATTGAAAATTTTTCCACTGAGAGAAAAAGGATCAATTTGTCCGCTGGCCCCTGAGCATATAATTGAAGTTGAGAATGTTGATCGGTTACTCCCAATGACGCGAGAGGAGTGAGGCCGACATTTTTTCCATCCGTATTTATTTTTCCTGTTGATTCCGCCAAAAGCTGAGCAAACCAAGCTGAAAAAGTACGGAGTTTTGTAGCATAGGGCATCAGTACATTCTGTGTCTTTCCTTTTTGCGCCAAATGAAACTGGACGGTCGCCAATTGGAACGAAAGATTTTTTTTGAAGTTTTTGCTGAGAAATTGTTTTCGAGTTTCTTTTGCCCCCTCTATGAGAGAGCGAATATTAATGCCTATCAGCGCGGCCGGCAAAAGCCCCACACTCGTCAAAACCGAAAACCGCCCCCCTACACGCGGTGGAACTGGGAAAGAAGGAATATTCTTTTCGATTGATCTTTTGCGCAAAAATCCTTTTTCTGGATCGGTTATAAATACAAAATGATCGCTTATTTTGAGATTCGCCTGAATCACCTGATCTTGGAAATAAAAAAACTGAGCGAGTATTTCGGGCGTTTCCCCGGATTTGGAAACCACGAGAAATAGTGTTTTTTCAAGATTCAGAAATTGAGTACTCTCAGCTATCAGATCTGGATCGATATTTTCTAAAATATGGAGTCGTGGCTTTTCTTGAACAAATTTTTTGTTCAACGAGTCTCGCAGAACAATAGTCCCCAATGCCGAACCACCAATCCCCAGCACGACAATGTCGTCGTATTGTTCTTTTTTTTGCTGAGCAAATTGTTCGATATCATGGATAATTTCTTCGTCGTCTAAAATCGCCGCAAAATCCTGTCCCCGATCTTGAATCTGAGAAAGAAAATCAGGCAGTTTTTCCGCAGAAGACGCAAACGCTTCTCGGCTCATACCGTGAGCCGAATCGATGCCAAAAACATGTTGAAAATCTATTTTCATTGTTCTTTTTGGCAGGATTTACATTTTTCCCAATCAGACAGAAATTTTTCGAGTCCCTGATCGGTGAGCGGATGAGAAACCAGTTTATCGAAGACCGCAGGCGGCATAGTCGCAATATCGGCTCCAACTTTCATCGCCTGAACCACATGCAATGGATGACGAATTGAGGCCGCAAGGACTTTGGTCTGAATACCATAATTCTGAAACACATCTACGATATCAGCGACCAGTTCGATTCCTTCGCTAGAAATATCGTCCACTCGTCCCAAAAAGGGAGACACAAAATCAGCTCCGGCTTTGGCCGCCATCATGGCCTGAGGCACAGAAAAAACCAGCGTGACGTTAATTTTAATTCCCTCCGCAGAAAGAATTTTTACTGCTTTCAAACCTTCGGAAGTCATGGGGATTTTGACGGTCACATTTTTATGCCATTTGGCCATTTTCCTGCCTTGTTCGACCATTCCGTCAGAATCTGTCGCTACCACTTCAGAGGAGATCGGTCCATCGATAATCTCTGCGATTTCTTGAATACGGGTTTTGAGATCCACGCCTTCTTTGGAAATCAATGTAGGATTGGTCGTAATGCCATCCACAATCCCCCAGGAGGCATATTTTTTGATGGCGTCAATGTCAGCGGTGTCGAGAAAAAACTGCATAAGAGAGAGGTCAAGAATCAATTTGATTCTAGCACGACACATCGCAAATCGCCAAGCAGGACGTGTAGTCGGACATACAAAAAAATCCGGACCTGCTCAAGAGCAAGCCCGGAAAGATTTAAGAGTTTGAGAATTTTTTAGAAAATGAAAATTTGTCTTCCTCTCCGTTCAATAAACGCCCGATGTTTTTTCGATGTGTAAAGATTGCCAATAACGCAATCGCTATCAAAAACGGCAGTAATGTACCGTAGCTTTGAATGTCTACATGAAAAACATTTTCTCTTAAAAAGAGAGTTACAGGAACAGCAACGGCCGCTAGGATTGAGCCCAGCGATATATAACGCGATATAGTCACTACTAATATAAAAACTCCTAGCGCAACGAGGATATCTATTGTCACTATTCCTACTAGCACCCCAAGGGCAGTAGCGATGCCCTTGCCGCCCTTAAATCCTGCAAAGATTGTCCAAATATGACCGACAACTGCAGCCAGCCCGGCAATGATTTGGACTAATGTGAAATCATCAAAAGGCGTCTCATTGGGGAATGGAAAATTTCCCAGATATAATCGAGCGATAAGGAGCACTGCAATAGCTCCTTTGCTAGCATCTAAAAGCAGGGTTAAAATTCCCCATTTCAATCCGAGAACACGTTTTACATTGGTAGCCCCAATGCTTTTACTTCCATGCTCTCGAATATCTATATTGGCTACTTTTTTGCCAGTAATTAATCCCACTGGGATACTCCCTGCAAGGTAAGATAAGACAATAATAACAATTAAGTTTGACATGGCTCTCTCCTTCTATTTATTTGAATAAAAAATTTTGTACTTTCAAAGATCCCAAACTCTTTTGTTTCTCGAAAGCTTGGGTATTTGAAATACCAAGCACCGAATGAAACTGAAGTGCTTTTACTATAATATTTACTTTTTGGCAAATGGTGGTCCCGCCAAGAATCGAACTTGGATCTTAGGTTCCGCAAACCTACATTCTATCCGTTGAACTACGGGACCTCGTCGTCGGTGATTTCGTATATTTCGTCCTTTTTTTTCTGGACTTCATTCACTCCATCACCTCCTCCTCTCAAAATGAAAACAAAGTTCCATTTTGAAAAAAATGCCTAAAGCGCACGGATTCTAAGTTTGAGCGATGTTTTGTCAATCACTCTCCTTCCAAGAACTGTCATTGCGATCCCTCCACCTTGGCGGGGGGAGAAGCAATCTTCTTCGTTTTTTAGATTGCCGCACTTCTCTTCGAAAAACTCAAGGGCGACCACGACGACAGATTATTTTTTGATTTTTGCAAATTTTCGTTTCCCAACTTTCAGTATTTCTCCTCCTTCAAAATGAATAATTTTATTTGGATCTTCTATTCTCTGTCCATCAAGAGAAACTCCTCCTTGTTGGATTAATCTTCGAGCTTCAGATTTCGAATTTGCAAATCTACACACATCAACAATCAAGTCTAAAACACCTATCTCTTTTTTCTTTATTTCAAACTCCGGCATCTCGTCCGGCACTTCCTTCTTTACAAACTTCGTCACGAAATCTTTTTCTGCCGCATCAGCATCTTTGGCGCTGTGGAGCCAAGTAACAATAGATTTTGCCAGATGAACTTTAGCATTGCGGGGATCTTTTTTGATAAATTGCTTCATTTCCTGCATATCCTCATCTGTAAAAATTTCGTAGTACTGTTCCATCACTTCATCAGCAACCGACATCAACTTGCCAAACATTTCTTTGGGTTCGTCCGACAGCGCGATAAAATTATGGTAAGACTGGCTCATTTTTCGTCCGTCTGTGCCCGGAATCAGAGGCGTCGTGAGGACGAATTTTTCATGATTATTGTAAATGCGCTGAAGTGTTCGTCCCATCAGCATATTAAAGGTCTGATCATTTCCCCCAATTTCGAGGTCTACATCCATTGCCACCGAGTCATATCCCTGGAGTAATGGATAAATAATCTCATGACCGAAAATAGGTTTCCCTTCGGAAATCCGTTTTTGAAACATATCCCGTTCCAAAAGCTGTTGAACCGTTACTTTCCCCATGAGACGAACTAAGTCGTCGAATTGAAGTTTGTCCAACCATTTACTGTTGTAGCGCACCTCTATATTTTCAAAATCCAAAATCTTACTGGCCTGCTTCTTCCAGTGTTTAAAGTTTTCTTTAATCTGCTCTTCGGTCAAAACTGGTCTCGTCGTGTCGCGGCCGGTCGGATCGCCGATTTTCACAGTCCCACTCCCTACCAAAAGAATCACTTGATGTCCAAGCTCTGCAAATTGCTGCAGTTTTTTGAGCGCCACCCCGTGTCCGAGTGTCAGTAATGAACCTGTGGGATCAATGCCCAAATACAGACGAATTTTTTTCTTCTGCATCAGTTTCTCCAATACGGATTTCTCCGGTAAAATTTGCTCGACTCCTCGAGAGAGGGTTCTCTGAATTTTATTTTTACTCATCTTCGCTCTAATATAGAATCGTGAAAATCGTGCCACAAAAGCTTTCCAAAATCAATTTTCGCCCGCTCAAAAGAGAGGTCTGGTTTTGGATTGGGTTCGGGGTGTTCCTATTTGGGATTGGAAAATATCTCGACCAGGAACTGTTTCTTTTTGTCCAAGAACACATCCGAAACCCTCAACTGGATCGATTGGTTGTTTTTCTGACCGAAAAGTTTATCTGGATTATCCTCGCGCTCTTTGTGATGGTAACGGGATACCGTGTCTGGACAGGACCAGGGGCTCACAGCAAGCTTCTCCCGGCTCTTTTTTCTGTAGTTGTAGCGGGGATTGCCGCTTTTGTGCTGAAATCTTTTTTCGCGGTTCCACGCCCTTTTATGGAAACCGCCTTTGAACCACTCGTTCAAGCTCCTTCATTGAGTTTTCCTTCCTTTCACGCAGCCGTCTCTTTTGCGCTCTTTATCCCTTTTCTGAGAATCTCTTCTTCCATTGGTCTTTTTTGGCTGGTATTTTCACTCCTGGTAAGCGTCGCTCGAGTCTACGAAACCGTGCATTACCCTTCTGATATTGCAGGAGGAATATTTCTGGGAGGAATTATCGGTTCGTATTTCTCTCATCCCACAACAAAGCGAACACTCGAAATCCTCTGGCGCGAAAGAGAGTTCCGCCGGCAGAGTTTTCATTTTGTAGCCGGATTTCTGTGCGTATTTTTGCACTGGGCTGGATTTTTTCGTCTTCGCTGGATTGCTTTTTTTCTCATTGTCGGACTGATGATTTCCTATGTTTCCCAAAAAAGAAAAATTCCCTTTCTTCATGAAATACTCCAGCTTTTTGATCGACCTCGTGATGCCCAATTCCCCGGACGAGGTGCTTTTTACTTTTTATTGGGGGTTTTTCTGACCTTTCTGATTTTTCCGGTCAAAATCGCCTATGCGGCTATTCTTATTTTATCGGTCGGAGATTCCCTCAACCATCTCTTTGGAACCAGTGCCCCAGGACATCTCTGCTTCCCTTGGAACCCGAGAAAAAATTGCTGGGGGGTGGCGCTAGGTATCGGACTGGGAACTTTCGCGGCTCAGTTTTTTGTGCCCCTGATTCCCGCCTTTTTGGCCTCTACTATTGCCATCATGAGTGAAACCGTTCCTTTTCGAATATGGCGATTTTATGTCGATGATAATCTTATTGTTCCACTCCTCGCGGGAGGAGTTTTATGGATGCTGGCATAAATTTTGACGAAAAGTATCCCAGAAGGATAGAATACAAAGAAACAAATGCCGTCTTCTGAAATACGCTTTGAAGATCCGCTCGAAAAAACACTGGCCTCCGTCTTCCCCCGCGAATGGTCTTCCATTATTACGAATAGCGAACTAGTACAAGCGATCAACGGATTTGAAAGAAGAATTATCGAATTATTGGGAATTCATTCCAATCCCAAAACCCATGGTGAGAGAGCAGAGTCCGGAGGAATCACAGAAAAAAGTATCCAAGAATATCCAGAATACATAAGAGAACTTATTCTGATTCTGAACAAAGTTCAGCGATTCCACGACCCAGAAGACGTAGCTCATATCATAAAAGACATACAAGATATGTCGGCCGATCATTCCGAACAGATTCAGAAAATCCTGACTGATTCTGAAGAAAAAAAGACGCTCGTAACTTCTGTGTAATTACACAATCTTCTGCAGAAATTGACCGGTATAGCTCTTTTTGTTTTTTGCGACTTCCTCCGGAGTTCCTGTAGCGATAATTTCACCGCCTTTGTGTCCTCCTTCAGGCCCTAAATCAATGAGATGATCACAAGATTTTATGACATCCAGATTGTGCTCGATGATAATGACTGAGTTGCCTTTATCGACTAGTTTTTGAAGCACATTTAAGAGTTTTTTGACATCACTGAAATGCAATCCCGTTGTCGGTTCATCCAAAACATAAATGGTATTTCCGGTGGCTTTTTTCATCAGCTCTGTTGCTAATTTTACTCGCTGGGCTTCTCCCCCTGAGAGCGTTGTCGCACTTTGTCCTAATCGAATATATCCCAATCCTACCTCTTCGATAGCCTGTAGTTTTTCCTGTATTTGAGGGAAGTTTTCAAAAAAACCAACCGCTTCTTCTACTGTCATATCCAAAACATCGGCAATACTTTTTCCTCGATACGTAATTTCGAGTGTTTCTTCGTTATATCGTTTTCCCTGACAGACTTCGCACGGCACATATACGTCTGGCAAAAAATGCATTTCAATTTTTTTGATCCCATCTCCCGAACACGCTTCACATCGACCTCCTTTTACATTAAAACTAAACCTTCCTGCCGAATATCCCCGCACTCGGGCTTCCGGAATACTCACAAAAACATCCCGAACATCAGTAAAAACTCCTGTATATGTTGCTGGATTAGAACGAGGGGTTCGTCCAATAGGTGTCTGATCAATCGAGATAAGCTTGTCCAATTGTTCTATTCCTGAAATCTCATCGTATTTCCCCGATGATTTTTTGGCGCGATTCAATTCTCTTGCCAAAGTTGGAACGAGAATCCGATTGATCAAAGATGATTTTCCTGAGCCAGATACCCCAGTCACACCTACCAAAACTCCTAAAGGCAGAGAAACCGTGAGATTTTTGAGGTTATTTTCTCGAGCACCAGTAATCACTAATTCTCCGATGGATCGGCGGCGAATATGAGGAATTTCTATTTTCTGACGACCAAAAAGAAAATCTGCTGTTTCTGATGAAACCGATTCCATTTGCTTCAGTGATCCAGAATAGACAAGCTCTCCTCCATGCAATCCGGAACGAGGGCCAATCTCAATAATGTGATCTGCCGACCTCATTGTATCTTCATCGTGTTCTACCACAATAACCGTATTGCCCAGATCGCGAAGACGCTTGAGTGTATGAATCAAGCGATCATTATCACGTTGATGGAGTCCGATAGAAGGTTCATCCAAAACATACAAAACTCCCTGAAGCTGTGATCCAATCTGAGTTGCCAATCGGATTCGCTGAGCTTCTCCTCCTGACAATGTATTTGCCGCACGAGAAAGACTTAAATATCCCAGCCCCACATCTTCCAAAAAAGTGAGTCGATCCTGAAGTTCTTTCTGTATCGGTTTTATAATTTTTTCCGTTTCCCGACTAATGGGCAGATTTGTAACCCATTCACGAACTTCCGGAACCGCTAAACGACTGACATCAGAAATATTTTTTTCTCCAATAAAAACATTCCTGCCATAAATGCTGAGACGTGCTCCTTCACAAGCCGTACAGGTCGTCTCTACCATGAATTCATTGAGCTTTCGACGCACAAAATCCGAATCCGATTCATTGTATCGTTTCTCTGTTTGAGCAATAAGACCTTCAAATCTTGCTTTCGTGGTTCTTCCCTGAAAAGGTCCCCTCAGAGAAACGGTAAATTCTTCATCTCCAAATCCATGGAAAAGTTTTTCCAAAATATTTGATTGTATTTTTTCAATTGGTTTATCAATAGAAAATCCATATTTCTCACCAATAGCTGTCAACAAAGAAAAATACCAATTCTGAGCATTCGTTCCCAAGCTCGACCACGGAAGAATTCCCCCTTCTCGAATAGAAAGGTTTGGATTGAGAGAGCTTTCTTGGTCTAATTCTAATCGGTATCCAAGACCATGACAATCTCCACAGGCTCCATGGGGAGAATTAAAGGAAAACAATCGTGGTTCAATTGGAGGAAAAGAAAAACCAGTTTCGGGATCGGAAAGATATTCTGAAAAAAGGAAATCTTGTTCATCACTCATCCGATGAACAATAAGAATTCCTTCGCCAAACTTGAGAGCAGTTTCTATTGAATCCAACACTCGAAGGCGATCATCATTCTTTTTTTCTACCTTTTCTTGGGAATCTTTCAATTCCACGTATTTCTTGTTGTAGTCTGTTTTTACCAAACGATCGATAACAATTTCGATATTGTGCTTTTTGTTGGGATCCAATTCTATATCTTCATTAATCGTCGTAATATGACCATCAATACGCATTCTCACAAATCCAGCTTTTTGTATTTTTGCAAAAATATTTTTATGTTCTCCCTTTTTGCCCCGTATCAAGGGAGCAAGAATCAGAAACTTTTCCCCTTCTTTCCATTCATTCAGAGTATTTAAAATCTGTCCAGGAGTTTGTTTTTTGAGTGGACGCCCATTTTCAGGGTTAATAGGAGTTCCTGTTTTGGAATAAAGAAGTCGGAGATAATCATACATTTCGGTAACCGTTCCGACCGTCGATCGAGGGTTTCGAGGAGCAGATTTTTGATCGATTGAAATAGCAGGAGAAAGTCCTTCAATGGAATCTACTTCCGCTTTTTCTTGCATCTGTAAAAACTGACGCGCATAGGTTGACAGGCTTTCGACATACCGCCTTTGACCTTCCGCATAAATCGTATCAAATGCCAGAGATGATTTTCCCGAACCCGACACTCCAGTAACAACGGTCAATTTATCACGTGGGATCTCCACATTTATATTTTTCAGATTGTGCATCCGGGCTCCACGAACGATAATATTTTGAGTCATACAAAAAGAGGGAAAAATAAAAAAGCCACGGCCACGCCGCGACCTGCGAAGTGTAGCGATCTCCTTGCTTTTTGTCAATTCTTTTGGTATAATGAAGAGATTCTATCACTTCAAAATGTCTTCTTCTCCCGAAAACACTCCTCACTGGAAAACATCCAAAGAAAATCTCAATACCTATCTCGAAAACCATGAGCAGAGGGAGAAGGCAGTAGACAATATTCTCAATAGAAATGAAAAACTTCGGGCCCTGCGCCAAGAAGAAAATTCCGAAAAGAAAGCTTCTCGAGCAGAAGAAATGCTTACTCACAGCCTCGAAAATGCCTTTGAAGGAGAAAAATCTAAACAATACGATGTCCAAGATATATCAAATGCCGAGAAACTCCTCGATACTATCAGTAAAAAAATAGGTATGACCCCTGATTCTCTGCAAAATCAAATGGAAAGTTTTGAAGCTTGGGATGAAAGCATCGGCCCTGCTTAGTGAGTCTGAAGAATCGTATCAAAAAGTCGTTTTTTGGTCTCCTCCAGATCAAAATTTTTCTCCACAAAAGACCGAGCGTGTTGAGTAAAAATGCGAGCTTCTTCGGGATGATCAGCAAAAAACCCAATTTTTTCCGCTAAACTCATAGCATTCTGTTTTTCTACGAGAAGGGAAATACCAGGCACCGAACGCAGGGTGCTTTCGAAATTCCGAAGGATCTCTCGCGGTCCTGTTTCATTAAAGGAGAGCACTAATTTTCCCAAAGCCAATGACTCGATAACAACGCGTCCAAAGGTTTCGGGCTCCGTCGGAAGGAAAAGAACGCAATCTGCTTTCTGGATAACCTCAAAAGGATTTTTCACTTCTCCCTGTATCTCGATATTCTGTAATTTTCGATCTCGAATAAACTGATGTAATTTCTTTTCATAGTAGACCGTTCGAGCATCCTGGGGAAAACTGCTCCCGACAATGTGAAAATGAATTTCTGGATTTCGTTCTTGGAGAAGGTCGGCGGCTTCTGCGGCAAAAAGTTGTCCTTTTCGGGGATCAATTCTTCCCAGAACCAAAATATTTTTTATGTTTCGGGGAGGATTCGCTTCCGGAATCCGAGAAAAATCGATTCCATTTTCGATAATACGAATTTTCTTATGATGTGATGTATGCCGACGCAAATATTCACGACAAGGCATGCTATTGGCAATAAGAACGTCCGCTTTCCCCGCAATACGACGCAATAAAAATCGTGGCACAGTAAAATCATGAACCATGACGATCCATTTTCCGGAAAGAAAGAAAAAATATTTTGCCAACAATAGAACGAAATGTGTTCTGGGGGTATTCGAAAAAAAAGTTGTTGCGTTCTGGGACTGAGCTAGTTTTTTTAATTTCCAGGCAGAATGGAAAAGACAGAAAATCGCTTTTATTTTTTTCAAAAAACCTCCTCGTACCGAAGGAAAATCAAAATATTCAATCTCAACAGCCCCAGGAAGTGATTTTTTATAAGCGTCTGCATGCGCCCCCACAACAACCGGTGACAAACGTCGAATTTCTGTCGGTTGAAGTGTCTGAAAAAAATCCAGCAAAAATCGTTCTGCCCCTCCTAATGTTTCGGCTTGTTCCAGAAAAAATGTTTTTCCTTTCATGCAGAAAGATTGTTGTTTTTTTCTCCTGCAAAATCAAGAATTCTCGAGGAACGAAGGAAAAGTTGAAAAAAACGACGCGAAAAAAATCCCCACAGAAAAAAGAGAAGAAGGAGAAAAAGGCTCCCCTGATAAACCCACACAGGAAATTCCAGAGGAGGGATTTTTCCAAAAAGATGAGCCAGATGAAGCAAAACCTCAAGAAGAACGAAAGCAGGGACACTCAATATTTCTGCGGGTATTTGGGGAAGAAAGCCAAATATTCCGCTCAAAAAAGAAAAAAACATTCCCAAAGGAACAAGCGGTTCAGCAAAAATATTGGCTAAAAGCCCTGCCCCAGGAAAAGATCCAAAAGAAAATCCCAAAATGGGAAATACCGCAATTTGGGCAGCGAGTGTTACTGATAAAAGAGTGCGAAACTCATATCGGTCAGGAACAAAAAAAAGATATTTTTCAAGAACGGGTGCTCCTAAAACAATTCCAACTGTCGCAAAAGAACTCAAAAAGAAACTGACATCTTTTTGTACAAGGAGTGGATTTTGCAAGCCCAAAAGGACGAAGGACAGCAGAATGATATTTCGTGCGTCTGAAAATCGTCCCAGAACCGAAGCCCAGGAAACCAAAATTCCCATAAAAGCCGCCCGAAGGATTGGTGGTTCTACTCCCGTCATAGCAACAAAAAAAAGAAGCGCCATCGCACTTCCCAAAAAAACCATGCGACGACCGAATCTCCTGAGAAGAAAAGCCACCAAAATAATAACAATCGTGACATTAAATCCTGAAACAACAAGAAGGTGCTGTAAACCTGATCGACGAAAATCTTCCTGTACAGCATCAGGAAGCTCGTGTTTTATCCCCAAAAGTATTCCAACACCGATAGAACGATGAGGGGCGGGCAGTGTTTTTTGAATATTGTGAGAAAACCAAGATCGCACTTTTTGTGCGGCTCTCAATAAAAAACTTCCCTCTCCCCGATCAATAACACGAAATGTTTCGGGAAAGCGGATGAGACGGAAAGTTCCGTATCGAGCCAAATATGCACGATAGTCAAAATCGTTTGTGTTTCGAGGAAGAGAGAAATCTCCTTTCCCTTGTATTATGTCTCCATACCGAAGAGATACTGGCGAATCATAAATGAAAAGAACTTTTTCTCCCGTGGATTTTAATTTTAAAAACACCCGGTTGTTTTCTTGTCGTATATCCGGAAAGCTCACCACCATTCCTTGAAAAAATTGAGATTCTTCACGAATAGGTGTGATGGAAGGCTGTGAGAGAGAAACTCTGTACTGTGCATATCCCAAAGACAGAAAAAAAGCCGCCAAAACTCCAAAAAGAAATTGTTTCCATATCCCCGTCAAAAACAAGAAAACTGTCCCCGCTAGGAGAAAAGGAATGTCAGAGAAAATAAATTGTGCCCCCCAAAGACCAGCAAAAAGAGAGACCAGAAGAA
Source organism: Candidatus Altimarinota bacterium (assembly GCA_021734395.1). Lineage (GTDB taxonomy): Bacteria > Patescibacteriota > Gracilibacteria > UBA4473 > UBA4473 > JAIPGI01. Next base: position 132,721 of record JAIPJB010000002.1, read on the forward strand.
ATCGCAATTTTTCTGAAGACCTAAGCTGACCAAGAGATATCATCGGCTAATCTCTATTGTACTCCTAAAAATAATTTTGAGGATTTACTTTCCTGTCTCTCACACGAATCTCGAAATGCAGATGAATTCCTGTCGGACCAAAAACCCGACCACTATTTCCCATGAGGGCAATCAATTGTCCTGTTTTTATAACATCCCCGACCTCTACTTTTCGATCATTTAGGTGAGCATAGAGTGTTTCTACGTTATTCCCATGATCTACAACAATATGCTTTCCGTATCCATAATTCCATCCATCCTGTGATTTGATTACTGTTCCTCCAGCCGCAGCATAGATCGGGGTATTGAGCTTATTCCCAATATCGAGAGCATAGTGTCCTTTGTGATATCCCTGAGTAAGAATTCCCTTTGTCGGACGATGTAAACGAAATCCAATGGATTCAATCTGTGTTTGAGAAATATCAGGAGCTCCAATAATCGGTGACAAACGACGTTCTACAAAAAGCTTCTGGGCTTCAGGCAGAAAAATCTCCTGATCTGTACGCAGCGTACTTCCTTCCCCCAAAGGGTTGTACGCATAAATTTTAGAAAGTTCAATGTTGTGCAATTTTGCAATCTCACTCAGCGTATCACGTTGCTGTACTGTATAGTAAACTCCATCAGTGGGAGGAATCCTGAGTTTGTGTCCTACCTGAAGGGTTTGTTTTACATTGAGATCATTTGCCCAAAGCAACGTCGAGACTTTAATACCAAATTTATGAGCGATTTTTGAGGCGTTGTCTCCAGATTTTACAGTATAGGAAATAGTCGTATCTCTTCTCCGGGGCTGTATCTTTACGACAAGGTTCCCGTCTTCGTCTTCAACAATAACCTCTCTTAACCCTGCCGTCCGAACTCCCGCAAAATTATCTAAAAATCCTACTTCTGAAATCGGGAATTCGATAGATTTTTCTCCAAAAAACTCTTCTCCAAAAGCTTCTTTTTCCCAGAAAAAATAGGGAGGACGAAAGCTCATCAAGAAAAAGACCAGAAATCCGAGTGTTATCAGTTGAAATCCAAACGGAGAGTGAAGTGCTCGGCGAATGAATTCCGTGAAAGACTGCCATAATAATCGAGCCATTTACCGCGAAATTCTAGAAAGATTTCTCTATCCGTCAATCCTTCTGTTCTTGAATGTATGCTTCAATTTTTTCTTGGAATAATTGCGCAGCCCCTTCTACATCAAATAATTGGTTTCCAAAATGAAGCATATTTTCTGAAAAGGAAACCGCTACTTTCGTAATAGCTTTTTGAGGGCGATCATACTCAAAAGTAAGTCGATATCGATTATTCAGGGTTGCTTTACTGATAGATAGATGCTCCATCTCTGCATCCAGAATCTGAATATCGGGAAGCGAAACCTGAAACCCCTCCAAAGATAAAATTTCCTGAACTAACTTTCGTTCAAGAATGGCTCGTGGAGTCGTTTGAGAAATGAAGGGAGTATTTGATTCCTCCTCGACAAAAGAAGACGCTTCTTTTGTTTCGATCTGGCTCAAAAATCCATTCACAAAACGAGTATGAAGTTGTTCTTTCTGATACGATCCCACCTGCAATTCTGGAAATAACTGTGTGCCATAGTGAAATACACCAGAAACTTCTTTCCCATTCCAACGACCAGAAGAAAATTCTGTTTTCTTCTGCTCAGGATTCGTAGAAAATTTCATATTTGAAGTAGAAATGCTTTTTTCCTCCAGAAAATCTTTGAGTGATTTCGCATTGAGAATATTCCCCGTAGCTGACCCATAAAAAGGATCTGAAGGATCCTGGGAATCTTTTTCTGGGGGTTTTTGATCTCGAACAGCCTGTATGCGCTGTTCCAATTCATTCTGAAATACTTTTGCGTCTTTAATGGCATCCAATTCTTCTTTCGTCATACCCGCATTTCCTATAAGTGTAATAAATTCAATCAATTCATTTTCTTCCTCTGTAAAAATCTCACGTCCCAGTTGTACGACAACATTCGGAATATTAACCTGTTCATACGATTTAAGGAGGATGCGAGAAATATTAATTTTTGATTTATCCTCGAGAAAATAACTGAGGAAATACAATACATCCTGACCAGATTCAAGTCGAATTTCACTCTGAAATTCTGGATCTTCATGGAGTGCTAATTCTTTTTCTATCAGAAACCGATGGAGATCGAAAAGCTCCTCTGTTTGAAAAAAAGGTTCGCGTTTTAGAATTTCTACCAGCAATCGTCGCATTTTCGTGATTTCAAATCGATGCTCTGGTTCGATTTCTTTTTCACTCAAAAGATCATGAAATATTTGAAATTCTTCCGCTGCTCGACGATAAGATTTGTTGGCAAACAATCGTTCAATATTTGAAAAACTTCGTTCTATCTTTCGGAAAGGTTTTTGAAACCAATGCCGCATCCAAAAATCAACAAATATCTCTTCTGCATCTCCAGGGAAAACCCCTCTCAAAAAAGCTATATGAGCACTCAAGAAATTATTCCATTCATTCGAAAGGCTTTCATTTCTCTGAAGAATCTGCTCCCATTTGTTTTTTTCGAGGGAAAGAGCGAATTCTTGCAGACTGCGTTCTGCTAGGAGTGTTTTTCTCTCCTTCACTAAAAAATGAGATCTCACAAAAGGCGTAAGGAGTTCTTGAAAAGATCGTTGATCTTTGACTTTTTGGGGCATTCCTATCGTCCATTTGTTCTGAATATTCCGCAAAAAAGAAAGAATATGGCTTCCCCATGTGTCTTTATATAAAATTCCCCAACTTTCAGGTGCAACTTGAGCAAAAGAATATACCCTGTTTTCCCAGAGACGAACCCTCTGAAGACCCCATGTTATTTTTTGTTCGATAGATTTTTCATTTGTTTCTTTTTCTTCAAAAAGAGAAATATCAAAAGGGCGCATGCGAAATTCTTTTTTGAGCTTTGAGTGATAGAGTGATGCTGTTTTTATACTGACAAGACTTTCTCTGACCTCTATCATCATCCCCGATGGAATCACAAAAGGATGAATGGCTCCCTCAAAGTAGACTTCTACTGAATGTCCAAAAGCATAAATCTGTGATCGCCCTTGCTCAGAATCTCTTTTGAGGAAAATATTCGCCCCTGGAGCATTGATCAAAAGTGGGCCGACTTTCATTTGACCCACCAGAAGCTGTCGATGACGCCAAGAGAAGGGATCCGAATTATTACTGAGTGCTTCAGCTTTTTGGAAATCTTCTTGATTGATCATATAAAAACTCGCAAATAATTCTCCCGAAATGATCTCCCTGTTTCCGTCGGAAAAATCCAGATTCGTTCCTGGATAAAGGATCATAAGCTCCGCATCAGGAGTAAAAACTTCTCGGGTTTTTTCCTCTTTCTCAGAAACTTGTATTTTTTTATCGAGCGCTTGTGCCACAGAAAAAGGATTCTGAACACGAGATTCTATTCGAAATTGTGCATTTTCGGAGATCATCATGGCCGCAAAAATCATGAATGCCATGCCAAACGCCAGAAGATATTGTTCGATTTGTTTCATAAGAGACAGGGATTTATTCAATATATTATACCACTTTTTTGCCTTTATTCCAAGTCTTTTCCGGCTTTTTTGCCAAAAGTAAAAAAATATTTTGCTTTTTTATAAAAATAGGCACAATACTCACGATGAAAGGCGTTATTTTAGCGGGGGGAACGGGATCTCGACTATTCCCTAGCACAAAGGTGACCAATAAACATTTATTGCCGATATTTAATCGGCCTATGATTTACTATCCGATCGAAACACTCAAACGATCAGGAATTCGAGATATTCTCATTGTTACAGGAGCCGAACACGCGGGTGATTTTATGGCCCTTTTAGGATCGGGATCAGATTTTGGCGTCAATTTTACCTATCGCATCCAGGATGGCTCCGGTGGCATTGCTCAGGCTTTAGGGTTAGCAGAAGATTTTTCTGCGGGAGAATCCATCGGTGTGATTCTGTCGGATAATATTTTTGAGGAAGATTTCTCTGAAGATGTCTATTATTTTGACCACGGCGCGCAAATTTTTGTCAAAGAAGTCGAGGATGCTGCACGATTCGGCGTAGTAGAAATAGACGAAGACGGAACCGTGAAATCTATTGAAGAAAAACCGGCCATGCCGAAATCAAATCTGGCTCAAACAGGATTTTATCTCTATGACAACCAAGTCTTTAATTTTATTCGGACATTGGAGCCTTCCAAACGAGGAGAGCTGGAAATCACCGATGTAAATAAAATTTACCTCGAAAAAAAACTACTTCGGGCCGCAGAAGTAAACGGCATGTGGATTGATGCCGGAACACACGAATCACTTTTAGAAGCGAGTATCTTGGCACAAGAAGCTTTTGATCCAGATCGATTACGCGCTCGCAGACCCGATCTAGCAAAAGCAAAGTTTACGCGTCATGTCCCCAAAGTAACAGTAGGCGTGATCACTCATAATTCTGAAAAATATATTGAGCCATGTTTGAATTCTTTGCTCGCTCAGGACTATGATAATCTAGAAATTATTGTACTGGATAGCGCTTCAAGCGATCACAGTATTGATATCCTGGAAGAAAAATTCCCTGACATCAAACTCATCGAATCTCAAGAAAATATCGGATTTGCTCGAAGTCACAACGAAATTCTCCGTCAGACACAAGGAGATTTCTATGCCTGTGTCAATGTCGACATGATTTTTGAGCCTAATTTTATCTCGCAACTCGTAAAATCTATTGATCAAAAGCCTATCTTTGGATCTTCAGGGGGGAAAGTAAAACGATGGGATTTTGAAGCTTTTGAAAAAAGCCTCAAAGGCGCTCGTGAAATGGGAAAAACAAATTTTATTGATTCTGCGGGACTTCGGATTTTGCGTTCACATCGATTTGAAGATATCGGCCAAGGAGAAGTCGATTATGGACAATACGATCACCCAAGACAAATATTTGGGGCTTCGGGAGCTGCTGTTTTGTATCGAAGAAAGGCGCTTGAAGATGTTGCTTTTCAGAATGAAGACCACGAAAAAGAATATTTCGATGAGTCGATGTTTATGTACAAAGAAGATGTCGACCTAGCCTATCGTCTCCAGTGGGCCGGATGGAAAGCGCATTATACTCCGTACGCAACCTGTTATCATGATCGAAGTGCCACAGCTTTTGGGCGTAGTACGCTCAGTATTCTCAAAAATAGAGCCAAGAAACCGAAGCTCATCAATCGATTGTCGTATCTGAATCATCATATTTTGTTAGAGAAAAATTTCTCGGATGAATACTCTGGAAAAATTCGGAGTGCCACCTTTTGGTATAACTTCAAAGTTTTTCTCTACATTTTGATTTTTGAAACAGAACTTCTGAGTGAGTGGTGGAAATACTTTAAAATGCGCAGTCAGATCAAAGCACGAAAACGCGCCATGCCACGTCGCGTGAGCAAAGCAGAGATCGAGAAATTGATGGAAAGCTGAGGAAGTATAGGGAAGTATTAAGTATTGAGTATTTAGTATTCAGAATATTTTTTGTTGCTACATAATAAATCTGGAGAAGAGGCCTCTTGGAAAAATACTATTTGGCAGAGGTAAATTGATGAAAAAAATTATATTTTGTATTGTCATGCTGAACTTGTTTCAGCATCTGCCTTCTTTTTCATTGGACTTCTCCGAGATCCTGAAATAAATTCAGGATGACAAAAAAGAGCATGAAAAAAGTTTGTGCGTTTTCAGGACAGGAATTCGAGATCACTGAAGCAGATCTGAAGTTTTATGAAAAATTAAATGTTCCGCCGCCCACTTTGTGTCCGGATGAGCGGATGCGACGGAGATTAGCGTTTCGAAATGAAAGAAATTTGTACAAGAGAGAGTGCGCTCTCTGTGAAAAGTCTGTTATTTCTATTTATTCCCCAGAAAAATCTTTTTCTCTTTTATGTCCTGACTGCTGGTGGAGTGATAAATGGGATCCTTTTGAATACGGACGTGATTTTGATTTCAATTGTCCCTTTTTCGAGCAGTTTTCTGAGCTTTCGGAGGCCATTCCTCATATGGCTGTCAACGTCGTGGGAAATGAAAACTGTGAATACGTGAGCCAAACTGGATATTCGAAAAATTGTTATTTAGTTTTTAATACAGATTTTTCCGAAGACTGTCTGTATACAACAACAGTTTTGTATTCAAAAGACTGCGTCGATAGTCTCAATCTCGATCACTGCGAATTATGTTTCGAATGCATCGACAGCTCTCACTGCTATAATTCCCAATTCCTGCAAAATTGTCAGAATTGTTCGGATTCTCTTTTTCTCAAAAATTGCATTGGCTGTCACCATTGCTTCGGTTCGGTAAATCTGAGAAATAAGGAATATTATTTTTTCAATACGTCCCTTTCTCGACCTGAATGGGAAGAAAAAATAAAAAATATAAATCTAAATTCTCTTTCAGAGCAACAACAATGGAAACAAAAATTCGAAGAACAAAAATTAGAATTTCCTCATAAATTTGCCGAAATAAAAAACTGTGAAAATGTAACCGGAGATTATCTCCGCAATTGTAAAAATACATATCATTGTTTTGATTGCTTTGGAAATGAAGACGTAAAACATTGCGCAACATTTTTTGATTCTAAAGATTGTCAGGATTATTGCGTTGGAGGATATAATGCTTCTTGGTGCTATGAAATGGCTTCTGGAGGATATAACGTTTTTCGCTGCGTCTTTTCTTCTCATGTTTGGACAAATGACCAAGATATTTTTTATTCCCTGCAAGGAATTACGAGTTCCAAAGATCTTTTTGGATGTGTTTCCCTTCGAAATGCACAGTACTGCATTCTCAATAAACAATATTCGAAAGAAGAATATTTCCGCCTCCGTGAAAAAATTGTCGAGCATATGAAAAAAACCGGAGAATGGGGTGAATTTTTTCCGATTACACTTTCTCCTTTTGCGTATAACGAAACCGTTGCGCAGGAATACTTCCCTCTCACCAAAAAAGAAGCCCTGTCTCGTGGGTATCAATGGCGTGACCCCGATGGGAAACAATATCAAGCACAAACATATACCATTCCGGAAAATATTGAACAGGTGTTAGATTCGGTATGTGAACAGTTACTCGCTTGTCGTGAATGTGGAAAAAATTACAAAATCCAAAAGGCAGAGCTGAAGTTTTACCGGAAAATGAACATTCCTATTCCTCAAGAATGTCCTGATTGCCGGCATCATAACCGCATGAAACTCCGTAATCCACGAAAACTCTGGCAGAGAGAATGTGATCAGTGCGGAACGGAAATACAAACAACGTTCGCGCCCGATCGACCAGAAGAGGTCTCTTGCGAAAAATGCTATTTAAATTCTATAAATTAAAATTGTTAAGGAACAACGATCGTTGTTCCCTAGAGAACATAATGTTTATGGAATAGTTCTCGCAGTTTTTTCGCAGTGTTGAGTGATTGAGCACGCCATGTTCCCCATTGAGAAACAGGGATGATTTCTTTCGTGGTATTGGTAAGAAATATCTCATCGGCTTCGTGCAATTCTTCTCGATGAATATCGCGAAGCTCAAAAGGTATTTTTTCTGATTTCATCAATGACAAAGTTTTTTCTCGGGTTACTCCCAGGAGAATTTTTTCTTCAGGAGTGACAATCGTTTTTCCAAAGAGAGCAAAAACATTGGAAATATTTCCTTCACGCAAGAAACCATCTGTGTCAAAAAGAAGCGTTTCAAAAAACTCATGCCCCTCCTGCAAAGCTCGGAATTTCTCATACGCAGGGCTGGAATATTTAGCTCGGGCGAAAGGGCGATCGAAAGTTGCATCGCATACCTCCACCCCCTTTTTATATGTTGATGCCGGCAAAGGGATAATCTTTCCCGAACGGATCCAAAAGTATTCCTTCTTGAGAAGCACCTTGAGTCGCAATTCTGATTTTGCAATATTATTGCATTTTGCGCACTCTTGGAGTGCTTCAGTAATAATTTTTTTGGAAGCAGGAAGCGAAATATCCAGCAATTGTGCCGATTGCCAGAGCCTATCCAGATGCTCCTGCAGAGCAAATATTTTTCCATTATACGTTCTCAAAGTTTCAAAAACAGAACGAGCAAAAAGTTGTTCGTCTTTTTTATAATCTATTCCTGCTTTTTTTGCAGAAGAAAATGCTTTCCCATTCAGAAAAAATTCCATCCGCAAAAAGTATAGCAGACTTTAGGATATTTTCTTGTGATGAGAAACAAAAAACTATTCTTCTTTTTTCCCTTCTCCTTCTTCGGATTCTTCCTTTTTCTCTTCTCCTTCTCCTTCTTCTTTTGCTTCTCCTTCTTCGGCGGTTTCCCCTTCTACTGGTACTTCTTCCGCCTCAGGAGCTTCTTCTTCGATCTTTTCTTCCTTTGGCATAATGACCGAGCAAAGAACGGATTCTGGTTCCAAGCTCAGGATCTCATATTTCTCAGTGTCCAGATTCAAATCTGCCAATGTAAGATTATCATTGATTTCTTTTAGGGGAGTAATATCCACTTCAATTTCATGTGGAATCTCAGTCGGCAAACATCGAATTTCTACTTCATCGTGTTCAGAAATAAAGAGTCCGTCTTGATCTTTGACCGCTGGAGCTTCTCCCACAAACTTAAATGGAATCGTCACATTTGTTTTTTCCTTCAGGTTTACCGCATAAAAATCCACATGATAAATCGAATCTCGTACAGGATGCCGATCCAATATATGAATAATCACCTTCATTTTTTCTCCGTCCACATCTAAATCTACCAGAGAAGAGTGTCCGGCTTCGCGGTATACTTTGAGCAATTCGGATCCATCCAATGAGATAGCTACCGGATCAACGCCTTTCCCATATACAACAGCTGGAACTCGTTTTTGTTTCCGTTCTTCACGGGCAGAATGTTTTTCTGTTCCCCGTTTATGAGCTGATAAAGAATAGGTTTTCTTATTCATCGTTTTTTGCCGCGCGATTGTAAGAAGAAAGAAAAAGTTGTCAAATCAAATGAAAACACAAAAGATTGTTCTTGGTTTCCTATTATTGAGTTATCAGTCGCCAAATATCATTCCAAGTAATGATCACCAACAAAGCCATTAGAAGAATATATCCGGCCACATGAATAGCATTTTCCCATTTTTCCGGTGGTCGCCGAAAAGTCACTAATTCAATAATCTGGAAGAGAAATCTTCCTCCATCCAAAGCCGGAATGGGAAGCAAATTAATAACCGCCAAAGACAAAGAGAGAAGAGCGGTCAGCTTCATCAGTGCGAAAAACCCAGCGGGAACAATTTTATGAGTAATTTCTGCAATCCCTACTGGACCTGCGACTCCTTCTGGAAACTTCTGATCACGAATGATAGTAACCGGAATCTCCGCTACTTTGCGAACCACCGCTTTGGAAATTCGCCAGGATTCGGTGACAGCAAATCCGAGAGACTGGGGAAAGGGTTTTTTTATTTTTTGAATATCCAAAACCTCTCTGATTCCCTCTTCATTTGGTTCACTGAGAACCAAAACCCCTTCTGCTTGTGCTCGCTGAACATCCTGTTCGTCGATAAGAATTGGGTTCGTCCCCACAGTAAAAAGAATCGTCAGAAAAACAATTGTCATAAGAAAATTCATCACAACCCCCGCCAAAGTGATAACCATTCTCTTCCAGAGCTTTGCACGAGCAAAACTTCTCGGATCAGAAGATTCTTCTTCCTCTCCCAACATTTTAACGTATCCACCAAAAGGAACCGCGTTGAGTGAATATTCTACTTCGCCTTTTTTCGTGCTCCAGAGTCGCTTTCCCATCCCAAGCGCAAATTCTTCAACTTTGACGCCTGATCGACGTGCAGCAAAAAAATGCCCCCATTCGTGCACCAAAATGAGAAGCGAAAAAATAATCAGAAACGCAAGTATTGAAAGTAAAATCATTTCTTGGAAACTGTACGGGTTTTGTCAGGAAAATCAACGCCTCCTTTTCCCCACGGATTACAACGCAGAATCCGCCAGAAAATTTTCCCGATACTGCAAACAAATCCTCGTTTTCGCAAAATCTGGATCGCATATTCCGAACAGGTTGGATAAAATTTACAGGTACGAAGATGGTCTCCCTTTCCTACTTCAGAATGATCAGGCGAAATTGTTTTTTGATAACCACGAACGAGAAAAACCACAACGGCAGCAAATTTTTGATCTAGGTACTGTGGAAACTTGAGTAAAAATTTCATTTTTCTTTTTGTCATTCCGGACTTGATCCGGAATCTCATTGCAATTCCAACATTGGTGCAGAGAGATCCTGAAACAAGTTCAGGATGACAATGTTAAAAAACTTAAGCATTGGAAGAGAGGAATCGTTTCACGAGTTCTTCCGCAGAAGAATCTTCCGGTGCGTCGGATAAAACTTTATGGATCGTTCGCGCATCATAACCGAGATTTTCCAAAGCTTCTCGAGCTTCAATAAAAGCTTCATTGGAAGGAATGTTCGGCATTCCCTTGGGTTTAAGATCCAATTTCCCGCGCAATTCTACAATCAATCGCTCGGCCGTCTTTTTTCCTAAACCTGGAATCTGGGTGAGAAAAGAAACATCGCCATTTTCACAAGCCATCATAAATTTGTCAGCCGGGATGGATACCATCTGCAATGCTGTCTTGGGACCAATGCCGGAAACAGAAATTAATTTTTCAAAAAGTCTTCGCTCCGATGAATCCCCAAAACCATAGAGTGTGATTTCGTTTTCACGGACAACTGTCAAAACTTCTGCTGTCAGCGAAGCCCCCTTTTTGCATCGTGCCAATAAACTCCCCGCCGGGCGGATCTGATATCCTACTCCTCCGGACGTCAAAAGAAGAATTTCTTTTTCGTTTACGTCTTCTACAATGCCTTTCAAAAGTCCAATCATCGAGCCAATTATCAATTATCAATCTGTAATTATCAATGAAAAGTTGATGAAAAATTTTTTCTTCGTACAATCGAGTCACTTTTGACGGGCATGAGCTCAACCTTCCCTTTGGCCGCAAAAGCGGGGCTGAGAAATGCCAACTACTCACTTCCTTTCTTTCACAAAAGATCGTCATTCTCGGGGCATTAGCTCAGCTGGCTAGAGCGCATCCATGGCATGGATGAGGCCATCGGTTCGAATCCGATATGCTCCACCATCCTATTTTCTCTACAATTGAGAAAGACAATGAAAAAACTCAGAGACAATTGGCCGTTGGGATTTTTATCACTCCTTTCACTTCAGGCTTTGCAATATTTTCAGACAAATAACTGGCTTGATCTAGTCTGGATCGCCTGGCTTGCTTGGATTGTTTATTTTTTTCCGGTCAAAAAATAATCTACCGTTTTTCAAAGAGATCCTCTTCTCCGAAGCGAACTTTTTCCCGCTTTGGATCTTCTTTTCGATAGCCAATCGGAAGCATGACAATCGATTTGAAATGCTCCGGAAGCTCCAAAAGCTGATCCAGTTTTTCCGGATCAAATCCTTCCATCGGACAAGAGTCAATTTCCAACTCCGCACACGCAGCCAGAGCAAATCCATGCGCAATGTATGCCTGACGGGATGCCCAATGAAAATCCATTTTCCCGAGACTTCCTCTCATCATTTTTTCATAACCGACTAACTTTTCCCTGATTTCGGATTTCCCTTCACTGGCGATTTCTAAATACTGATCGATTCTTTGGGCTGAATCCGTCCGTGCACAAAAAACCAAAAGATACGAGCAAGTCGTCACCTGCGGCTGATCCCAGGAGAGAGTACGAATTTTTTCCTTGAGTTTCTGATCAGTTATCACAATCACATGATAAGGCTGCAGACCAAACGATGTCGGTGTGAGACGAATTGCTTCGAGAATTTTCTGTAAGTTTTTTTCCGATACTTTTTTTTTCGGATCAAACTCTTTGGTGGCGTGCCGCCAATACAAATGGTCGAGAAAAGTCATGAGAGAGATTTAGGAAAGAGATGCTTTTTCTAATGCTTCAATGCGATCGGAAAGCGGAGGATGGGTGGAAAAAAGAAGACCCATTTTGCTGGGCTTATCGGAAATTTTCAGCGTCGCAAGTGATTTTTGGCGGGTATCCACCCGGGCGGTTAATTCTTGTAAACGCTGCAGGCCGGCGATCATTTTTGCTTTCCCGACAAATTCAGCTCCTCCATGATCCGCACGAAATTCCCTCTTGCGAGAAAACCAAGCAATAACAATTGTCGCCAAAACCGCAAAAACTATTTCGAATAAAATCGATGTAATCCAGTATGAAATGCCTCCCACTTCTTCTCGGTCACTGATCAGTCGCTGGAGCAAAAAAGCTGCCACCCGCGCAAAGAAAATCACAAACGTATTCAAAACACCTTGCAAAAGCGCCATCGTGACCATGTCTCCATTAGCGATATGTGCCATTTCATGCGCCAAAACGCCTTCGATTTCATCGCGATCCATTTCCCGAAGCAACCCTTCTGATACCGCCACCATTGAATGATTTTGTGACCAACCTGTGGCAAAAGCATTCACTTCTGCGGAAGGATAAATACCGACTTCAGGGGTTTTTATTTCTAATTTTTTGGCGATAGAACGAATAACCTCCACCAGAAGCGATTCTTCATTATTACTCGGAGACTTGATGATGCGCACCTTCATCATCCATCGCGCCATAACCTTGGAGAGAAAGAGGGAAAGAAAACTCCCCGCAAAACCGATAATCGCCGCAAAAATCAACAATGATTTCAGATTGAGTCCATAGGAAGTCAGGTATGGCTGTACGCCAAAAACACTCATAACAATTCCCAGCACGATCAAAATCGCAAAATTTACCAGTACAAAAAGGACAATTCGTTTTATAAATCTCATTTTTTAATGTGTTATAAGAGGACAAAAAGCGGAAAAAGAATGCCGATTTTTTTAAAAAAATCAAGACCATAAAAAATAGGCGCTTACTCAGTAAAGCGCCTAAAGAGGGAAGAAAGAGAGGAAAGAAAAATGTGAATATACTCTGCGGCGGCGCAATAAAAAAATATTATAGCGCCTGCAACACAGGCAATCTGGATAGCAAGAGAAGAAGTAAAAAACACTCCTCCCACGCATATCATTGCCAGCAGAAAATTAAATATTTTCATACTTCACCTCCTTTCGAGAAGGACAAAATATGCAGATAAAAAGCAGCAAAAAGAATGTAAAAATCATTCCGTATGTCGCTATAAGAATGGGCTCCGGAGAAACAAATATTCCCCACAGAGAAACCCCCATCCATACGAGAGAAGTAATCCAGCGAACAGCTTCTGTTCGTAGAGTTTGGATGATATTCATAGGAACCTCCTTTCAAAGAACTCTTTCTTCTTGATCTGCGGAAGAAAGAGTTCAATGAATAATAGTGAATTATTTTTGATTTTTTCTATCGCGCAAATCACCCGTTTCAGTAATCGTTTTTTCTGGCTCTGTCAAAAGTATTTCTTGAAATATTTCTTCTAATTCGTCCAGACCCGAAACCCGGATCAACCGATCTCGAAAACGGGCAGCTCCCCTGATACCACGAATACAATGGGCAAAATGCTTTCTCATTTCGATCATCGCCCATTTTTCTCCCTTCATTTGTGCGGCTAATTGAGCGTGACGACGAAAAAAATCTATCTGTTGTTCTAAACTCGGCTTGGGAGGAATGGTTTTACCCTCAAATGCCGCTCGACACTGAGCAAAAATCCACGGATTTCTGAGTGCCGCTCGACCGATCATAATGCCATCCAAATTTTTCAGACGCTGAACTGCAATTTTTACGGATGTCACATCTCCGTTTCCCAAAACTGGAATTGAGACATTTTCTTTTACTTCATAAATCTTTTCCCATTGCGCAGAACCGGAAAATTTCTGCTGGGTCGTCCGTCCGTGAATAGCGAGTGAAGCAATTCCGGCTGATTCGAAACTCTTTGCTGTTTGGACCAGATTTCGATCATCATAAAACCCCAGCCGAGTTTTGACCGATACCGGTAAATCCGTGGAACAGGTGATTTTTTCGATCAGACGAGCTGTAGCGTCCGGATCACGCAAAAGTGCCGATCCATGTCCTGAACCAACAATTTTAGGAGAAGGACATCCCAGATTAAGATCAATTCCGTCTACTCCTAAATCCTCCACAATTTTTACCGCCTCCAAAAAAGAAGTTTCTTCTTTCCCGAAAAGTTGTACGCAATAAAAATCTTTTTCTTCAGGCGTAAATTCAACCAATTGCATCGTTTTCTCATTTCGATGTCGCAGAGCTTCGGTAGAAACCAGCTCGGAAATCAATACCACCGATGGTTCGATAGCTTTCACAAGCCGTCGAAAAGGACTTTCTGTATACCCGGCCATAGGAGCAAGGGTCAAAATAGGACGAGGAATTTCTTTCCAAAAGTTGCGTTTCATCACGCGAGGTTATACCATAAGAGGCGAAATTATTTCTAATTTTTCAGTTCATGCCAAACACACCTCAAAAACCAGTTTCAAAAAAAGAAGCTCCTTCCACACAAGAAAAAGGAGAAGAAATGAAAGAGATGGGGAAAAAAGCTTTTGATTCTGTCGGATCGAGTGTCAAAGAATTGGAAGAAAAAATTATGCACCTTCCGATAGATCGACGGATGATTTTCTTTGTGGGGATTGTAATCCTGATCGCCGCATTTCTGGGAAGTTTCGGGACAGTTGTCCTGGCACTTATTGGTGTTGGTATGATGTATATTGGATTTTCCGGAAATAATTTTCTGTCTTCTGCTTTCGGAGAAGGGAAAAAATCAAAATCACAAAAAAAATGAGTTCTCTTCCAATGACCAGAGACGAAGCCTGGGAATTGGTACGACAATATAATTCTGATCCTACCGATCTCAATCACTACCTAGAAAGCGAAGCGGTCATGCGAGGTCTGGCAAATTATTTGGGTGAGGACGAAGAATATTGGGGCATGCTGGGACTCCTGCACGATATTGACTGGGGACTCACGAAAGATGATGTCTCGAGCCATCTCACCAAAGCTCCTGAACTCCTCCAGAAAGCTGGTTTTGATCAGAAATTTATTGATATTGTTCTTTCTCATGGCTATGGGTGTGACTGTGCGGGACTGGAAAATGAAGTCCGCACCGAAAAAATACAGCACGCACTCGCAGCTGCTGAAACAATTACTGGGCTTATTTTTGCCTACGCTTTAATGCGAGGAGGCATTACCGGAATGAACCCCAAAGGACTCAAAAAGAAATTCAAAGACAAAAGTTTTGCGGCCAAGGTAAATCGCGATTTCATTCGAGAATCTGAAAAGCTCGGATTAGAACTGGGAGAATTTTTTGCGATTGCTATTGCCGCCATAGAAGAAATCAAAGACCAAGTCGGGCTGAAATAAGTTGACGAAACCCGCTTCAATCATACAATTCGTGCGTTCTTTGTGCAGAAACAAGCAATTTTATTCCGCCAGGGTAGCTCAGCTGGTCAGAGCGTCGGACTCATAACCCGGAGGTCGGCAGTTCAAGTCTGCCCCCTGGCACCATTAAAACCCAAATCATGAGTTTTTGGCAGAAAATTTTCGGCCCTTCCCCTACGTCTATACGACCAAATATTCTCTCTCTTCTGAATCTCCAAGAAGAAGACGAACAAAAAATACGAAAACTAGATCCACGACTGGTCGTGGGAAAAGTTTTGGAAGTAGCTTCCCATCCAGACCCAGAAATCACAAAAGTCAAAGTGACAAAAACGAAAATCGCACCGGATAAATCCGTGCAGATTTTGTGCGGCGGAACAAATGTTCAGGAGGGAATAATCGTGGCTGTTGCGACCGAAGGCACCATTCTCCCCGGAAATTTTGAAATCGGCGTGCGAGCCATCCGAGGAGTGGAAAGTCATGGCATGATTTGCGCTCGTTCGGAACTCGAAATCTCACCCAGCGAAGAAGAAAAAGGCGAGATATGGATTTTGCCTTCTGCACTCGAAGAAAAAATCGGAACCCCGCTGAGAAATTTATGATGCTTTTCTCTCGGGAAGACCCAAAAGGGCATCTATTTTCATCCAAAAAAAAGCTTTCTGATTTTCCAAAATCTCTTTATTCCCGAATTTTTTATGTATTCCCTTTTCTGCTGAGGCAATCTGTTGTGCTATTTTTTTTATTTCTTTGAATTGCTCTTCTGTAATACTTCCTTGTTGCTTTAAAAACTGTGCCAGATTAAAAAGCCCTACTGATTCAGGATACTGACCTTTTTCGATCTGCGGTTTTCGAAAGCTCATCTGTATTCCTTATTCTGCATTAAATTATGTATACGTCAAATTCTTCCCCAGAAAACAGTAGAAAAAATCGAAAAAATCGGTATTCTCCTTCTGAAAAACATGAAACTCTCTCTTCACTGGCTCAAGGAATTTGTAAACTTGGAAAAAGTTTCGCCAAAAAAAATCAGCGAATCCATAACGCTCTATACTGCTGAATTGGAGGAAATGATCGAAGTAAAAAAATATTTCGAGAGAGTCGTTACAGGAAAACTTCTGTCTCGAAAACCTCATCCTGAAGCAGAAAAATTGTCTATTGCACAATTTGATTGTGGTTCATACGGAAAAAAACAGATTATTTTTGGCCAGGTGCACGAAGTTTCTGAAGGGGAAATCTTGCCAGTAGCACTGGAAGGAGCCTGTTTGAAATCCGGAATTCAAATTAAAAATACGGATATCCGCGGCGAAAAATCAGAAGGAATGATTGCTGACAATCGAGAATTAGGCATGAAAAACGAGGGACTCATGAGATTCCCCCAAAAAACAAAACTTGGCATCGAACTTCCCAAGCTCATTCCTGAATGTGCAGATGTTTTATTTGATATCGATAATAAGTCTCTGACCCATCGCCCCGATCTCTGGGGGCAGGAAGGATTTGCCCGAGAATTGGCGGCTATTTTTGATAAAAAATTAATTCTGAAAAATCCCCAAGGAACACTCCCTCAGAAAGGCGATACCGTCGATATTCAAATAAAAAGCGATGTTTGTCGTCGATTTTGCAGTATAAAAATGTCCGGCGTAAAAACTACTGCATCAGATTTAGGAACCCAGATACGGCTCGAAAATCTCGGTATTCGAGCGATTTCTAATCTCGTCGATATCACCAACTTGATACTCCTCGAACTAGGGCAGCCGATGCATATTTTTGATGCCGCCAAAGTGAAAGGTTCACTCATTGTCCGTCAGGCCAAGCAAGGAGAGAGGTTACTGGCTTTGGATGGCGAAGAATATGAACTCTGTCCAGAAGATACTGTCATTGCTGACGAAGAAAAAGTTTTGTCTATCGCGGGAATTATGGGCGGGGAATATTCAGGGGTAAGCGAAGAAACTTCTGACGTGATTCTGGAATGTGCCAATTGGGATCCAGTCTCCATCCGGCGAACATCCACTCGGCTAGGATTGCGATCTGACAGTTCATTGCGCTACGAAAAATCTCTCGATCCAGAGATTTGCGAACGAGCACTTCTCTCTGCTGTAGAATATATCCAGCAATGCTGCCCCGATGCTCGCATCAAGAGCCTCTTGACCGATCAGTATCCTGCTCCATATCATCAGACAAATATTCTCCTCAATCCCCAACACGTTCGAAATCATTCAGGCTTAGACATTTCTGATCAGGAAATCATCGAAAAATTAGAATCTATTGCCTTTCAGGTCTCAAAAAAGAAAGATATGCTGCAAGTAGATATCCCTTCTTTTCGAGCCACAAAGGATATTGCTATTGCCGAGGATCTCATCGAAGAAGTCGTTCGATTGTATGGCTTTGAACATATTCCTTCTCAGCTCCCCTCTCTCCCCGTAGAGCCGGCACACAAAAATCATCTCCGAAAACTTGAATGGGAAATCCGTGATTTTTTTGCTGATCAGGGGTTTTTGGAAATCTATAATTATTCATTTGTCGATCAAAATGATGCCGAGTGGAGCGAAGAAAAAGAGTATGTCACGGTGGAAAATCCACTTTCTTCCGAACACTCTCAGCTGAGAAAAAATCTCATTTCCAACAGTATTACAAATATTGAATCCGAGCTCCGAACTCATACGTCTCTCAAGCTTTTCGAAATAGGAAAAATATATATCCCTCCCCAAGATCCGCTTCCGGAAGAAAAAACTCGTTTTTGCGTGATTCAAGCGGATATGCACACAGACGAAAACGAACTCTTTTTTGCTCTGAAAGAAAAAATCAGCCTCTTTTTGGCGCAAAAGAAACTCTCTTTCGAGTTTCAACCCCTCGAGCAATCCCCTTCTTACACGCATCCTTCCAAAAGTGCGAACGTACTCGTAAACGGAGAAAAAGTTGGAATTTTGGCCTGCCTGCATCCCGAAGCAAAACCTATTGCTTCAAGCATTGTCTTTGCCGAAATAGACGCTGAAAAATTACTCATTCTGCTCCGAAAAAATAAAACTTCTTATACCCCTCTTTCCCCTTTTCCTCCTGTGCGCCGAGACGTATCGCTTATTTTTGATAAAAAAATACTGATGAAATCCGTCGAAAAAGTGTTTCAAAGTGCTTCCCCTCTCATAAGAAAGGTGGAACTATTCGACGAATTTGAAGATATAAAAAAAATCGGAAAAAACAGAAAAAACATGTCGTTTCATCTGACATTTCAATCGCCAGAAAAAACCCTTTCCGAAAAAGAAATTGAGGCTGAATTTCAGAAAATTATTCGTCAAGCAGAGCAAAAATGTGGGGCAAAACTCCGTCTTGAATTTGACAAAGCACAATAAAAAATGATATAATAATAAGATGGAAGAACCCAAAAAACAGAAATCAAGTGGTCTTTTCACCGGCATTATTGTCGGGGGAGCGGTAGGCTCCGTTTTGTCCTTTCTTTTCGCAACAGAGGAACGACGAGATAAAACCAAAAAAATGTCTCATGAAATTCTGAAAAAAGGAAAATCTGTTGCGGAAAAGTTTTTGGAAAAATACAAAAAGTAAAAATTTTCCGGGAGAAATTTGGAAAAAAAGGAGTTGTCCCCTATAATTCGGGGAGCTTTATTTTCTTACCCTTTTTTCCTATGAAAAATTTTAGCAGCCTCGACTCGGTGGCATATGTCCTGGTCATTATCGGCGCTATTAATTGGGGATTGACCGGTTTAGGATTCAACCTGGTCGAATTCCTTTTGGGCTCTATGCCCACACTCGAGATGATTGTCTACCTGTTGGTAGGACTTTCAGGACTCTATGTTGCTTTCGGACTCAAGGTCGAAAAGAAATAGTTCGATTCTTGCCCAAAAAAAACTAAAAAATCACTCTTTTTTGGAAGTGTGGTTTTTTAGAAAAAACGGAAAAGTTTCCTTGCATAAAATAGAAATTTGAGGCAGTATAGCGCGCACCTTTCGAACATGAAAGACCAGAAATTTTCACTTGTTTCCGAATACAAACCCACAGGAGATCAGCCAAAAGCGATCGAAAAACTCCTGAAGGGAATGAAAAACGGACTCCGGCATCAAACACTCCTGGGTGCCACGGGAACGGGGAAAACATTCACCATGGCCAATATTATTCAGGAGTTACAACGTCCCACTCTCGTGCTGGCACATAATAAAACACTCGCTGCGCAACTTTGCTCTGAGTTTCAGCAATTTTTTCCAGAAAACGCGGTCAGTTATTTTGTGAGTTATTATGATTATTACCAACCAGAAGCCTACTTGCCAAAAACTGATACTTTTATTGAAAAAGAAGCCACCATCAATGAAGAAATCGAAAAATTTCGACATGCAGCCACGATTAATCTTTTGACTCGTCGAGATGTTGTGATCGTTTCCTCGGTGTCGTGTATTTACGGGCTGGGTGATGTCAAGACATACGAAGCTATGGCACTGCCTTTCGAGGTAGGCAAGGATTATCCCCGACAGGAATTTTTACGAAAATTAGTAGATATCCAGTATCAGAGAACAAAAACCGATCTCCTGCGTGGAACATTCGAAGTCTTGGGAGATGTCATCACTATTTTTCCACCGAATTCTGATACCGCTTACCAGATGGAATTCTGGGGCGATAATCTGGATAAAATCACGGAAGTCGATGCTTTTACAGGGGAATTCATTCAGGAATGCAAAGATATTATTGTTTTCCCAGCAAAACATCAGATCGCCACATCAGATCAGATTGAGCAAGCCATTGCCCAGATTGAAGCAGATTTGGAACAACGCCTGGGAGAACTTCAAAAAATGGGAAAACCACTCGAAGCCCACCGCCTCAAACAACGAACAACGTACGATATCGAGATGCTCCGCGAAACTGGATACGTAAATGGAATTGAGAATTATACGCGGTATCTTTCGGATCAAAAACCGGGAGATCCTCCAACAACACTCATGGACTATTTCCCAAAAGATTTTCTGTGTTTCGTGGACGAATCTCATATCTCACTTCCTCAAGTAGGGGGGATGTTCAACGGAAATCTGAGTCGAAAACAAACGCTTGTAGAACATGGTTTTCGACTCCCGAGTGCTATGGATAACCGTCCTTTGAAATTCAATGAATTTGAACAGCGTATTCGTCAGGCAATTTATGTCTCAGCCACGCCCGGAAAATATGAATACGCTCATTGCGATAAAAAAGATATTGTCGAGCAGATTATCCGTCCAACCGGTCTTTTGGATCCGCCAATAGAGGTCCGTTCTACGAAACATCAGATTGATAATCTTTTGGAAGAAGTGAAAAAAACAACCGAAAAAGGGTTTCGTGCACTCATCACGACCGTGACCAAAAAATCGGCCGAAGATCTGGCTGAATACTTGATAGAAGTTGGAGTCAAAGCCAAGTATCTCCATTCAGAAATCGATACCCTCGAACGAGTAGAAATCCTGCGACAGCTTCGAGAAGGAAAGATAGAAGTCGTCGTCGGAATAAATTTGCTCCGAGAAGGACTGGATCTCCCCGAAGTAGCGCTCATTTGTATTTTGGATGCCGATAAAGAAGGTTTCCTGCGAAGTCGAGACTCATTGCTTCAGGTTATTGGACGAGCAGCCAGAAATGTCGAAGGACATGTCGTCATGTATGCGAATAAGGAAACCAAGGCCATGCGGGCAGCCATTGAGGAAACCAATCGCCGACGAAAAATTCAGCGAGCTCATAACGAAAAACACAACATTACGCCAACGACTATTATCAAAAAAATCACGGATATTTCACGTGATCTAACGGGGGGCACACCACGAAATTTTGAAAAATTACAAAAATCAGAACAGATCGACCGCATGATTAAAGAACTTGAAAATGAGATGGATGTTGCGATAAAAAATCTCGACTTTGAAAGAGCGGCTATCCTGCGAGACGAGATCGTAGAACTCGAAGAAAGAAGGAAAAAATAAATTAAAATTAGACAGTTTTCTTGAAAGCAAATAAGATACGAAAAATGATGAGAAAAGCAGTATTGTTTTTAGGGTTAATAATTTCTCCCCTCATAACATTTGCTCAAAACACAACAGATTGTGGCACCACAGATGGAACTGATAGTGCTCAGTTATGTTTTGCTGAAAAATTATTTCCTAATTGTAAACCAGCCAAAATCCAATTTGTAGGTCAAGGGGATCCCTATTCAATGATAATCAAAGGGATTCAAAATGATCAATGTTTTATTGCTATGGAAATAAAAAATCCTAATACGAATAAATTTAGCACACTCACCTGCCCCCATGAATTAAAATCTTTAGCTATTTCCGAAGAAACAGAAAGGCAAATGGATAAAGTAAGTAGGGTAGAGCTTAGTGTTCTTCCTTATGCTCTAGCATTAGAAAACCCTCAAAAAGCAAAAGAAATGGGATGTTTTGGGGATTTTCTCGATATATCAGATAAACAATTCAATCCTGAAAAATTAAATCCCCTTCCTAAAACTCAAAAGCTGCCAAAAACAGGAAATACTAGTCTTTTTTTAAAGTTTTTTGGGTGGGTAAAAAATTTGTTTTTTTAAAATAAGCTTTTATCTTAGTTCTTCCAGCATTAATTGACAGGATTGTGATCCAGCTGAATACGGAGCAACATGATAGGGATCAAAGATAAACTCAATTGCCCTCTCTCCTAAAAAATAAAAGGCTTCAAAGTTTTCTTTTTCGCTCGCTAAACCTTCGGCAATAAGTTCTTCTTCGGCCATGTCCCCCAGGGCTTCTGTAACCTGCTCTTGGCATTCTTGCGAAGCTGTTTGGAGAATGTTTGGGTACCGAGATATCAAATCATCAATGCTGAAGAGCTCCTTTTTCGCAGGATTATAATTTAGGGTTTGCGTATAACTCATCCCGTGAGCACCACCCGTATAAGTTCCAAAATCAAAACGGATACTGATCATTTCTGGAGAATTTGTTGCCAGAGCATAGGAGTTTTGAAGTATATATTTCTCTCTCGCAGCAGAATCTTCCTCGGTATAAAAATCCGTTTCGGTAAAGGCTTTCTTTTCTTCTGCCATGAGAGCGGCTATCGCTTCATTGAGTTTTGTATAACTCTCATGAATCCAAAAAGGATAGTTCAGATCTATAGAATAGACATCTGTTTCTTCCTCCTGAGATTTGTTTTCGATATCCGAAGGCAGGAACGCATACGGATCAGATTCGGTATCCGGTAGCTCTCCAGAATAATCATCATCTATTTCTTCTTCTGATTCAGGAAGTGGTTGTTCGATCAAAGTAGGAGATTCTTCTTGTGGATCATCGGTTATCACCATGGCATCTTCTTCAACTTGAACAGGAGGCTTTTCTTGCTCTGAATTCTCTGAGAGAGAATTCTCTTGCTGCTGTCCACAACCAACCAAAAAGAAAACGCTGAAGCCAAGGAGAAATTTTTTCATCACTTCTTATTGAAACGATTTGAGAAAGAAAATCAATTTTTCCTTTGCTGAAAATTTAATCTGATTCCTCCAGAACTTGAATATTTTGCTCGCGCAATTCTTTTTCGGGCATAGGAGCAGGCGCTCCCAACATCAAGTCTTGAGCTGATTGATTTTTGGGGAAAGCGATCACTTCACGGATATTAGGCTCGTCAGCAAACATCATAACGACTCGATCCAGTCCCATTGCACATCCTCCATGTGGCGGACAACCATATTGAAAAGCCTTTAGCAAGTGCCCAAATCGACGTTGTGTTTCTTCTTCCGATAATCCCAGGACTTCGAACATCGTGTGCTGGAGTTCTGGATCGTGAATTCGTACTGAACCTCCCCCCAGCTCTACACCATTAAGCACGACATCATACGCATACGATCGAACACGCAATGGATCCGATTTGAGATATTCTAAATCTTCCAGATGAGGACTCGTGAAGGGGTGGTGTGCTGCCTGCATGGTTCCATCTTCTTTTTGTTCGAAAAGAGGAAAGTCATATACCCACGCATACGCAAAATCATCTTTCTCCGCCAATTGAAATTTTTTGCCCAGTGCGTTTCGTACCGCCCCCAAAGGTTCCACAGCTCGAATGAACGATCCCGCACCAAAAAAAATCAGATCTCCTGGTTTTGCTTTTGTCTTCGTAATAACCGTATCAAGAAAATCTTTTGTTGCATTCTTAGCGACCGGTCCCGACTCCTCTCCAACCCTGAACCAAGCCAGTCCTCCAGCACCATTTTGTCGAGCGATATCGGTCAAATCATCGATATCTTTGCGTGACAATTCGCCACACTCTTGGGACACAGGAAGGGCAGAAATGTATTCCGCCTTTTCGAAAATACCAAACCCACATTCTTTGGATTCATCAGTTATATTGACAAATTCTAGTCCAAAACGAATATCAGGTTTATCGGTGCCATATCGCTCCATAGCCTCATGCCAAGTGAAACGAACAAATCGACCATCTTTCAGATACTTCTTCCAGTTTTTTTGCGGCGCACATTGAGCCGTCAGATCATGAAAACAATCTTCGACTGTATCCATAACATCTTCTTGATCTACAAAACTCATTTCTAATTCGAACTGAGTAAATTCCGGTTGTCGATCGCCGCGCAAATCCTCATCCCGAAAACACCGAGCAATCTGGAAATATCGATCAATCCCTCCCACCATCAATAACTGTTTGAGTTGTTGGGGAGACTGGGGCAAAACGTAAAATTTCCCTGGATGCAGGCGCGATGGCACCAAATATTCTCTGGAGCCTTCGGGGGTTCCTTTGACCATGATGGGCGTTTCCACATCCCAAAATCCTTTTTTATCAAAATATTCTCGAATTACCAGGCACATTTTATGACGCAATTCCAAATTGCGTTGCATCTGCTGTCGCCGAAGATCAAGATATCGATACTGTAGTCGCAGATCTTCATTTTTGACTTCTTTTTCTAATTCGAAGGGGGGCGTTTGGGCTTTGTTGAGAATTTTTAATTCGTGAATTTCTACCTCGATATCGCCGGTTTCTAAGTTGGGATTGTGCAATTCTTCTCCTCGGTCACGCACTTTTCCTTTGCACTGAAGAACCCATTCCGAACGAATAGATTCGGCCAGCTTGTGAGCCTCTTTGTTAATTCTGGGGTCAAAAACTACCTGTGTCAGACCGTATCGATCACGCAGATCTACAAAGATAATCCCGCCGTGATCACGGCGGCTGTGTACCCAACCACACAAATTTACTTCTGTACCAATACTTTCGGCACGGAGCTCGCCACAGGTATGAGTTCGAAACATGAGAAAAGAATAAGATTTCGCTTTAGGAATTCTGGGGAAAAAGGAGCGAAAGTCAATTTTATCCTCAAAAAGAAAGGTTTAAAACTCTGCATTTCGTGGTGTCCGTGGAAATGGAATCACATCACGAATATTTCCCATTCCAGAAACGTATTGAATCAGTCGCTCAAATCCCAAACCAAATCCTGCATGCGGAACTCCTCCATATTTTCGCAATTCCCGATACCACCAGTAATCCTCTTTCTTTAGCCCCATCTCATCGATACGCTTGTCCAAAACATCCAATCTTTCTTCGCGTTGCGCTCCTCCCATGATTTCCCCCACACCAGGAACAAGTAAGTCCATCGCAGCAACTGTTTTTCCGTCATCATTGAGCCGCATATAAAAAGCTTTGATATCTTTTGGATAACCCGTTACAAACACTGGTTTTCCAAAATGCTTGCATACATATTGTTCGTGTTCGCTTTGCAAATCGATACCCCATGTAACGGGAAACTCGAACTTTTCTCCTGATTTTTCCAATATCTCAATCGCCTCTGTGTAGGTGATCCGTTCAAATTTTGAATCGACGATATTTTTGAGTCGATCAAGCACTCCTTTGTCGATAAATGTATTGAAAAATTCCATCTCTTCTGGAAGTTTTTCAAGTACGTAATGAATTACGTATTTCATCATGTCTTCGGCTAAATCCATATTGTCATACACATCCGCAAAAGCAATTTCTGGTTCCATCATCCAAAACTCTGCTACATGGCGAGACGTATTGGAATTTTCTGCCCGAAAAGTTGGGCCAAACGTATAGATTTTCTGAAATGCCAGAGCAAAAGCTTCTCCCTGCAACTGCCCACTCACAGTTAACCCTGTCTTTTTTGCGAAAAAATCCTGATCGAAATCCACTGCTTTTTCTTTTGTTTTCGGAAGATTCTGGAGATCCAAGGTCGTTACCTGAAACATCTCTCCCGCTCCTTCGCAATCACTCGAGGAAATAATAGGAGTATGAACATGGACAAACCCCTGATCATGAAAAAATTTATGAATTGCAAATGCCAGTTCTGATCGCAGTCGAAAAACAGCTTGAAATGTATTACTGCGTGGGCGCACATGCGCAATTGTGCGGAGATATTCGAAGCTATGACGTTTTTTCTGCAATGGGAAAGAGGGATCCGAGTCAGCAATCAATTCAATACTCGTCGCCTGAATTTCAAAATCCTGTCCTGCTCCTTGAGATTCGACAAATTTTCCCGTAAGGGAAACCGCTGATCCAATCGGAAAATGACAGATTTTTTCAAAATTTTTGATATCTGATTCGAAAACAACCTGAAGTGACTTAAAAAAAGTTCCGTCGTGGAGTTGCAAAAACCCCAAATTTTTTGACGACCGAACCGTCCGAATCCAACCTTGTAATTGAATTGTTTGATCAAGATGTTCTTGGGGATTTCGAAAAAGAGTGTGAATATTTACCATGCGCATATTCGAGGGAGTAAATTAACCTGATTTTCTTTTTTTAGAGAGGAAAGTCAAAGAATTGACATTTTTCTGTTTTTAATTTAAAGAAAAGGTATAGAGAAAGAAAAATCGCCTCCTCAGCAGAGAGATATCCCCCCTTTTTTTGATCAGATACAAGAACTCGAAGAAAAGGAAATTTTTTGGGGCAAATTGCCAAAAAATTCAAATCACACAGAAGAAGATGGGGAATATGAATTTCAATATCAAAAATCAATGCTCTCCATTGTTTTGAGATTAGCTGACTTCTCTTTTGAAGAGTCAGAACAAATTGAGAAAACAGTCGATTTCTTGGAGCAGAAAGAAAGAGAAAATGGAAATGGAAAACTCCCTATACGAAAAACAGCAAAGAATTTTGTATCTCAACGAAGCGAACCTCGTATAAATCACTCTTTGGGCGTATGTATTTTTGTGTTGGGGATTCTAGATAAGGCACTCAAAACAAATCTTCCTCCAGAAAAGAAAGATTCCTATTTAATGCTGAAAAAAAAACAATTTATTATTGCCGTCAGCTCCTTGCTCCATGATGTCATTGAAGATTCGCCGAAACAACGCGAAGAAATACAAGAAGAAGTGCATTCTTTTCTCAGACAAAATATTCATCTCTCAGGGGAAGAAATGACAATTGTTTTGTCTGTTTTAGATCTCCTCAGCAAGGATCGAGAAAAAACACCCCAGGGAAATCTCAAGAGTATCCAAGAGGCAAAAAAAGAAGAGAATCCACAAAAACGAGAAGCCGCTCTTTTAGCAAATTTTATAAAATCTAATGGAGACATCCCTCATAACATGCTCTCTCCTCTGCACAGTGACAGTCAAAAGAAAAAATATCGTCTCCGAGACGAAGGGGGCGATGGATACACGGAGTATTTCATGGAAGAAACCGATGCTGAAAAACTTTTTCCTGGATGGTTTTTCGAACAAGTCGAAAAAGAAAACCCCTCTGTCTCTGAAGACATGCAGAAAATAATACAAGAGACCAAAAACAAGGTAGAAAAAATCATTCGCCCACCAGCAAAATTTGACTAGAACTCAATGTCATTCTAAAAGTATTTTTGTATCCAAGGCGGATACTGAATTCTCAATTCTCGCCTTGGATTGGGTGAGAAGTTCTTTGAAAATAAAAGGAGTAAATATGCCTACAAATGAAATACTTACAGGGACTGTGGGGATAATATCAGTCTTGAATCTTTTTTATTATTTTCGACAGGAATTTGATTTCCGTCGAGAAACAATTGGAAGTTCGATAATGAGTTTTTTTCTGTTCGGATTTCCAGCGGTAATGATCGATATAAACATGATCCTTCTTTCTGAGGTTAAAGGTCCTCTCGCGGGTGTAGTAATGGCTATCACTCTCATTTTTCTTATTTTGGGGATTCCTTTTTATTCGTCCAGGATAAAAAATCTTCAACAATCCTGGAGAGAAACCGGAAAAAGTGAAAAAATATTTGTTTTTTCCGGCGTTTTTGTTTGCACTATTCTTTTCCTGCAAACCTTCCAATGGATTCTTCTTCTGTGATATGAACTTTTCACTATAAGTCCCGCCCGACAGCGGGACTTTTTTTATTGAGCCAAAAAAGTACGAGCAAATTCACTGATTTTCCCCGCCCCCATAAAAAGACAGACGTCTCCTTTCTGCAAAGACGATAGAAAAGAATTTGCATCTGAAAAACCTTGTACAACCTCTGCTTCGGGAATCGCAGCGGCGAGTTTTTCAGCTGAAACTGCATTTTTGTCATCTTCCGAGTCGCGCGCTTCATAAATCGGAAAAATGCCTATCTGATCAGCCTGCCGAAGAGTTTTTACAAACCCAGAAAAAAATTCTCTGGTTCGAGAAAACTGGTGTGGCTCATAGATTAGTCCGATTCGCGAATGAGGAAATTTTTCTCGGAAGGAACTCAGTACCGCTTGGATTTCCGTCGGATGATGACCGTAGTCATCATAAACTCTTATTCCATTCCATTCCCCAATAAATTCCTGTCTACGGCCAGCTCCTGAGAAGTTTTGCAAACCTATTGCAAAACTTTTTTTATCCAGATCTAAATTTTCTGCAACAGACAGGGCCAGTCTTGCATTTCGCTGATTGTGTTTCCCGAAAACTGTCAGATTCAAATGAGAATCTTCCGAAACGGCATGTTTGGATCCAGTATAATTCTGGAGAACTCTTTTGGCACCCACGTCATCCTCATGAAAAAGAACTGTTCCCGCTGAACTACAAAACTTTTCGAATGCTTGAAAATAACTTTCCTCTGTCGGATAGCTATCAGGATGATCCCACTCCACTTCAGTAAGGACAACTATATCAGGATACAAAAAACGAAAATTTTGACGGTATTCACACGCCTCTAAAACCAACCAATCATTCGTGCCAGCATGATAATTGGAGCCATTGAATTCTCGCAGAGTAGAACCGATAAAAATTGTTGGATCGAAATCCACACTGTCAAATCCAGCAGCTAACATTCCCGTAATGGTAGTTTTCCCATGAGAACCGGCCACCGCGATAGTTTTATAACTTCGCGAAATATCCCCTAAAAATTCAAAATAAGATTTTTCTGGAATTCCTTTTTCTCGAGCTGCTTTTCTCTCAGGATTCTGAAAAGAAATCGCTTCCGAGTAAACCAAAAGATCCAGATCTAATGGAATGTTTTCTGCTTGCTGTTCCAGAAAGAGGAGCATTTTTCTTTTTCGTAATATCGGAAAAATCTCACTTTCAGATATATCTGACCCCGAAACTTCATCTCCTCTGTCCTGACAAAATTGGGCCACTCCTGAAATACCAATGCCCCCGATCCCTACAAAATGAATTTTCATCGCACAATTTAGTTTCTCGGAATTTCAAACAAAATCAACCGATCTCCCCAGAAAAGAGGCCGAAGGAATTGATCAGCAAATATTTGAAAATTGGAAAATTTCTGGTGAAGAGTCCCTGATTCTTCTCTTTCTATAGAAGCTGTTGCTCTATCGACCAAAATATACTGAAAATTTTGATCTTGAAGTTGTTTTTTTAGAGATGAAAAATCATTGTCCTCCTCCGCCAGCATCGCAAATCTATCAAGCTGTGGATCATCAAAAATCCTTCTGTCTGCATTCTGAATCCAGAAATTGGTCATTGTTCCGATGCGATATATTTTTGCTTTCGGATCCTGGTGCAGCAAACGAGCAACCTCTTTTTCTTCTCGAAAAAATTCATCGGATAAACGATTTGCATTCTCCTGATTTGGAAAAGCAGCCCAAGAAAGCGAAGCCATCAAAGGAGCGCGAAAAGTATGCTCCAAACGAGAAAAAAGCCCAAGACCCAAAGAAATCATAAATAAGAAAATGAGTGTTCTTTTCCAAGAAACATCACGCGTTAAGATCCTGCCAGCCAGGAAAAGAAGCAAGATCATCCACGGCCAACCATACCACGCAATAACATGCCCCCACCACACCCAACAGAGAAAAAAGCATCCCCCAAGAATCACCAACCAAAAATCATCTGAATCTTTCTTTTTCCAGAAATACAGCAAGAATCCAAACACCACTGGCAAAAGAACAAACCACCAGAATCCATTATCCACATACTGTCGATAATGGGGCGGAACATTCTGATCGGTAAAAGCAGACCATAAACGAACAAGTGGATTTGCTGAATAACCGCTATATCGAGTGACTTCCTCCTGAAAGCCCGTCGAAGAAAATTCTGTGTGTTCTGTTTTTAGTTGAGGAGAATAATCTGGTCCTCGGAAAAAAATTTCTTTCTGGGCAGAAATATTTTGTGGGATATCTGATGTACGCATGAAATTCATTCCTCCCCAGAGAAGAAGAGGGAGAAATAAAAGACCTATAATACGCAGAAGAAGTCTATATTTTTTAAAAGATACATCACGAATAAAAAGAAATAAAAAGAAAGGAAAAAACCAAAGCGAAGTAAGCTTTAAAAGACTACTTATTCCCAAAAGCAATGCTGCCCAATCCCAACGTTTTTCGCGAAAAAAGGAAAAACTTCCGAACAAAAAAATCAAAAATACAATGTCCATTTTGGGGTCTCGGGAGAGCTGAAACTGCACTGCTGGCAAGAGAAAAAATGTTGTTGCCAAGAGTCCGTTTACCTCTTGGGGTATCTGTAGTTTTTTTCCTGCTCCCAGCATTAATCCCCAAAGAATTCCTCCGGTCAAGACCAGAAAAAAAGGAACTGCCGAGAGTCCCAAAATTTGAGTCGGAAAAGCCAAAACTATTTCCGTGAAGGGAGGAAAAATCCCCGATCTCAAAACCCCATTTTCAGCCAGTTCTCGAATAGTCACAAAATAATGATTCAGAGAATCCCACCCCACAGAAAAAGGAAAAAATGTCTGAAAAATATTCAATGATGTTATAGTCAAAACAATAGATAGAAAAACTTTTTCACTCCGAGAAAAAGCACAGGAGGTCTGGCAGAATTGAGAAAATTTTTTCTGAAAAAAAGACCAGTCCCAGAGGAGAAAGAAAAGCAAAGCTGGGCCCCAAAGAAGAGGGTGGAATAATCCAAATTCAGCCAGAAAAAAGCCTATAAATCCAAGAGAAGCAAACCCCACCACTCCTTCCTGAAAAAGAGATGATTTTTCATTTTTTAAGACTTTCGATCCTATGCCTATCAACAGAAATAAAAAAATAAATATTGCCAAAAGGAAAAGTCCATATGTTCCTGCAAAACGGAAAAAGTATTCAAACAGTGAAATGTCGGTAAGGATGTCTGCCCACCATCCCAAAAAAAGAGCTCCAAATGTCAGCTCTCCCCAAAAAAAGAAAAAAATCTTGATGGGAGAAAATCGAGAAAGAAAAAAGGAAAAACTTCCTGCCCCCAAAAGCAGGAAAAGAACCATCCAGAGGGTAGAAAAAATATTCTCTTCAAGACCTTGCAAAACAATAAAATCCCATTGATATAAAGGATGGAAATGAAGAAATAAAAAGAAAACAATCACAACAAGAATCCCCCACAGTACCGGAAGAATTTTGGAGAAAGGGACGCAGGGTATATTCATTATTCTTGATCCCTGAGTGAAACCCGAGTTCCGATCCGATGACGAGCAGGCCATGGTCGATAATCGGAAATAAATGTTTCACTGTGTGTTTCTTCCCCGGTAGTAATTTTCCGAACCCATTCCGCTCGAAAGCCATCGTGAGCATGAGAAATTTCTTCTTTTTCTCCTATCGGTAAATCTTCTGATTCATACACAATTGCTTCGGGTGCTTCTTGGTAATTGGAAATAAAAGGTCCTTCAAGTGTTATTTTCCGCTCATCATCAGTTCCATAAAAAACAAAAAACAAATTATCACCTTCCGTAAAAGTCTGAATAAGGATATCCCCAGGAGTATCATTTCTAAATCGCAGATCCAAAGCTCCCAAGTAAATAGCCGCATCTAATCCAAAAGGTTTATAATAGGGAACAGCATATGAATGATTTCTTCGCTGAGTAATAGGGAAACCACCGGAAAAAGCAGCCCGAAAAGCAGTTGTGGAAACCTGACACAGCCCCCCTCCTAATTCTTTCTCGGTTTTGTCACCTTTAATAACGAGCTCTCGCACAAATCCATTTTCTTCATCAACCGATCCCAAAACCTGATTAAAAGAAAATCTCCGATCTTGAGGGACGATAACTCCATTAAATCTTTGTGCTCCGGCATGTATATTCTGTCGACGAGCCTCGGAAGACCCAGAAAAATTTGATTCTCCCACAGCGATAATTTCTCGAATACCGCGTTTTTGAAGATCTGGATGGACGACAACATCCGAGAATATTTTTTTGGCCGGTACTCGAACATACTGATCTCCTTCTCGAATAGCTCGATTAATGAGATGAACTAATTTTTCTTGATGAATTTCAAATCCGTCATGTGGTTGTCCTTCAAAAACGATATTTCCTTCCTCATCAAAACGAATTTCTACTGTTTTTCGGGTATCTTTATCTCGAATAATAGATGCTCCTCGAAAAAATTCTTCGAGTTTTTCGGGAGAAATTTCTGTTCGGAACTCTGTTTTTACTTCTAGCATTTTGTTTTCCGAAGCTAACTCACCCCGTAAATCTAAAGGAAAAACATTTTTTCCAATCTTTAAAAAATGATGTGGTGTCTGCTGAAGCAATTCTGGTTGAGCAACGAAATTGAGTGTCAGGGATCGATCTTCAAAAAGAAGATTGATTTCTTCGGGGACATTCTCAGAAAATCCCGCAAAAACTGTGGGAGAAAGAAAGAACGCGGCCATACAAATCCATTTCCGCATCGCTTTTAATCTACAAAAAGAAACGAAACAATCAACTATTTTTCTGTTTCCTCAGAGGCCTCCTCTTCAGATTGAATCTCCTTCTCTTCATTATCATTATTCGAGTCCGTAATTTCTTCTTCTTCTGAAGGAGACACTTCTTCTGATTCTTTTTGAAGAAGTGTCTGCATTTCTTCTGTTCCAATAATTTCGAGTGCTTTTTCCAAAGCTGGATCTGTCTCTTCTTCGGTTGCTTCCACTGTTATTGTAGGTTCAATACCTTTCTCGTGAATCGAATGTCCTTCGGGAGTGAGCCATTCAGCAATCGTTACTTTGAGACTCGAACCATCAGAGAGAGGAACCACATTTTGAACTGATCCTTTCCCAAATGTTTTTTCTCCAATCACTAATCCCCTCCGATGATCTTGCATGGCTCCAGCAAAAATTTCAGAAGCGGATGCCGATCCGCGATTTACTAAAACAACCAGAGGCGTCTCAAGAAATGCTCCATCCCGTCCGCTCATGATTTCTCCACTATTCCCAAATTTTCTGCCATTCGTTTTGACAATGATTTTCTGATCCAAAAACTCAGAAGCCGTTTGCACGCAAGCATCGAGTAATCCTCCTCCATTATTACGAAGATCAATAATAATGCCTTCCGGTTGCTGTAATAAAATTTCTGATACAGCATCCTGAAATTCTTTCACCAATTCGGTGCCAAACTGAGAAATAGTGACTATAGCAACTCCATCTCTCATTTCCCATTCTACACTATTGAGAACGATGTTATCGCGAACAATGGTGATTTCCAAAGGATTTTTTTCGGTTTCCCGAAGAATTGTTAAAACTACCTTTTCTCCTTTTGGTCCTCGAATTCGAGTTACTGCTTCTTCAATAGAAATTCCATGTGTGGACTCCCCATCTATTTTAAAAATAACATCTCCGGGCTTGAGCCCTGCCAATTCCGCCGGAGATCCTTTGAGTGGAGCAATGATCGTCAATTGTCCATTTTGAATTCCTATTTCAGCTCCTATTCCTTCAAATTCTCCAGAAATAGACTCTTCAAATTTTTTCGTTTCTTCTGGAGTCATAAAAACCGTATACGGATCATCCAACGACTGAGTTAGCCCTTTTGCGGCTCCATATACCTGATCTTGGATAGCAAATTCTTCTTTGTGCAAAAAGTTTGCCTCCAGTACATTCCATGTTTCCCAAAAAATTGAAAGGTCAATATCTTTGGGTTTATCATTGCGACGAATGATTTGGATTGTTGGCTTATTATGGTCTATCAAACCCTTTTCAATCTCAGACGGAGTTTGAACTGTCACCTCCACTGCTTTTGGAGTATGGCTTTCTTCTGTGTTTTTCTGACTCAGACTCCACCCTAATAAAAATCCCAAAATAGGCAGAACCAAAAACAGTACAAATCGTATATTTCGTTCGTAATGAGGCATGTTTGTTTTTGTAAAAATCAAAAACTCTGCCAGAGTCTAAAGAGTTTTTTAGAATTTGCAATACTTGTATTTTAGCCCTTCGTAAAGGGCAATAAGTCAAAAAAATAATCCCTATATTCCTCGAAAGAACGATCATATTGTGACTGCAAGTCCGAATATCTTTTTTGAAAAAATATATCTTTCTCTAGTTCACGCACTATTCGAAGTACATTTCCCGAACGCTGAGAACGAAGAAAATTCACTACTTTTTGATGGTATTCGGGAGAAAAAAGGGTTGCGCTTGTTCGAAGAATATTATAATCGACTTCATTCCAAGAAATAGGAAATGTCCGTTTTCGAGCCCAAGAATGAGCGACCCCCACCGTCGGATCAAGGAGTAAATCATAGCCCAGTCTCCAGAGGCGCAAAGAATATTCGAAATCTTCTCGTCCCCATTTGCGAAGTCCTTCATCAAATCCTCCTGTTTGATCAAAAATTTCTTTTCGGATCCCAAAACATGCGCCAGAAAGAGCCGGAACCTTTTGAGAAATATTTTTCTTTTCTGGAATAATCCAAGTCGGTTCTAACGCTAAGTCTTTAATCGTGTATATAAAACCGACTTTTTCCGGATCTTCAAGGTGAGCAATAGCTAAACTCGCTCCACCAACTGATGGATCCCGAAGAAGCATGGCCAAATGTTTGAGCCAACTTGAATCTATCACTTTCATATGCGCGTCCAGAAAAACGAGAAGATCCCCTCTTGCTTTTTCTCCTCCCGCGTTACGGGCTTGGGCTGCGCCCATAGGACGAGATAATTCCAGAAGCTTTGTATTAGGAACTTTTTTTTGTTTTAAAAAATC
The DNA here is from genome assembly GCA_021734395.1 of Candidatus Altimarinota bacterium. Lineage (GTDB taxonomy): Bacteria > Patescibacteriota > Gracilibacteria > UBA4473 > UBA4473 > JAIPGI01. The sequence goes on from JAIPJB010000002.1 coordinate 167,253, forward strand.
AGTGGAACTATCCGTACTTCCATCCGATACCACGATAATCTCGAAATCCGAATAATCGGTTTCTTCCAGAACACTGCGAACAGTTTTCTCCAGCCACTCTCCTTCATTGTGGGAAGGGAGAATAACCGAAAATGAAGGATGATTCATGGATTACGGGAGGTATGGTTCGATCTCTGCACGAGAATACTCAAAATGGGAAATACGAGTATCACGTTTATATTCAACAGCAAGACTGCCATCTGACTGAACCGTGTACTGGACTGTGGCATCCTCTTGGGGAACAGAAAAAGAATCTTCTATTTTTTCCTTTCCTTCCTCAGTATGATAGAGGTGCGGGAAGTCAAGTAAGTGCATCCGAGTTGTTTCTCGATCAACTATTTCTTTTTCCGCTTCAGTTTTTGCGACTTCGCGCAATTGGCTGAGGTGTTCTAACCATACAGCGCGACCTGCCTTTTCTTTTAGATCGTATTGCTTGCTACTCAGTTCAATATCTTCTGCTGAGATAGATTTTTCTGCTTCTTTTTTGGCTTCCTTCTTCCCCTTTTCTCCTTCTATCTCAAAGACAATATGCGCTCGATACACATCTCCTTTCTTTTCAAAAAATCTATATTTTTCTCTTCCCTCGACTTTATATCCTGCTTTTGATACTGCTAATTGCATATCTTTTGATGTGGCACTTCGAACGGTGTAAATCTTCCCCTCTTGCTCCCACGTCTTTCCCTCCATTTTCTTGGCCCATTCCAGATCGCGATTTTCATTATAAAAATCTACTGTTTCTGTTTCTCCTGTTTCATCTTTCTGTACTTCTTTCTTTTCTTCTGTTCGAATCTCTTTTTCTTCCGAAACATCTTTTTTCTGTTCCTTTTTCTCTTGTTGAGCAACTTCGAAGCCAGATTCTTTTTCCCCTCCAGAGAAAATTTCATTCTGCAAAATTGCCCCTGACTGAGCAGCGGCCTGCTCCAAAGCATCCAGTGTTTTTATTCCCAACCTTTCGACCGTCTGTGTCGTGCCAGGGATACGAATGGTTTTTTCGATTGTTTTGGTCAGGACATTGAAGAAAGTATCCACATTCGCAACATTCAGAGCATCCAAGAATGCCTTTTGTTGTTCCACGGAAAGTGAACTGAAATATTCTTGAAGCTGTCCGTTGAGGTATTTATCCACTAATCCCATTTCCTGAGCTTTCTGGTAGGTAAAGTTTTCCATGACTTCTCCCCAGCGTTTATTCTGAAATTCTTCACCCGTGACGACTTCTTTCACTTCTGTTCTGGTTTTATCGGGTGTTTGGATTTGTTCTTTCCGAGCAACTTCAAAAGCCCACCCAATCGGCATACCACTCGACTCATCAGTCGATGGAATGACGCGATAGTCTTCCGGAGCTAGCTCACAGATTTTCAAGTCATTGGGACTTTCTTCTTTGTATTCTGGCTTTCTATTTTGCTGAACCCATTCGGGAATCTGAACGACTTCTGGTTTTCGACGATTTTTAAGTTCCTGTAATACCACGTTTTCCAAATAATCTACCGATTCGTACGCCGTTGCTTCACCTCCATAATTGTAATCAGCCGCTCTATTAATCCGGCCTACAATTTCCGCCAACGCAGAAGTGTCTTTTTCGGCAAGAGCTCTATTGAGAGCTTCTACGTTTTCACGAATTTTTCCCAGAACATTCGAAAGTTGTGCATCTCCGGATAATTCCATCTCTTCCAGAGAAAAACCCGAGCCTTCATACATTACCGAGTCCAAAGCCGCATAAATCTGAGATGTCACCTGTAAATACTTATCGACAGAAGGTTTTATTTTTTCCATAACTTTTTTTCCTTTTTCATCCTCAATTCCTTTCTGAACTCGATCCATTATGTCTACTGCCTGTGAGAAAATCACACTCCCTTCTTGGGGCAAGGATAGTTTTGCTTGGTTGAAGAGCTGTGCTCGAAGCTGAAGTGCTGTCAGATATTTTCTATTGCGCTGATCCAATTCCTTCATTTCTTCGTCAAAATCTTCTGGGTCGTTTTCCTTGAGACCTTTCATCTTAGCGAGTAATTCTGTGCTAAATTGCAGTTGTCCATCGCGAATTTCAAAGTCATTACTGTCCTGCTCGTATTCCAGAATCCAATCATTAATCGATTGATATGCCTCTTCCGGGGTATCAATCCCATCACGCCCGAGTAAACTTCCGATACTGCGAATCAGTCCAGAGAAAATATTCTGCGCTTCTACTCGAGATTTTACCGCGTCAAAAGCTTGTTTCCCGACTTCTTGTCGGTATTTTTCATAGGTTTCTCGACGAGCTTCAATCGTCTGACGAAGTGATTCGTTTACTTCAATTTCTTCATCATTTTCAAGGCTTCCATCGGTGTTTTTTTCAATGGTTTTTTTGCTGGTATGAGCTGTTTGATAGAGTGTTTCCGCATAGACCTCATCTTTTACAACACGATCCAAATACTGATTGATAATTTCTTCATCTCCCGATTTGAGAGCTTCTCCTGTAATCTTTCGATCCAATGCCATGTACAAACGAAAATCTGCGGCATGTTCTTTTCTTCCTTTTCCGCTTTTGAGAATTTCTTGGATAAAATCTTTTTTATGAAGTTGTGCGTGAGCCGTGACAATGTCCAACTTCCGGAGAGAAGCCATTTCTAGGTCTGTACGAGCTCCGATTGTCGATCGAAACGCTTCGATAAAAACAACCCCCACCGGAGTAAAAGCTCCCGCTGCAATACTCGCGACAGCAGTCGTTGTCAGACTCGCTGCCACAGATTGCTTGAATGTTTCCCATGTAAATCCCGCTAATTTTTCTCCAAAATTTCGGAATTCTTCTTCACTCAGATTTCGACCCAGCTGTTCTTCCAGTAATGCTTTGTATTCCTGAGAAAGGACTCCATTATTTTCAACGGCTTCCTGATGCATAGCCTGAAGTGTGTTGAATTGTTTTTCGAGATTTTCTTCGGTAAAGATCTCCACCAGCTTCTCCTTATCTGCCTTATCAAGTTTGAGAAACGATTTGTACTGTCCTAAATATTCATCGGGAATGAGGTCACTGCCTTTTTTTTCCGGCAAGACGAGTCCCAAAATTCCGTGTCGACGGGAAATTTTCCCTAACGGCGTATCCATAAGAAAGTAATTGTAAATTTCTTGAGCGATTTTACTGCGATCGATACCTCTTTTTTCCCAGTCCGTAATAACATCGAGCCATTGCTCATAGGTTTCAACTCCCACATCTCCGATACTGACATCCTGAATTTCACAATCAATACACGGCACCTCGGGTTTAGGAGGTTCTACCGTTTCCTTTCCGTATTCAATGATAACCAGATTCCCCTGACATCCATTAGAAACCTGGGCATAAATTTTGCCTTCGTATTCTCCCCAATTCTTGAGCTCCAACGTGTTATCCAAAAGATGGTCTTCCGGACCAATATCAATCATATCGCCCCCCACAACAGTCGAAAACTTTTTCATTTTTTTCCCGTGCAACGACAGAAATTCTGAAGCTGGGCGAGAAGCTCCGGTCATTCTTTTTTCGATTTCACCACGTTTTGAGGGACTCTTGAGTCCGACGTCTTCTCCCAGCCATTTCGCCGAAACGAGTGCGTTTCGAGGGCCATAAGTGTCAGGGTTTTTGACGGGATTAGTCGCGAGTAATTTTTCAAATGTTTTGGCTTCGTCTTCTCTGTTTGCGGCACGCAAGTATCGAAGAACATATTCAAACATAGCGGTCCGATACATCTGTCCGGCAAACCGATAAAGCATTTCGTTCCCTTTCGCCTCTGGTCCAGCTTCGGAAAAATTGAGATTTTTCGGATTTGCGAGTTCCGCTAACTTTTCAGCCGAAAGAGATTCTAGTTTTTGTTCAACTTTTTGTTGATCTTTTTTGATATCTTCGGATGTCAATCGAACAATCTTGCTGAGTTCTTCGTATTTTCCTTTGAATGCTTCTGGTTTATCCGTATTCCGTCCTTCAGCCCTTTCTAAAAGAAGGTCGAGCATTTCATCCAACTGAGATTCTGCCGGATCTAATTCGAGGGTTTGTTTGGCTTTTTCTACGGAGGAATGCAATTGCTCCTGAGAGAAGAAAGGAAATCGGCAAGCAGGTATGGAATCGAAATGGAAGAGTTTTTTCATTGTGCGTACATGAAATATATCTTTTCATTATACCACAAAAAACACAGAAAAACAAGCACCTTATAGAGCGAGCAGTTTATTTTGGATTCGAGCTCTGAAATTCTTTGAGTTTGAATCCTATTTTTAAAAATTGATAATTAAAAATTGAAGATTGAAGATTAATAATAATTAATTCCTTATACAATCGGTTCCTGAAAGTCTGATTCTTCTTCAAAAGCTGAATTGCCTTTTTTATTCGGATCGGTTTTTGGATCAAATTTCCCTTCTTCCCATTGCTGAAGAATAGATTCAACATCTGAAACGGGTCGGGCGTAATGAGAGCGAGAATGTTCAACAACTTTTTGAGCATTATTTTCTCGGGGGAGAACCATGTCCAGACTGCGCGCAGAAAAGGCTTCGCACAGCTCTCCTTCGATCGACATTTTGATATAAAAATCACGAACTCCCAAGTTAATAATATCTCGTTCTGAAAAACGAGGATTAAATTCTTCGGATAAAATCCGAGCGTCTTCTCCTCCGACGCGGAAAGAAACGATCGACCCCACATTACCAAAGACCGTGGTGCGAATTTTATTGCTGAGCTGTCCGAGAAATTGATGCGCTAGGGTGAGATTCAAGCGATATTTTCTGGCTTCGGATAAAATCTCATCGAAGGTATCAGTCGCAAAATTATGAAACTCGTCCACATACAAATACCAGTCTCGACGCTCTTCTTCTGGGGTATCAGCTCGACTCATCGCTGCCTGGTAGATTTTGGTGACGACAATCGCTCCCAAAAGCGACGCGTTTTCTTCTCCCAACATTCCTTTGGAAACTTTCATGAGAAATATCTTTTTATTGTCCATGATATCTCGAAAATCAATTTTATTTTTTGGTTGCCCGACAATGTTGCGAATCATATTGGTAGAGACGAATTGTCCGACTTTATTTAATAATGGGGTAATGGCTTCGTTATCAAATTTCTCAGACCAGCCGGCAAATTCATTCACCCAGAAGTTTTTGACCACGTTGTCCTGAATATTTCGAACAATCGTCTGCCGATAATTTTTATCGGAAAGCATTTTGAGAATTGAAAGAATCGTTGTCCCGGGCGTATCCAATAATGCCAAAGTGGTGTAACGCAAAACGTGCTCCAACCGAGGGGTCCAGTTGGCTCCAAATAGTTTTTTGAAGATTTCAATAAATCCAATCGTCACTCGAATCTTCAATTCTTGGGGGACTTCTTCGATAGGATTGAATGCAACCGGATATGATAAATCTGACGGATCCAAAAGCACAACATCTTCAATGAGATCTTCGGGAATCATCTTGAGAATATTGTCGACCAAGTCTCCGTGTGGATCCAAAACTCCTACCCCTTTCCCCGCTTTGATATCGTTTTGAATCAGAAGTTCGAGTAATTTTGATTTTCCGGAACCCGATTTCCCAACCGAATACAAGTGACGACGTCGATCCGATCGACGAATTCCAAAAGGAATATGCTGACCATGAAAATTGGTCATACCAAAAAAAGAAATCTCCGGATCATCTCGTTGGGTGGGGAGATTGGACGGCGGCTCAGCTTTGCGCGCAAGAACATGAATAATATTGGGAACTTCGCTCTCGTTGGGTAAGTGGAAAATACTCGCTAATTCACTGGTCGAAAGATAAAAACTTTTCTTTATTTTCCTCTGTTGAAATGACTGGACATGCTGAGATCCGTGATGTATCCGTCCGATTTTAATCTGATTGAGATCCAGGGTATTAAAATTGGAAATCGCTCCTAAAAGTGCTTTCATGCGTGCTTCGGGAGAACTTTGGGCAGCATTAGAAAATGTCGCTAATCGCATAGAAACTTCGAATAATCGTCCTGAATTTTTTTCATCAATTTTCCCCGCAAAATTTTTGGCCGCTCCTTTTTTGAACCAGTATTTCACGCGGAATAAATGACGAATTTTTTCGAACCTTCGTCGCCATCCAAGCAGAAAATGATGAAATCCAGTATCTTCACGAGGCTTCGCCACAACCTGAATCCATACACCTTCGCCAGGCATGATCTTGCTCATCACACTCAAAATTCCCGAGAGTGAATCACCGTCAAATTCTTTATAACTGCGAAGAGGAAAGAGATCATTTCGTACTAATCCCAGATCAGACGAAAGAAAATGAGTTGAATCTTGGACACTCTGTGTAAAATCCGGTATTTCCACAATATCTGCATCAGGACTTGAAGCATAAATCTGCCCAGCCACAACCTGCGCAGTCGCCACATCGGCCGAAAAACAAAACCCGATATTTTGCCCCATGGCCACCAGCTCAAAACTTACTTGAGAGCCACGAAGGGTTTCGTGCAGATGTGCCAAAACTTCTTCAAAGGCCGCGGCGGTACGCTTATTGTCCTGCGGAACTTTAACAAGGAAGGTTTTCATGAAGAGAAATCTGCAACTCTCGGTTTGTAGCACTATTTAGAGATTTTGACAAGATTTTAGAAAGATTCCAAAACTATATATTCCTGCATTTTCATTGACAGGGGAGATTTTTTTTATAGGATTTTGCCGTTCTTTGCTGAGGGCTCCCAAAAAATTGAAAATTTTTAGGGAAGAGGAGGAGATGATGAAGTATATGGAATCTCGACTTTTGGAGATGAAATATACGAAATCATCGACAACGAGGGCGTGTAGCTCAGCTGGTTAGAGCGCGTCTCTGATAAGGACGAGGTCCGTGGTTCAAGTCCACGCACGCCCACCATTCATTTTTTAATCATTCTTGGTCTCCGATCACGAGAATGCTTCTCTGTGGTGTTGTATTATCTCAGCAGAATAGAAATAAATTGGAAATTAATAATTCGTAATTCGTAATTGATAATTCGTAATTGATAACTATGAATTTATTACTTCAATCGGTGCGACTGACGCCACTATTTTTTTGACACCCATTCCCGCAAAGGCCACCGATAAAACGTCTCCCGAAATCTGAATAATTGTTCCTTCTCCAAAATCCGCATGGCGCAGACGTGTGCCGACAGTAAATTCTGTTTCATTGTCTGAAACACCGAAAATGGCTTCTTGGCGATTTCGGGGCGGATGAGAAAGAATATTTTGTTTTTCTTTTTCGAGTCCAGAATCATATTTTCGCCGTCCCATATATGATCCCGCCGAAACCGGTGAGTCCTGCTGGACAGAATCTTCATGGAGTTCAGAAAGAAACTTCGAAGGCGAAGAATAATCCGTTCGGCCAAAAAGCATCCGTGATCGAGCATAAGTGATGAAACATTTTTTTTGTGCTCGTGTAATCCCCACATATCCCAACCGACGCTCTTCTTCAACCTGTTCGTGCGAAAACTGCGCATTTGCGGAAGGGAAAATACCGTCTTCCCAGCCGGGAAGAAACACAATCGGAAATTCCAGTCCTTTGGAGGTATGCATCGTCATCATCGTCACCTGATCCGCCGACTCTTTGTATTGATCCACATCTGCGATCAAAGCCACTCCCTCCAAAAATGAGGCCAAACTATCATCGGCGCTATCGTATTTTGTCGCCACCGAAAAAAGTTCCCGCACATTTTCCTGTCGCATTTCTCCTTCTGAAGTCCCGTCATCCAGATATTTCAGATACTCAATTTTATCTAATAAGTGATCCAAAATAATCGACACCGGTTCTGTACGATTCAGCTTGCGAAGATGGAGAATCATATCGCGAAAATCAGCCAATACTTTTTGTTTGTTTTCAGCCAATTCATCCATATCCTTCACATTCTCCAAGACTTCAAACAAACTCATCGTGTAGTGCTCGCTGTATTTTTTAACGGTTTCAATTGTCGCCGGACCAATCTTCCGAGTCGGCGTATTAATCACCCGCAAAAACGCCACATCATCCCGCGGATTAAAAATGAGACGCAAATACGCAATAACATCTTTGATTTCCCGACGGTCAAAAAACTTCGTTCCTCCGACAATCTGATAGGGAATCTGCTGTCGCATAAATGCTTCCTCTAAAGCCCGAGATTGCGCATTCATTCGATAGAGAATCACGCAGTCTGACAGTCGAATATTTTCTTTTTCCTGGAGTTCGCGAATATGATCAACGATAGCACTTCCCTCTTCTCTTTCATTTGCAACTTCGAAAATACGAAGTGGATCCCCTGATTCATTTTGGGTCCAGAGTTCTTTTTTCTGACCGGTCTGATTAAAACTGATCAGGCAATTCGCGTTATTGAGAATATTTTGAGTAGAACGATAGTTTTGTTCGAGTTTGATGACACGAGCATTCGGAAAATCTTTTTCGAAATTTAAAATATTGGTGTAGTCCGCCCCCCGAAAAGAATAAATCGACTGATGATCATCTCCGATCACGCATAGATTTTGGTGTTTATCCGCCAAAAGTCGTACCAATCGATACTGTGCGAAATTTGTATCTTGATACTCATCCACCAGTAAATGATCCCAACGATGACGATATTTTTCCAAAACTTTTTCATTGCTTTCAAAAAGCTGCACCACCTTCTGGAGCAGGTCATCGAAATCTAGAGCGTTGTGTTCGGCGAGTCGCTTTTGGTACTCCGGAAAAAGCTCGCTAACCGCTCGGGTAAATTTATTGGGGTCAATAGTAGAAGAATATTCTTCCGGCGTGAGAAGCTGATTTTTGGCGGCAGAAATATGCGCCAGTACAGCTTTGTGTTTGATTTCTTTTTCGTCATATCCTCGCTCTTTCATGAGAATTTTCATGAGCGATCGGGAATCATCGGTGTTAAAAATAACAAACGAAGACGTAATTCCATAGTCTAATTTTTCAATATCCTTGCGCAAAATACGCACACACACTGAATGGAAAGTTCCGACAGTGGGTAATTTGTTTCCTGGATTCGTATCCCTTGAGGATACGAATCCTAATAACTTTTCCACCCGCGTCTTCATCTCATTCGCGGCTTTATTGGTAAACGTCACCGCCAGTATTCGATCTCCCTTCACCCCATGCGCAATAAGATTTGCAATACGATGTGTCAGGCATTTGGTTTTTCCCGAACCCGCACCAGCAAGAATCAGAAGTGGACCTTCCAAAATTTCCACCGCTTTGCGCTGGCACTCGTTTAATCCGTCAAAAATGGGGTCACTCATGCGGGAGGGATAGTAATGAATTTTGAGAATGGGGGAAGTGTTGACAAAAAGAAAAATAAAATTAAAAATCTATTTCGTTGTTCTTGGGATGCTCCTGCATACCCCCGAACAGAAAGTTTTTTGACACCATTTCAAAACAAAAGAACGGAGGACTGTATGTCTAAAAAAAACAGAAAGAGTAGCGGACAACACTGCTGCTCAAATAAGCAAAAAAAAGAAAAACTCCGAAAAGGAAGAAAAAACAAAGCGACGGAGAAGGAAGAGAAAAACCGTATCAAAAAATTAATAAACGGAAAAAAAGGATCTCCTGCTTATAATCTGCAATAAATTGAAATGGTTTCTGGCCCGGAATATTTCGGGCCATTTTATTTATCAAGACGGGTTTGACAAAATTAGAAAATAAAATTAAAAGTTATAGGCTTTTTGAAAAATTAGTTGCTGCAATAAAATCACAAATGTGATCTTTTTGTGCACAAAAAAGCTATTTCTTGGGAAAAAATTTTACGAACAAATCTATTTAAAATCATAATAACTAATCAAGGAGGTAGTATGTCAAACCTACTCGGAGCAAAAATAAAAGGTGATTTTTCTTGGCTCACAAATCTTTTACTAGAGCAAGCAACCATATTGATAGAAAATATTCCTGCAAGTAGTGATATTGAGTTCTTGCCTGATTTTGATGAGACTATAGAAAGGTTAACAAAAATGTCTCTTTCCCCTTTAGAAATTATAAAGGGAGCAAGTGAAACTTTGGAAAAAATGAAAGATACTATTAAAGAAGCATTTGAAAGTGCTTCTAAAATAGAAAATTCAAAAAACCGAGAAAAACTCGCAAAAGAAAAAGAATTACTGGAAAGTTCTTTCGATATACTCATTGAGAAATTTGAATCTATGGAGAAATCTATAGAAAAAGAAATCAAACGGGCAATAGAAAGAATGGATGAAATAAGAGAGTCCGCCGAAGAAGCAATCAAGGAAAAATTGGATGATATGGATGAAGAATTAGATGATCAAATGAAGAGTTTAATAAAAATGACAGACTTCGATCCAGAAAAAGAAGAAGAAATTGTTAATAACAATGATTCTCCCAAGGAATAATCTCTCTTTCAGAAAGGCTCATTTTAAAAATGAGCCTTTTTTTCTTATTTCTTCAAAAAATTTCTTGACAGAACGGCTTTGGAGGTTACAATCCGCCAGCTTTTTGACTTGGTCCCCATGAGCAACAGCGATCTCATAGAGGTTGAAGGTGTCATCAAAGTAGCCCATCCGGGCTCGGAATTTCAGGTCGAATTAACGACCGAGGGATTCGAAGGCCACTCAGTGAGAGCGCGACTGTCGGGAAAAATGAGAATGCACTACATCCGAATTGTTCCAGGAGACAAGGTAAAACTTGAACTCTCTCCTTACAATCTCGAAGAGGGCCGAATCACCTTTCGTTACAAATAACCACTATGAAGGTTCGTTCATCTGTGAAGAAGATCTGTAAATTCTGTCGTACTATTCGACGGAAAGGAGTCGTTCGCGTGATCTGTTCGAATCCAGCAACGAGGGGAAAGCATAAACAACGACAAGGATAATGCGTATTGCAAATGTAACGATTCCGAGCGAAAAAAGACTGGTCATTTCCTTGACCTACATTCATGGAATCGGAAAAACACGAGCAGAACTGATCTGCAAAAAAGCAAAAATCAGCGAAGACAAACGCGTCAAGGATCTCAGCAGTGAAGAAGAACAAAAAATCCGAGACACGCTTACTAGTTTAAATCTCACACTCGAAGCGGATCTGCGACGAGGGACTTCACAAAATATTAAACGTCTTCAGGATATTGGTTCTTACCGTGGATATCGTCATCGTCGACGTCTCCCTGTACGAGGACAGCGCACCAAAACCAATTCTAAAACCAGAAAGGGACGAGGTCGTGCCATCGCCAATAAAAAAATAGCTACTAAATAATATGGTAAAAGAAAAAGGGAAACCGAAAACGACAAAAGGAAAAGCAAAAAAGAAAGTGCGAAAGAGTTTTGAGCACGGACATGTCTATATTCGTGCAAATTATAACAATACTCTCGTAACACTCGCTGATCCTGATGGAAATGTCCTCGGTTGGAGCAGCCCAGGAGCAAATGGCTACAAAGGAGCTCGTCAATCCACTCCGTATGCCGGACAAGTATCAGCGGAAGTCATTGCCGAAAAAGCAGCTTCTTTCGGTATGAAAACGGTAGACGTGTATGTCAAAGGAATGGGGCCAGGTCGTGATCAAACAATTCGCGGACTGATGAACGGAGGATTGGAAATAATTTCTATTGCCGACAGGACTCGCCTCCCTCATGGCGGATGTCGTCCCGCAAGAACGCGAAAAGTCTAAATTTTTATTCATGAGATATACTGGACCAAAAGCCCGATTATGCCGACGAGAAGGAGTAAATCTCTTCGGGTCACCCAAGTACCAAAAAATTCTCCAGAGAAATCCGAATATTCCTGGTATGCACGGTTCCAAACGAGCCGGAAAGCTGACCGAATACGGGAAACAATTGCGTGAAAAGCAAAAAGCGAAACGCATGTTTGGTCTATCAGAAAGACAGTTCCATAATTATTACGTTCGTGCCGACAAATCGAATGAAGTGACCGGTGATAAATTGTTCGAACTCCTAGAACGACGACTGGATAACGTTTTATACCGAGCAGGATTTGCGCTGACACGAATGCAAGGACGACAATTTGCTTCTCATGGTCTGTTTCTGGTCAATGGGCGAAAAATCGATATTCCTTCATATGAAGTTCGCATCGGAGACAAAATTGAAATAAAAGATTCCAAAAAAAATTCTCCTGTTTTTGTTAAAAACAAGGAAGAAACCGGAGACTATAATGCTCCTTCGTGGGTTAAAGTTGACCCCAAAAAACAAACGATTGAAATCGTAGAGCTTCCTTCGACACAACACTTTGAATCACTGGTAGAGCCACAGCTTATTGTGGAATTCTACTCTCGATAAACTTTTTAATTTCCCTTTCATGCACATTCTTCACGAACAGATCGGCGCTCCCCAGTTCAAGATCAAAGCAGAATCTAAAAATTCTGCCAGTCTTGTGGTCGCTCCTCTGCCAGCCGGATACGGACTCACCCTCGGAAATGCCCTCCGAAGAGTACTTTTGTCGAGTCTTCCGGGCACAGCTGTCACAGCTCTCAAAATAGACGGGGTATCTCATGAATATGATACTATCCCCGGCGTGAAAGATTCCGTGTTCGATATCATTCTGAATATTCGACAACTCAAACTCAAAAAACATTCCAAAGGCATCGAAGAAGTAGAAATTCCTTTGGTGAAATCTGGAAAAATTACTGCAAAAAATCTGAAGGTTTCCAGCGATATCGAAATTCTTGATCCTTCTCAGGTTATCACAACGTGTGATAAAGCTGATAGCAAAAAGAAAATGGTACTGCGTGTAGAAAAAGGAGTCGGGTATCGACTCGTCAGCAATGAAGACAATGCGAAAGAAGAAAATCCTGAATATATGTTGGTAGACGCAAATTTTTCTCCTGTGGCTCGCGTTCATTATGAAGTCAATCCGGCTCGTGTGGGAGAATTAACAAATCTGGATCAACTGAAAGTTGAAGTCGAAACCGATGGATCACTCGAAGCGGAAAACGCACTCAAGCTTTCCGCTAGTATTTTGGAAAGCTATTTCCAGCTCTTCAATAAAGAAGAAGCCTATACCGATGAAGAATTCACAACGAGTTTTGAAGCGATTAAAAAGAAAAAAGAATCTGAACAGATTGCTGCCGCTGCCGCAGCAGAAGCGGCATTTACACCAATTGATATCCTGGGGCTTTCTCAGCGAACCCTGAACGCTCTCGTAAACGGAAATATCACTTCCGTAGAACAGCTTGTTTCAACACCAATGAGCCAGCTTTCTCAGCTTCGTGGATTTGGTCAAAAAGCAAAGAGTGAACTCGAGCAAGTTCTTTCTGAACGTGGTTATTCACTCCAGTCTAATAATAAAAATAACGACGAAGAAAAAGAATGAGACACCGAAATAAAAAGGCAATTCTCAATCGACCCGCTGATCAGCGTCACGCACTGATCAGGAATTTATTGACATCGCTTTTTGAATCCGGAGCAATACAAACTACGGATAGAAAAGCAAAAGCATTGGTCAATGAAGCCGGAAATCTGATTGGTCTTATCAAGCGTCAAAAAGAAAATTTTAATAAAATCCGAGAACTAAAGAAAATTCTCTATACGGAATCTGCTTGCAAAAAAGCCTTGGAATATATTGAAAAGACTCCTCATACTTCTGGAGCCGTCCGAGCCGTAAAAATACGAATGCGTCCTGGTGATGGCGCCGTTATCACTCAAGTAGAACTTATCGAAGGTAAAAAATGAAAAAAACAACGATCCGACAGAACGTACAGAAAAGTGATCGAACTTGGTTCGTCGCTGATGCCAAAGACAAGCGACTTGGGAAAGTGGCAGCGAAGATCGCCACAATACTAAACGGGAAATATCGTCCTGATTATACACCACACGTAGACGGTGGTGATTATGTCGTAGTTCTCAATGCAGATAAAATCCAGCTCTCGGGAAACAAAGAAGAACAAAAAGAATATTTCTCTCATTCTCGATATTTGGGACATCTCAAAGTAAAAACTGCCAGTGAAATGCGCAAAAAATCACCGCTAAAAATATTAGAAGCCGCTGTATACGGCATGCTTCCCAAAACAAAACATCGCAAAGCACAAATGCAGCGCTTGTTTCTTGTGATTGGAGAAGAGAATCCTCATGAAGCGCAAAAACCAAAATCTTTATCCCTTGAATCATAATGGCTACTCGTGCTTATTTTTACGCTGTCGGACGAAGAAAGAGCTCACGCGCAACCGTGAAATTATTCCCTAGTGGAAAAGGAGAAATGATGATAAACGGGAAAAAATTGAGCGATTGGGCTGATACACTAGAAATCAAATATATCATTCTGGAACCCCTGGATCTTTTGGGAATGAAAAAAGATTTCGATTGCGAAATCCGTACTTCTGGTGGAGGCAAAAAAGCACAATCTGAATCTGTTCGCTTGGGAATATCTCGAGCACTGGTAAAAAAAGATCCCGAGCTTCGACAGCAACTCAAAGAAGCTGGTTATCTCACTCGTGATCCACGCGTAAAAGAACGAAAAAAACCAGGTCTCAAGCGTGCTCGCCGAGCTCCACAGTTCTCCAAACGATAGTATTTGTCATTGCGAGAAACTCTCTCTTCTCTCTTCGTGTTCTTAACACGTTCATTTTTTAAAGTGAATATTACAGATTGAGGATTAATAATTAATAATTGAAGATTAAAAATTGATTATTGGTTATTTCTGTCCAAAAAACACCCATTTCCATTTGTCGATGATCGGCACATCCTCTCTGACAATCTGTTCTTTTTGGCGTTGCTCTGTTTTTGTGGGCAAAATGTCTAGTTTTTCTTCGATAAAAATAAGAACATTTTCGTTGGGCTGTTTTTTTCCCATCTGCATTTTTGCTTCTTTGTCTATACGCTGCGGAGTTTGAAGATACTGAAGACGACGTTTTTTGAGTTCTATTTCCTGAAGGGCTTTTTCGTTTTGCGCGCGAATCGCATCGATCTCCTGCTCAATCTTGCGGCTTTCATGTAAAAACGATGCCAAGCTATATAACAACCAAAAAATAATCACAAAAACCCCCACCAATGAAAGAATGTTTTTGGATGTATAGACGTTTTCTTTTTTCATATTTTATGTGTATGGTTCTGTTGAATTCGGTTCAGAATCTAACGAAAACCGATAAAAAATACTACTTCTTTTCGCAAATATCATTTGTCTTCATAGGGAACAGCTCTCTCTGTTTCCCGGAAAGAAAAATAACATTACAATACCAACATGAAACTTTTGGTCGGACTGGGAAATATCGGTGCGAAATACGAAAAAACCCGACATAATATCGGATTTGAAGTCATCGATGCTCTCGCCGAAAAATA
This sequence comes from Candidatus Altimarinota bacterium, assembly GCA_021734395.1. Classification (GTDB taxonomy): domain Bacteria; phylum Patescibacteriota; class Gracilibacteria; order UBA4473; family UBA4473; genus JAIPGI01. The sequence goes on from JAIPJB010000002.1 coordinate 182,456, forward strand.
CGGATTAGATCCATGGAAATCTGAAAAAAAATTTTTTGGAAGTATTCGCCGAGGACAGATCGGAAGAGAAAAAATCCTATTTCTAAAACCCGAAACCTATATGAATCTCAGCGGAAAAGCGGTCTCTGCCGTCACGTCTTTTTATAAGTTGAGACCGTCGGATATGTGGGTTTTTTTTGATGACGTAGATTTGGAATTCGGAACCATTCGATTCCGAGAAAAGGGAAGTTCGGGAGGACATAACGGAATAAAATCACTCATTCAGGGAATAGGAAGTGACCAATTTCCGCGAATAAAAATAGGGATCGCAAATTCTGACCGAGAAAAAATACCGACAGATCGATTTGTTCTGCAAAAATTTTCTTCCGAAGAAAAAAAACAACTCCCCGTTATAATCGACGAGACCATTCAAAAATTTCTTATTCACTCCCATGTTGACGAGCTTTCTTGAAAGTCAAAAAACATTCATTTTTGCCAAAAATTCCGACAGCTCTTTTCCGGTAGGAATCATTGTCGACTTTGTCATTAATCCTGACAGCGGAATTTTCGAGGCCGTTTGGGCAAAAACTCCCGATGGGCTCCGTCTCATTGCCCCCAAGGACGTTCTCCAGTGGGGGAAAAAAATGCTCATCAGCGATGAAAATGATCTGTCCACCACTGAAAGTTTTCCCCGTATCCAAAAAGTTATTGAGCGAGAAGTCCCTATTTTAAAAAACAGGGTTTTTGTTCGAAACAAATACGTCGGAAAAGTGTACGACTTTTCATTCGATACGATTTCTCCCCGTATTATCACACTCATTGTCCGATCTGGTTTTTGGCTCTGGTCTCAGGAACGAATCATTCCCCGCCACAAAATCCGCCGCATCACAGAAAAAGGAATTTTTGTTTCAGAAAATATTATTCGTTCCAGCGAAAAAAATAATACCTCCAACTCCAAAGAAGAAGTTCCCGTTCCCGAATTTGAATGAAAGAAAGAAAATAAGAATGGCGAATTTTGAATCAAACTCGAAATAAGAAACTTCAAATATTTTGAATTTTCATTTTGATTCGATTTTTGGATTTCGACATTCGAATTTTTCAAAATCAGCAATCCAAAACTTTCTCATTTCTCGAAAAAATACTATATTGACATTGTGTAAACTCATCTTTCCTCTCATGCAATTTTTCAATCACTTTCTTCGGGAAAAAGGCGTCAAAAATGATCTTCGCTCGCTTTTGTATCACATTGCTCGCTCAATTAAATATATTAACTTTTCGCTTCGTGCTGGAAATACCGCCAAACTAGATTCCTCCAATGCTTCTGGAGAAGAACAAATGAAACTGGATGTCCTGTCGGATAAAATCATCTCCAACGAATTAGAAAAATCAGAACTCGCAGCCGTCATTGCGAGCGAAGAACAAGAAACACCATTGAAATTTTCCGCCCCTCGTGGTCAATACGCAGTTACCTACGATCCGCTCGACGGAAGCTCTCTGGTAGATGCAAATTTGGCCATTGGTTCTATTTTTGGCATCTGGGATACAACGGACTTGATCGGTACAACGGGAAGAAAAAACCTTATTGCTGCCTGCTATGGAGTCTATGGACCACGAGTTATTTTTGTTATCGCGGTCAAAGGAAAAGGCGTACATGAGTTTGAACTCAACGACGTGGGGGAGTTTTGTCTCACACATGAAAATCGAACCGTTGCTCTCGAATCAAAATATTTTGCTCCCGGCAATCTGCGTTGCACACGATCAGATGATAAATACCTCGCACTTGTACAGGACTGGATTCGCCAGGGACGAACCCTGCGATATTCGGGAGGCATGGTGCCGGATCTTCACCACATTCTTTCCAAAGGGCAGGGAATTTTCAGTTATCCTCGGGATGAGAAATATCCCGACGGAAAACTCCGTCTTTTGTTTGAATGTGATCCTTTTTCACTCATTTTCGAAGAAGCCGGCGGTGCTTCACTCAATCAGGAAGGAACTCCTATTCTGGATATGAAAGTAGAAGAAATTCATCAACGCGTTCCGATTTTTGTGGGATCAAAAACAGAAGTAGAACGAGCGATAGAAAAAATAAAATGATTGTGGCAGGAGGCAAAAGAGCTGAATCTTATTTTTGGTGCTATTATTCAGTCCACAAAAAAATAATTTCCTTCTTCGAATTTGATTCATCATTCGAATTTTGTCATTCTGATTTTCCATGCTTCTTACCGATGCGATCGATCGCTACATACGGCATCTAAAAAACATAAAAAATGCCTCGCCTTATACTCTGCGCAATTACAGTAGAAGTCTGGACCTACTGGTAGAAACTTTAGGCGAAAATGCTAATCTGAGCGATATTTCCATGGAACGCATTGATGCGTTTCGAGATCATATTTTCGAACTCCGCAACCAAAAAGGCGAAACCCTTTCTCGTTCCACGCAAAATATTTATCTCACCCCCGTGCGATCATTTTTAAAGTTTTGTGTCGTGCGAGAACTCGAACCGAATATTCTCTCTCCAGAAAAAATAGAACTGCTCAAACTTGAGCAAAGAGATGTTTCTGGACTCAGTGCCGAGGAATTGGATCGATTGCGAGAAGTGAATGATCATAAAAATCCACTCATCAATGCTCGTGATCGAGCAATCGTGGAAATCCTTTTCTCGACTGGACTTCGAGTCTCTGAACTTTGCGGATTAAATAGAGAGAACGTGAATCTGAAAACCCGAGATTTTACCGTGCGGGGAAAAGGACGAAAACTGCGAACCGTTTTTTTGACGCCCCGCTCTGTGGAACTGCTGGGATTGTATCTTCAGGAACGGACCGATAACTTTGCTCCACTTTTTATTAATGCCCGAGAGCGAGCTGATGAAATGGAGACCAATGGTGAATCCCGAAGGCTCAGTCGAACAAGCGTCGAAATTCTGATTCGTGACCGAGGAAGAAAGGCTGGTATTACCAAACCCGTCACTCCACACATGCTGCGACACACTTTTGCGACCCACCTTCTGCGCCGAGGGGCGGATCTGCGATCGGTTCAGGAAATGTTGGGACACGCAAATATCTCAACGACCCAAATCTATACACATGTCGCCAAAAGTGATCTCAAAAAAATCCATGAGAAATTCTTAGAATGATGTTTGACTTTTAGAAAAAAATGTGGTATAATGAGGAGAAGTAATCGATACAAAATATGCCTCAGCCTCAGTTTTCTCTCTTCCGATCCAACGGCACTCCTATTGACGCCAAGTTGCTCCACTTCAATCAAAAACAAAAATCTATTTCGGCTGATGTGGATCATTTTGAAATTGAGACTCCCGACGAAGAACCTTTTTTGTTGCAGGCGACAGTCTATGCACTGGAAGACCTCAAGCAGGAAATAGAAGCCAGCCCTTCTCAAGAAGCCGTGCTGAAAATTAAAAAAAGAGTCGATGAAATCCTCCCCGATCAAAAACCATCCGCACGGGTAAAAGTTCAGTATCGTCCTGCCGCTTAAATCAGTTCGCGAGTAATGGCTTCCACTAATTCCTCGATTTCTTGGTTGAGTTTTTGAATTTTTTCTTCGTAGGCTTCAAGGTTTTTTTCATTGAGAAAAAGAGCCCGGTTGAGCTCCAGCTGAATGCCCGGTACTGTATCCTGATGACAATGATAACTGACATTGTATTTCCCGCTGTAGGGGTTATTGATGGCTACTGAATATCCTTTGGACGCAAAAAATTCTTCGATATAACTCGTTTGCTCGGGAGTACATGTCGTAAAATCTCTGTTTCCGATGCAAATATCAGCTCGAGGCTCGGCATTGCCGTACATATTTTGAGGACGGCTAGATGCCATCGAATGCCCATCAATAAAAAATGAAATATTTTGAGCTTTGATCGTTTCCTCGATTTCTTCGTGAAATGGGTTGTGGTATTTTTCGATCAGATGACGAACCAGATGCAATGGCATCATGGTCTTAAAAATTCTTTTTCCATCGGGAGCAATCATTGTCGCCACTCCATGAGAAAACTGGTCTTCTAGTCCTGTAGGAGCGCGATTGAGATTGAGAACCAGACGATTTACACCTCCGATAATCACATAGGCATTGGATACGTCAAAAATCCGATCTGTGTACAGATCCGACCAATTGCGCAGATCATATTCGTTGAGAATAAGATTATCCCGAACTTTCTCTGGTACAAAAAGAGAACTGTGGGGGATAGAAACGAGAACCGGATTCTTTTCCATCGGGGACAAAGTTTACTCAAAAAGTTGCCTTCTTCCAAAAAATTTTTACAATCGCACCGTTCTTCCGAGGAAAATCATCAACAACGACACGCCACCTTAGCTCAGCTGGTCAGAGCAGCTGTCTTGTAAACAGCAGGTCTCCGGTTCGAATCCGGAAGGTGGCTCCAGCGAAAAATCAGTGCCCCCAAAGGGGATAGTGGTTTTTCGCCTTGAACGCAGTTCATGGATTTGAACCGGTCGGTTCGATCATTTGCACCGACCCTGAGCTTAGCGAAGGGGAGGATGCAAATGCCTCGATTTCCCGCCTTAGCAGGATGAGAGTATCCGGAAGGTGGCTCCATTAAAAACCAAATGCATCCCTTGTGGATGCCTTTTGTTTTAAGGGTTATCTTTTTGGATTTGAACCGGAAAAGGTTCGACGCGAAAAATGACCGCCGTACGGCGGGGGAGAATATTTGAGCGCTCGACCTCGGAACGAACGAAGTGAGTGAGAATGGAAGAGTACCCAGAAGGTAACTCAAAATCACCCTTTCTTTTTGAGCCCAAATGAATATAATTTTTTCAAATATTTTTTCATTTTTTACTCTCTCATGCCTGAAAATATGGCTTCCGCTGACGACCCCGACCCGTTGGGGAAAAATTTAGAAGATAGTTTGCAGTCTGTCTTTACGGGAAATATCGAGTCCTTTTCTCGGCTCACAAAAGAAGAAATCGAGCAAAAGATTCAAAAACTGCGCTCCGGCGAATTCGCTGCCATGCCGACCGAAGCTTTCATAAAAAAGATCCAGTCCATTGTGACCTCCGGATCTCATTTTTTGAATCGAGAAGAATGGCTCTTCGGTATACAAGAGTACGAGCAAAAAGAGTCGTCTCTTCATTCGGCCCAGGTCAACAAAAGAGTCGAAAAAACACTCGAAATAGCAGCGTGATATAGCCTTTTAAAAAAGCAATAATCAAAAGAAGAAAGCCAAAATTCACTTTCTTCTTTCGCTTTTTCGGGTATAAACGAAACGATGAAAAAAATTTTGACAGGACTGGTTTTGGCGGTGGGAATTCTTAGCTTGGGAAGTGTTCGCAACGTTCGGGCACAGGAAATCCCCACGATGGAATTTTACTACGGATACTCTTGTCCGCACTGTCACGAGGAGATGAAATGGTTTCCAGAGCTCTTGGAAATGTATCCGGATCTAGAAATTCAAAAATTCGAAGTCTGGAAAGACCCCCTCAACCGACAAAAATGGTACACCCGAATGAAAAATTTGGGGATGGAGCCACGGGGTGTGCCGACCAATATTATCGAAGACGAAGTCGTCATAGGATTTTCCCCGGACAAAATCGTCGCGCTCATGGAAAAGCATTACGGCGAACCGAGTGTCGAAAAAGATATTCCGATTGACCAGGAAGGCTGGAAAAAATATCTCGACTCTTCTTGGCCAGTGATGAGTGTGGTTTTGGGACTTTTAGACGGATTTAATCCGTGTGCTATGTGGACACTCCTCATTTTAATCGGATTCCTCCTGTCCATGGATGACAAACGCAAACGCTGGTTGATCGGCGGAATTTTTCTGGCGTCTTCTGGGATTATTTATTTTGGTGCACTCCTGACATACCTGCTCGGATTTACGCAGATTTCACAATTTGTTGCGGGCCCCGTCATGACCTGGATCTTTCGAATTGTGGGAATAATTGCTGTGGGAACGGGTATCGCCTCGCTCTGGTCTGCCAGGAAAAAAGATATCGACTGTGAAGTCCGTGATGCAGGGAGCAAGAAGAAATTTCGTGATAAATTAGCCGACATCCTGGCACGAGAAAAAACCATCTTCGTCCTGACAGGGGTTATCGGGCTTGCCTTTTCAGTCAATGCGATCGAGCTTTTATGCAGCTTTGCTATTCCGACCACTTTTACCGCCACGCTCGTATCTTTGGGGCTGCCCATGTGGCAAAAAATCACCGCCATCACGCTCTACGATCTGATGTACATGCTGGATGACATTATCGTTTTGGTGGTGGCACTCTACACGCTCAACCTCAAAATTCTCTCCCCACGACTCATACAGATCTCGCATTTTATTGGCGGACTATTGCTGTTAATTTTGGGCGGGTTCTTGCTCTACGATCCAGGGATTCTAGCAAGCTGGATTGGGTAAAACTCTGAAAGAAAAGAGTCATCCTTATCCTCGATCAAGTCAAGGGCAAACTGCGACGAAGATCCAAACTTTTCTAAACAGTAAAAAGAGCAGAAATTCTACTGTTGAATCGATTATCACAGAATAGAAGTATTAGATTCCCTCCTTCGAGGGAATGACGGTGTTTTTTTATTCTGAAATTGAAATTAATATTTAAGTCATCCTCGCGAAGGCGAGGATCCAAACCTTCTTTTCTGTAATCTTGGTACAAATAGAAATATTTTCCTTGGATTCGAACTCAAAGTATTTCAGAGTTCGAATCCTACTTTGAATCCTGATGTCTAATTAATTCAACACCAGCACTTTTTTGACGTGCTTCTGTGCGATTTTTTTAAGTTTCTGTAGCTCCGCATCAGAAAACCCATGTCTTCGCTTGTAGGCCGAATCCAACACCTTCACACTCCGAAAATTCTGAAGCGTATACTGTCGGGCTCCTTCACAAAAGCTCGCGATACGATCAATTTCTTCCTCATCATGAAATCCCTGCACCACCGTCGTACGAAATTCATAGTCTTTGCCAGAAGCCTGAATAAGCTTTTTGGAACGTTCAATATCAGAGAAATTTAATTTCGCGCCCGTAATCACATCGTATTTTTCACGCGAAGCCTTGATATCCATCGCCACATAGTCGAGTAGATTTTCGTCGTATAATTTTTTCAGCATATCAGGATTAGTGCCATTGGTATCGAGTTTTACGAGAAACCCCATTTTTTTGATCTGGCGAATAAAATCCGGAAGATCGGGGTGTACTGTCGGCTCACCGCCGGTAATCGCTACTCCGTCGAGAAATCCTTCACGTGTTTCCAGAAACGAAAAGACTTTTTCTTCCGGGATAAAATCGTTTTGGAGTTCTTTGATTTTTTCCGGCAGAACAAATTCATAATTATGACAGTATCCACACCGCATATTGCATCCGGCCGTGAAGACCAGACAGGCGACTTTGCCGGGGTAATCCAGCAATGTGAGCGTTTGTATTCCGCCGATAAGCATGTTTTTTACTAGGATACGAACTCTTTTTACGATATGTTCTGTTGATTCTTTTGAAATACTCAAATGTGCATTTGCTTGGATAATTCACTGAGTTCGTATCCAAAGAGATAATAAAAATTAAATATGTTCCAAAAAATCCTCCAGCTCTCCCCCGTCTGACGTACGAAAAATTTCTTCGCCGTCTTCAAAGACAATGAAAGTCGGGGCTTCAGACACATCGTGATCTTCGGTCATTGTCCCGAAGTCTTCGGTGGTCTCGTCCAAAATCTGTCCCTCGAAAGGAACCTTTGCCCTGACCAGCTCCTTGAAAGCCGGACACTTAGGACATCTGGTGGTGGTGAAAAGTAGGTAGTTCATGAGGTGTTAAAAAACTAAATTTTTAGGGTTCTCTTTGTCTTTCTCCCATTTGAGTGCGTTGTAGTGAATATATTCTCGAATTTTAAGGAGAGATCGCTCGTTTCGGATAATATGATCATAAAAAGATTTTTGCCACGCGAAGGAAAAATCCCCATATTTTTTCCGTATTTCACGGGTAAATGACGATTTACACTGGGAGATAACTTTTGGTAACAATTCCATGTTCCTTTGTAGGGAACAACGATCGTTGTTCCCTACAGTATAAATTTTATCTTTCTTTTCCGACTCAATAATCACAATCCCGTGAACATGGTTCGGCATTACAATAAATTCGTCCAATACTACATTTTCGAAATGCTGCGGAATATTTTCCCAAATATTTTTTATTTTTTCTCCGTATACATTTAAAACAACTTTTTCTTTCTGAACTTTTCCAAAACTTTCTTCCTTATTTTTCGTGCAAATCGTCACAAAATACCATCCAGCATCCGAATAATTCCATTTTTTCATTCTCGGAAGCTTCCGTTCCTCCGATCGAATTTCTTTCATCAATACTTCGCACAAAACTGAGAATTCGCCGAAGAGCCTTCACTGAAGTGCTGACGTGAATAGTGCTCTGATTTCTTGCCCACATTAAAGTGAGAAACCGGGCGATGATATCCCATCACGCGCGTCCACACTTCACACCGTGTGCGCTGATCAGATAAATCTTGAACTCCTTGAGGTCGAGCTTTGTCGAGAGCTGAGGCCGTACATGTACTGTTCATACAAATAAAAAGGATAAAAAATAAAGAAAAGGGGTCAGACAGAAACAGATTGAGAATGAGTGGCTTCTTTTTTTATCGTGCCCTGACGACGAGAGTCGTGATGCAGTCGAATTGTTTCTTCTTTGTCAGAACCTTTGTAACCAATCTCGTTATCACATTTGGGACAGTAGTCATGTTCACCAGCGACATACCCGTGCTTGGGACAAATGGAGAAGGTCGGCGTGATCGTGATGTAAGGGAGATGAAACTGTCCCAAAACCTTTCGAACTAAGTTTTTGCAAGCTTCCGCATTGGAAATACGTTCTCCCATATAGAGATGTAAAACTGTTCCACCGGTGTATTTGGTCTGCAGTCGATCTTGGAGCTTCAAAGCTTCGAAAGCGTCTTCGGTGTATTCCACCGGAAGCTGAGACGAATTGGTATAGTAAGGAGCCTCTTCGGTTCCGGATTGAATGATGTCAGGGAATCGTTTCCTGTCTTCTTTGGCAAATCGATAGGTCGTTCCCTCGGCAGGAGTCGCTTCGAGATTATAAAGATTTCCCGTTTCGTTCTGAAATTCGGTCAATTTCTGACGCATGAAGAGCAGTACTTCTTCGGCAAAATCTTGACCCCATTCGTCGGCAATCGTGTGTTCTCCGTCAGTAAAATTTTGAATCGCCTCGTTGAGTCCGTTCAGACCGATCGTGGAGAAATGATTATTGAGGTGTCCCAGGTACCGTTTACTGTACGGAAAAAGTCCTCGATCCATCCAGGTCTGTACTTCTTTTCTCTTGAGTTCCAAAGAAATCTTGGCGAGATCCATCAGATGCTCGATGCGTTTGAGAAAGGCCTCTTTCTTTCCTTTGTTCTGATAGCCAATTCGAGGAAGAGAGATCGTTACTACGCCAATAGACCCCGTCATCTCTGCTGAACCAAAAAGCCCATTTCCGCGCTTGAGCAATTCGTCTAGATTTAATTGGAGTCGACAGCACATCGATCGAATATGGTTGGGATCGAGCTCGGAATTGATGAAGTTCTGAAAATACGGCATACCGTATTTGGCTGTCATCTCAAAAAGTGGTTCTGTATTTGGATTGTCCCAGTCAAAATCCTTCGTCACATTGTAGGTCGGAATCGGAAAGGTAAAGACGCGCCCCTTGGCATCGCCACGGGTCATGACTTCGATGTACGCACGATTAATAATATCCATTTCTTTCTGCAATTCCGAAAAGGTATACGGGAAATATTTTCCTCCCAGTTTTAATTTTTTGTCTTTCAGGTCACGTGGACACGTCCAGTCAAAAGTCAGGTTGGTAAAGGGAGTTTGTGTGCCCCATCGGGAAGGCACATTGAGATTAAAAACAAACGACTGCATATTCTGGAGCACATAATCGTAGGTTTTTTTCTGGACGTATTCTTCCTGTGCTTTTTTATTCGGAAAAAGTATCTTGTTTTCTTCGATTTCTTTTTCGAGTTTCATTTCATACTTTTTAACAAACGGTGCCAAATACGTATCAAAACTTGAAAATGCTTGTGCACCGGCCCATTCATTCTGCAGCGTTCCCAAAAAGTTTACCATCTGAGAAACAGCCGTAGACAAATGTTTAGGCGGAAGACTTTCTGTTTTATCAGGAACGCCATTAAATCCTTCCTCGAGCAATACCCGCAAACTCCATCCCGCACAATATCCGGAAAACATATCCAAATCATGAATATGAAAATCCCCATTGCGGTGAGCATCACCTACGTTTTTCGGGTAAATATGAGACAGCCAGTAATTGGCCGTGACTTTTCCTGAAGTATTGAGAATCATCCCCCCCAAGCTATATCCCTGATTGGAATTCGCATTCACTCGCCAGTCGAGTTTATTAAGATATTCTGTGATTGTGTTTTCTACGCTCACCACGACACTTTTGTCGGAGCGTGATTGGGCGCGTTTTTCTCGGTAGAGAATATAGGCTTTGGCAGTTTGAGCATGCCCATCTTCAATTAAAACTTTTTCTACCGTATCTTGAATTTCTTCGACTGAAGGAATTTGGTCATGAAATTTTTTATCCAGAAGTTGTACCACATCCTGGGTAATTTTTTCGGCGATTTTGCGATCAGTTCCTCCTATTTCTTTGGCTGCCGCAAAAACAGCATCCACAATTTTTTGAGGATGAAAATCTACTATTTCTCCGGTGCGCTTCTGGACTTTAAAAATCATGAGATGGAAGAGGTAAAAAAGAAAAAGAAAAAGGAAAATTCCAGACTTTTATTGTTCAAAATAATCATTTCTTTCATATCGCTTTAAATTCAAAAATCACAATATATTGTAGGTAGCATTCTTTTTACACCCCAAATATTGTGCTGTCAAGAAAAAATGAATTGACTTCCTGGGGGTGTGTTTTTTTATATTTTTTGGCAGAAAGAGGGAAACGCTTTATTCTGCGGTCGATGAAATTTGAGCTCCGAAATATTCCACTTTTTGTTCGTCTGGGAACAACAAAATCCGAAAGAAATACTCCGCAAAAAGTACTGGTCTCAATCAATTTTGAATACGATACTCACACAGCTGTGCAGACCGACGATATTGTCGATACGATCGACTACTACCAAATCCGACAGTGGATACAAAATTTCGGACAAGAAAAAGAATTTCATCTGCTCGAAACCTTGCATGAGGCGATGCTTGGCAAATGCCAGCAGCAATTCTCTGAAGCGAAAAACATTGTTCTCTGTATTGAAAAATTCCCGTTCTCAGAAGGAAGTATCATCGTTTCGAACGAACATTAAAAATAAGTTTTGGCTAAATAGTCCCCGAAGAAACTAAAAATCAAAACATAAAAAAGATACCCCGCACAGATAAATGGGATAAATTTGCGATACCGAACCCCCGAAAGCCCAAAAGCAAAGCTAACGATGTCGAGCGGCACAAAAGGAATAAAATAAACCAAGAGAAACAAATTCTCGTGTTCCTCAATCTTTTTTTCATATTTTTCGAGGGTACTCTTTTGCGTAAATCGCTGAATGAATTTCTTTCCAAATTTTCGAGCCAGAAAAAAAGCAATCAATGTCCCCCCCACATTCCCGATAAAAGCATATATTCCACCCTCTATCGGACCAAATAAAAATCCAGCTGACAAAACCGGCAAAAAACCGGGCAGAGGAGCAAAAACAACTTCAGCCATAATAACGAAAATAATGACTAAGGGTCCCCACACTCCAAATCCTTCGATGAAATTCTCAAAACTTTCACGATTCTGCAAAAAAGACAGTTTTTCTTCCAAAAAGAAGAGAAAAATTAATATCAAACAAAAGAGAATGATCGCGCTCAAAAACTCTTTTTTTTTCTTCTGATTCCAAATTTTTCTCTTCATAAATTCAAAAAAAGCATACGGACAGGAGCGCATGCTGGCAAGAATAAAAACAAAGTCCGGGGAAGGTCGTCTAGTCCCGATTCAAAATAAATCAGAATCTGAATAAGACACAATAAAGAGATGATAGAGAAATAAATTCCCCTCATTCCCCCTTTTTCCTTTCGGCTTCGCTCAGGGCAGGAAAGGAGGAGAAAAAAATTGAAGGTTGAAAATTAATTACATCTTTGAGTTCGAACCCCGAGATGATTTGAGCTCGAATACGAATATTTATTCTTCATTCTTCTAAACTCGTAAAATCATGAACTCGTTCACTCGAATTAAAGATTAAAGATTAAAAATTGAAGATTGAAGATTGAAGATTGCCCTTCTGGTAGGTGAGGTGGGGGCCTCTCTCATTCTCCCCCTCGACAAGCTCGGGGTCCGAAGTCGAGAACTTTTCTTCGGCTCATTTCATTCGCCAGAAAAGCGAACCCTGTCGCTTCGCGACAATGCGGGTTCTTCAAAAAACCATGTATATCTGATTTTTGATATATAATATTTGATCTCTGTTCTGGTGGGTGAGGTGGGGCACTCTCTCATTCTCCCCCTCGACAAGCTCGGGGTCCGAAGTCGAGAACTTTTCTTCGGCTCATTTCATTCGCCAGAAAAGCGAACCCTGTCGCTTCGCGACAATGTGGGTTCTTCAAAAAACCATGTATATCTGATTTTTGATATATGACATTTGATCTCTGTTCTGGTGGGTGAGGTGGGGCTCGAACCCACGGCCAATGGCTTAAAAGGCCACTGCTCTACCACTGAGCTACTCACCCAAATGGTGGAGACGGAGGGATTCGAACCCTCGACCTCCTGCTTGCAAAGCAGGCGCTCTAGCCAACTAAGCTACGTCCCCGTAAAAAATAATTGATATACGTGATCAGGAAATCCCCGGAACAATGGTTTTGAGAATTCCATGTAAAAACCCTTGTAATCCTCCAGCTATCCACATGATGGCAAATATCGACATCAAAAGTCCAATCACTTTGATCAGAACGTATGTTCCCCCAGAACCAAATATTTTTTCGCCAAAATCTAACTGACCGGTAAAAGTGCCGATTTTTTCAGCATAGACGATCATCAGTACGCCTGCCGGAATCAAAAGCCACGCAATCATTGAGAACAAAAAGAACTGTAACCGCGAGGATTGTATAAATCAAGCCTCTTTTGTCAAAAATTATCTTGAGAAAAAGCGCATTTTACGGTATAATAAGGGGAATGAAAAAAATATTGTTCGGATTGGCTCTCATGTGTCTGCTGTGGGGAGGAGGAATTGCCTTCGCTCAAGAAGGAACACCAAGCCGAAATACGCTCCCTCTCTCCGAAAAAAACTACGATCCCATCCTTCAGCATAACCTTGTCAAAGACAGAATCGATGAAATTTATGATGCAGGAATCGGCACCGAAGCATCGCTTGAGCTATTAGCAAGAGGGTACGCAGACGAAGAAATAAGCCCGTTTCTTTTTGCGATCAATGTCGTCATTGGCGCTATTGCAATCCTATGGCTGTCTGTTTCGGGAGCAAAGTTTATTTTTTCTCAGGGAGACGACGAACGGCTTTCAAAATACAAAACACAATTCGGTTGGATTATTTTGGGGCTGGCAACGATCGCTGTTGGAGAATTTGTCGCTTTTGAAGTGCTGAACCCCAGTCAAGACGTCATCGAAGGAGCGAAAACTATTTCTAATTTCAGTCTCAAAATCAATCAGATTAAATTCTTCATGCAAATTATTGTGGGAGGTATCATGCTGATCAGTATGATGATGTCTGGATACAATCTTATTGTCGGCAGTGAAGAAGACGAAAAAATCGAGCAGGAAAAAAATATTTTTCAGTCCTTTTTCGTCGGCGCATTTTTGATCTTGACCGCAGAAATTTTAGCGCGCGTTTTTGGCGCGCAAGATAGCTCTGGAGAATTAGTCGCTCCAGAACAAATGGTCAATCAAGGAGTCAGCGAAATAGTCGGTTTAATTAATTTTGCACTGACTTTTGTGGGAGGCGCTACGGTGATCATGCTCATCCTTTCAAGCCTGTACTATGTCATAAGCCTGGGAAACGAAGATCAGATGAATCGAGCCAAACGCCTTATTATTTCCTGTGTAATCGGTATTATTGTGGTTCTTTCTAGTTACACTATTATTCGCTTCATGATCCGATGAAAAAATTAATACTGTCTTTTCTTTTTGGACTCTTCTGTTTCCTTCCTTTTTCCCAGATAGCAGAAGCACAGCCTATCACAACAAAAGATGTTTTTTCTGAATTTGAGAATGAGCCTCTCGACAGGGGAAATATTCTGGGGAAAATGACCACGTTGATTGACTATACTGATTATGAAGGGAGCGATACCAATAGAGGAGAACTTCAGTTTCGGAATGTCGTTGAAAAAGTCGTGAAATTCCTACGCCGAATGATGATCTGGATTGCTGTCCTTTTTAGTGCGTGGAGTGGTTTGCATTTAGTGGCCAGCCGTACCAACCAAGAACTTTTGGACGAAAAGAAACGTCATATTTATAGTATGGCAACTGGCTTTGTGGTGTTATTGATCGCCACAGTCTTAGTAGATGAAGTCTTCTTTGGAGAATACGGAGAAGTTCTCCAAGACGAAGAGACTATTCGTCAAATGGCTTCTCGGGGGGTCAGTGAATTGCAAGGAATATTCCGATACGTGACCACGTTTGTGGTGGCAGTCGCTGTAGGATTTTTGATTTTCTCAGCAATCAAGCTGATTGTCGCTGCCGGAGAGAGAGAAGAAGAAGTCAGCAACATAAAACGACGAATGGTATACACGCTCGGTGGGATGGCCTTGATTGTTTCTTCAGAAACATTCGTTCGTATTTTTATGCGGGAAGGAAAATTATCAGTTCCTGATATTCCCGATTCGATAAAACTTATTGCTGACTGGGCTAATTTTATTTTAGGAATTATTGGTGTGCTGGCAGTTTTCGGTATTGTTTATGCAGGAATACGACTGATCACAGGCATGGGTATTGACGAAGAAGGCAAAGAAGATGCAAAGAGGATTTTAACTGCTTGTGTTATTGGACTTGTTGTCGCCTTTTCCGCTTGGACTCTGATGTACTACTTTATGGTTCCGTACTAAAATTTGCGCTCTGGTTGATTTTGCTCTAGAAAAAAAGTGTTATGAAAAAAGACCCCGCGACATTTACCCGCGCACTTTTGGAATGGTATTCCACACAAGGTCGAGATCTTCCTTGGCGTCATACACGCGATCCATATAAAGTCTGGATTTCAGAAATCATGCTCCAGCAAACGCAGGTTTCACGAGTAGAAAAAACCTTTTATCCTCGTTTTTTGGAAAAATTCCCGACCGTTCAAGATCTCGCACAGTCTTCTTGGGATGAGGTCTATCCCGTATGGAAAGGGTTGGGATATTATATTCGGGGAAAAAATTTACTCCAAGCTTCACAAAAAGTGGTTCACAAGTGGGATGGTGTGTTCCCCCATGATCTCCAAAAACTAAAAAGTCTCCCAGGAGTTGGGGAATACACCGCTCGAGCTATCTTGAGTTTTACCTGGGACAAAAAAATCCCCGCTATAGACACGAATATACAAAAAATTATTCGGACCCTCTGGCCACAAGAAAAAGTAGATCATATGGCTAAAGAACTTCTCGGATATGCCGACTCAGGACGCGACTGGAATGGTGCCATGATGGATCTGGCAACCGCCCTTCGCTCCGGTGAAAAAATAGAAGGATCTATACGTGCTTTTTTTCCGGAGGATATCTGTCAAGAATTTCTTCCACAACGAAAAAAAACAAACCAAAAAAACAAACGAAAATGGCAAATAGAGGTAGGGATCGCCTGTATCCATCAGGATGGAAAATATCTCATTCAGACCCGCCCCGAAGGAAAAAGTTTTGTGGGATATTGGGAATTCCCTGGGGGAAAACGAGAAAAAGGAGAAGATTTTCGCACATGCGTCAAAAGAGAAGTCCAAGAAGAATTGGGAATCGAAGTATCGGTTCGTCCGCATTTTTATGAAGAAATCTGTTCATTCAATCGTGTAAATCTCAGGCTTCGATTCCATCGATGTCAAATACAAAAAGGGATTCCCGCTCCCCAAGAAGGACAAAAATTAGACTGGGTTGCTCCAGAAAAATTCCAGACGATTAAATTCTTGGAAACGAATGCCCAAGCCCTTAAAAAACTCCAGAAAATAAGAGTATAAAGCTTTCCAAAAAACTATTTTTGAGCTAAAATTGTGAACGATGTTTGGTGGCAAGAAAAAGCCCAGCGTTCGCATTCCTGCTTCTGTTCTCAAAAAAGAAGCAGAAAAAATGGCGAAGAAAATGAAAAAGACCGAAGAAAAAAGAGAAAAACAGAAAAGAATACGAGAAAAAGCGAAAGAAAAAGCCTTCCAAAAAAGAGATCAACAAAAGCAAAGACAAGAGCAATGGGATGATTTTTTGACCGATCATCTGAAACGAGAAATTTGGGGGGGGATTTGGATTGTTTTGGCCATACTCCTCTTGGTTTTATTTTGGAGTCCAGCTCCCTTTGCACAGCAAATATTTCGCGGATTTCGATTTCTCTTCGGTATCGGCACATGGCTCATTCCTCCATTTCTTTTGGGAATTGGGCTGGCTACATTCCTCAAGAAAGAAATTCACTTTCACCCAGGACGAATCATAGCCCTCTTTCTCTTTTATTTTTCGATTCTAGGGATTATTCATCTTTTTGTTCCTCATGCTGATTCACACGCCTTAGCAGCCCAATACGGTGGTGCTATTGGATTTGCGCTTGGGTATTTCCCGCGAGAATTATTCGGAGACATCGCTGCGGGAGTTATTTTTGTTGGAATGCTCTGGATCTCTGGGATTATTAGTTTTGGGATTCGTATTTCTACTTTTTTTCTCAAATCATCAGATGAAAATACTGCTTCCTCAAAAAAGAAAGAACCAAAAGAAAAAATCGCTGAAAAGCATTTCAAAAACGAACTCGAAATCGTAGACGCAGTCAGCGAAAAAAAGAAAAAAGAGAACGGAAAAAGTATTGATCTAGAAAAAGAGGAGGAAAGTGATGAACTGACCGAAGCAAAAAATCGAGAAATCGCCGGCAAATGGGAGCCTCCCGATATTGAACTACTCAAGGATAATTCCAGCACTATTGTCGTAGACGAAAACGACCTTCGCCAAAAAGCAGAAATCATCCGAGAAAAACTCGAGCAATTTAATATTGAAGTCGAGATGAAATCCGTGCATGTAGGACCAACGGTAACCCAATTCACACTCGAACCTGCCGCTGGCGTGAAATTAAATAAAATCACTTCCCTCAAGAAAGATATTGCTTTGGCTCTTGCAGCAGAAAATGTTCGGATCGAGGCTCCTATACAAGGAAAATCATTGGTAGGAATCGAAATTCCAAACAAAAAACGAACATTAGTCGGCATGCGAGAAATCTTGGAATCTCATGCGTGGGAGGCGGAGGAGGAAAGTTCATCGCTCAAGCTCGCGCTAGGTCGGGATGTTGCCGGGAAACCCATTGTTGCCGATCTGGCAAAAATGCCACATCTGCTGATTGCCGGAAAAACTGGATCCGGAAAATCTGTTGCCATGAACGCTTTTCTGTGTTCCCTCCTGTGGCAAAATTCCCCCGAGCAACTCAAATTGATCTTGGTCGATCCCAAACGAGTAGAGCTGTCCCTCTATAATCATTTACCGCACCTTTTGACGCCTGTTATTATGGAACCCGAAAAGTGTGTTTCGGCCCTTGCTTGGGCTGTCGCCGAAATGAATCGCCGCTATAAATCATTTTCAGAAAATAAATGTCGTAATATTACTGAGTACAACGAGAAATTCCCCGAAAAAAAAGAACCCTTTATTGTGATTGTTATTGATGAATTAGCAGATTTGATGATGGTGGCCGGAAAAGATGTTGAAGCGGCTATTTGTCGTATCGCACAACTCGCTCGAGCCGTAGGAATGCATCTGATTGTAGCCACACAAAGACCATCTGTTGATGTGGTAACAGGGCTCATTAAGGCCAATCTTTCGTCCCGTATTGCTTTTAAAGTCTCTTCCGGTATCGACTCCCGAACAATCCTCGATGGACAAGGGGCTGAAGACCTTTTGGGATTCGGAGACATGCTGAGTCTAGACGGAAATAATGGGAAGATAACTCGTATCCAAGGAATTTTTATTTCCAACGAAGAAATTGAGCGCATTACAAATCATATCAAATTACAGTTCCCAGAACTGATTGGAAATGATGAAATCCAGAAAGAGATAACGGCTCAGTCTATTGATGGCATGGCAAAGGGTGGTGTCCTCACTGCCGGCACAAAAGAAGTAGGAGATGAAGATCTGGATGATCTGTACGAAGAAGCGATCGATACTATCCTCGAGACCGGAAAAGCTTCCGCGAGTTTTCTTCAACGACGATTAGAAATCGGCTATGCCAGAGCTGCTCGAATTTTAGATCAGATGGAATCCCGCGGGGTTATCGGCCCATCCCGAGGATCAAAACCGCGAGAAGTATTTGGGCGAAAAGAAAAATAATATGCCAAAAACTTTTGACGTTCTCTGCTTTGGCTCGGTCACCCTCGATATTTTTCTGAGCCCAAATACCGACGATGTCTCCATAGAAACAAAAGAAGGAAGTGATTATTTTTGTGTTCCTGTGGGAGAAAAAATGCAGGCCTCTCATGTTTTTCAATCC
Source organism: Candidatus Altimarinota bacterium (assembly GCA_021734395.1). Taxonomy (GTDB): domain Bacteria; phylum Patescibacteriota; class Gracilibacteria; order UBA4473; family UBA4473; genus JAIPGI01. Next base: position 201,010 of record JAIPJB010000002.1, read on the forward strand.
TGTGGAGGAAGTGCCGCCAATACCAGTATCGGATTTGCAAAGCTCGGCCTACAGTCAGCTGCGTTTGGCTTCTTGGGGGATGACGAAGCACGAGAGTTCATTGTCAGCGCTCTTAAGAAAGAAAAAGTACGCACTGATTTTCTACAGCAAAGTTCTCATACTTTTTCGAGTTTTTCGGTAATCATCAATGCTCCTGATGGGCGCAGAAGTGTTTTTCACTATCGAAACTGTCAAGAAGATTTTGATCCTCAGCATCTTCTCAAAGCTCCTTCTGCAAAAGCCGTGTACATCGGACACCTATATGGAAAATCCGAAGACCTCCTCGAAGCCCTTCCTCAATGGAAAGAAAAAAATCCCAAGAGCGTTGTTGTATGGAATCCCGGTAAAACACAATTAAAAAAAGGCATCGCGGCTTTTACTTCTGTTATTCCACAGATTGATATGTTGATTCTTAATTGCCAAGAAGCCGAACAATTTTCTCAATTAAAAGCACAGAAAGTTCCCATAAAAAAAGCATCTCCCACGATCACAGGGAAAGAAATCCCGCTCAATGATCCATATCCTGCTCAGGATATATTCGATGTTCGCCTCATCGCTCAAAAGTTTCTCGATTCAGGGATAAAAAGAATTGTTATTACTGATGGCAAACAAGGCGCTCAATATTTTACAGCTGATCAGCATTTTTGCGTCGCTTCCCCAAATGTCCGGACCAAAAGCACTCTCGGGGCTGGTGACGCTTTTTCTGTGGGAGTTCTCGCAGCATTCCTCAAAAAGAAGTCTGTTTCTGATCAGCTCCTCTGGGGAACTAGAAATGCGAGTTCTGTTATCCAATATTTTGGAGCCCAAAAGGGACAACTCTCTCTTCAAAAAATAGAAGAATAAAAAAAAGCCCCACCAAGAAAGGGAGGGCTTTTTTGAGTTTTGCTTTTTTAGGCTCCTCCGGGGGTTGGGTTTGTTCCCTGCCCGGCAGAGATAAGAGCATTGACCAGAGCAAAGGAAATCAGAATGATAATAATTCCCATTGCGGCATACATCAGAATATTCTTTCCTTTTTCTGCCTGAGCATCGTCTCCCTGTGAAGTGACATACATAAATCCTCCGTAGATCACCATGATCGTCGCTACAATTCCCAAGAAGAAGAGGAAATAATTGATAATAGTTCGAAGTGCATCACGAAATGATCCTCCAAAAGTAGTAGAGGCAGCAATATTTTGTGGATTGTCTCCCTGATCAATCAAACCACCGGGAGAAACCGGCTGCGCAAAAACAAGACTCGCATCAAAGGCGAAAAGCCCCAAAACAGCGAGAAATCCGAGGACGGGAGCAAGAAATTTTTTCATAGAAAGAACATTAAATCTTGAAGTTCTGCTGAATAGTATCACATATTCGAGCAGGAAAACAATAGTTTTTTAGAAGAATTTCCTTGATTTTCGAATAAAAAAAAACTTTTTGCAAATTTTTTTATTCTTTTTTGATACAATTCGAACACTATGGATATTGACACCCCGCTCAAAACAGTAATACGAACAACAAAAGCGCATTTGTCAAAACTGGAAAAAATGAACATTTTTTCCGTTCGGGATTTGCTTGAATTTTTCCCTCGGGCAATCGAATCGACTGATATCGCTTCTGATCTACAGAATATTCAATTGGATACAAAAAACACACTGTCTGGGAAATTAGTTGATTTTCGACGAGAAAAAACACCTCGTGGAAAACTTCTTGGAAAAGCAGCTCTTGTCTTGGATGACAATACGACTGTTGAAGTTATTTGGTTTCAAATCCCCTACGTACTCCGAAATTTAAAGGATGAATCTCAGGTTTTTCTCGTAGGAAAAGTTGAGCGCAGCTATGGAATGATCAAGATACTGAACCCCGAAGTACACCTCCAAAAAAATGTTCATGTAGGAACATTGCGCGCTATTTATTCAGAATCTCCTCCCATTACCTCAAAGTGGCTTCGAGAAAAAATATCGGGGCTTCTGGCTTTGGTTTCAGAATTTCCTGAAATCCTTCCTTCTCAGATTCTCAAAAAAGAAAGTTTTTTGGAAAAATCAGCGGCCATCCGAGCTATGCATCAGCCAAAAAATAGTGAGCAATGGCACCAAGCTCGCAAGAGATTGGGGTTTGAAGAAATATTCGAAGTTCAGGTTCGCATCTTGCAAGAAAAAATACTCCGCGAAAAAAATACGATCAACCCGTATCGTATTCCATTGGACGCTCAGCAAGTAAAAAAAGATCTTTCTTTGGTTCCTTTCCAACTCACTACGGCCCAAAAAAAAGCACTCTACAAAATACTGAAAGACTTCGAAAAAGAGAGTCCCATGCATCGACTTCTTCAGGGGGACGTAGGAAGCGGAAAAACAGTTGTCGCTTTTCTGGCAAGCCTCCCTATTGTCAGAAAAAAGTTTCAGGTTTGCTTTTTGGCTCCTACTGAAATATTAGCCCAACAGCATTTTGCCAGTGCCATAAAATTTTTTCCTTCTGAATTTTCTGTGGAATTACTCACCGGATCTGTCTCAGAAACTAAAAAGAAGAGTCTTAAATCGCGTTTGAAAAACGGAGACATTGATGTTCTCATCGGAACTCATGCCGTACTGACCGAAGACACTCGGTTCAAAAATCTTGCTTTTGCGATTGTTGACGAACAACATCGTTTTGGAGTTGAGCAACGATCTCTTTTGGCACGAAATAACGCCCACATGCTCGCAATGACTGCTACTCCTATCCCCCGAACTCTCGCCTTGACCGTCTACGGGGATCAGGATATTTCAGTCATTAATGAATTACCTCCAGGAAGAAAGCCGGTCATTACAAGAATTGTGGCCGATCCAAAGACAACCGCTCTCTGTAATAAATTTATTGACGATCAGATCCAGAAGGAACGACAGATTTTTTGGGTATGCCCCCTTATCGACGAGTCCGATACGATAGAAGCGAAAAATGTGAAGGCTGAATTTGATCGAATCTCCAATGAAGTATTTCCGAATCGAAAGGTGGCATTCCTTCACGGAAAAATGCGCCCCAAGGAAAAAGACCGCGTTATGAGGTCTTTCCGCAACAAAGAATTTGATATTTTGGTTTCTACATCTGTCATTGAGGTTGGTGTTGATATTCCCAATGCTACTGTCATGGTGATCGAAAACAGTGAGCGTTTTGGTCTGGCTCAACTGCATCAATTTCGAGGAAGAATCGGCCGGAATGACATGCAGAGTTACTGCTTTTTGGTGGTTGGGAAACCCGATGATGCCCAAAAAACAAGGCTTCGATCGCTCGAAAAATCACACAATGGATTATATTTGGCCGAAATAGACCTGAAACTTCGCGGTATGGGGGAACTCTACGGAACTCGTCAAAGCGGCCTTCCTGATTTCAAATGCGCAGATCTAAATAATGTCGAAATGCTTCAAAAAGCACGTGACTGGGGACAAGCAATCCTCCAAGAGGATGTCACACTCAAAAAATATCCGAAACTCAAAAAACATATCGATCAAAAGCCGGTCTATTTTTGAATATTCGGCTTGTCTTGCTTTTCGCTTCCATCTGTCTGCCACAAAAGTTCCCTCATATTTTCCTTCGTGGTTTCATACAAAGAAAAAAAACGAGATTGGAGCGTTGGATTCGTAAAAAACAAAAAAATGATCAAGACCAAAAAAACTCCCAAGATAAGCCACGGACTTTTGCGGCCATTGGATATTCTGTTTGTTCTGCGGATAATTCTAATTCTCATCAGACACAAGATATTCTTCCGGTCCCTCGGCAACCGACAACTCTTCCAGAGGAGCCATTTTTTGAGTTCGGGCTAACTGTGGATTATAAACTTGATAAAACAACTCGATAATCTCCTTTGTGCTCAACCGTTTGATACTTAAGCTGCAATTTTCCAAAGCCGTCTGAACTCCATGACAACGAGAATCCAATTCTTTTTTGAGCTGTTTGAATTCTTTTCGACGAGTAATAATGTTGAGAACCGTATCTTCGGGGCGAATGTATGCCAAAAATTTCGAAAACAATGATTTTTTCTCGGCTCGAGGGGGATTGGCAGGAACAACTACAAAAAATCGTTTTTCCATAATATCGGAATATTCCACCAACTTCTGAATATATTCGATATATTCCGCCATCTGATTTTTGAGCAAATCATTACTCAATGATTTCATTCTTCGTTTAAGATCCTCAATGTAATTATCAATGTCCAACTTTCGAGAACGAATCAAAATCTGTGTCGGAAAATGAAGTGAGTTCAAAAATTTTTGATATGAATTAATAATCGCATTCTGCTCATCTTCGGATTTCAGACTGAAGTTAATAGAAGAAACCTCAAAAACAGCCCTAATCCCTCCATTTTTAAGGATCAGGGTGTCATCCCTCACCCCAGCAAACTGAAGGTATTGCTGAGTAGAAACGGCTTTATTTTTTACCGAACGAGGTGCTTGAGATTGTTTTTGTTTTGTTTTCATAATATTTTTTGTTGTTGTTCTTTCTTTTTTTGATAATCACCCTTTTCGTTATCCAGAAATTGAGCGAGTTCTTCTGCCTTTTTTTCATTAAATATTTTCTCAGGCATATCATCTTCCTTCTTTTTTCCAGAAGAAAAATGGACTGACATCGTAAGAGACGCAAAGGGCTCTCCTGCTCCAGCAATCCAAAAACGATGTGTCCGACGAAAAAATATTTGCTCGATCAAAAGAAGAAAAAATTGAGGAAGCCTGATCCCTTTTATTTTGAGAAATGCAAAAGCGGCAGAAATAGCTGCCGGAATCCAAATCAAGATCATTTCGATCGTACTCAATTCGTATTCTTTTTTGAGATTGATGAACAACATATAGGAGATACCAAATCCTATCATCAGCATAATGAGCTGTCTCAGCGTAATAAACCATAAAATTTGGTCTTCGCGTTGAACGTCCTGAGGAACTTTAAATCGCATTTTGAGTGATTTCTTCTCCTCATTATACCATAAATACTCCGGTATTACAAGGGAAAAGACGTCTTTTCTCCTGAGAAAAAGCAACTGAATCCTATTTGATAATTCTGCCTTTTTCGCCAATAATAAGCATCGCCATGTCTGAAGAAAATTCCCTTCGCGCTGAACGCCGAGAAAAACTCGAACAATGGAGAAAGCTCGGTTTTGATTATGCCGCAAAATTCGACCGAACTCATACCAGCGCGGAAGCCAAAAAAGCAATAAAAAAGAAGGCTCCTCGTGACACAGAAAAAGTGATGCAAAAGCCTTCTTCTTCTATTCGATTGTGCGGAAGAATTGTGAATATTCGAGAGATGGGAAAATTAGCTTTTTTGCGTCTTCGTGATCAAGACGGAGATTTTCAGATCTGCTTTGCTCAAAAAACTCTCGAAGATGAATACAAAACATTTTTAAAAATTTTAGATCTGGGGGACTTTTGCGGTTTTGAAGGAGAATTTTTTATTACTCGCCATGGAGAACCAACTCTTCTGGCGGTAAAAGTCGTTCCCCTTTCAAAAGCCATTCGTCCTCTGCCAGAAAAATGGCACGGTCTCTCTGACCGTGAGGCTCGTTATCGACAGCGATACCTCGACCTTTTGAGTAATCCAGAAACATTCGCTCGATTTCAGATTCGAAGTCAGATCATCCAGAAAATTCGAGATTTTTTACTGCAGAAAAACTTTCAAGAAGTAGAAACTCGCGTCTTACAACCTCAAGCCGGAGGCGCTATGGCTCGGGTTTTTAAAACTCATCACGAAGCCTTGGATCATGAGTTTGTGCTGCGTATTGCACTCGAATTAGATCTCAAGATGCTTCTCGTCGGTGGTATGGAACGGGTTTTTGAAATCGGAAAATGTTTCCGGAATGAAGGAATGGATCCTTCTCATCTGCAAGAGTTTACACTTCTGGAATGGTATGCCGCCTATGCCGATCTAAATCAGAATATGGACTGGACCGAAGAAATGATCCGATGGGTTCTCCAAGAAGTTCTGGGGAAAACAACGCTGACCATTTCTGGAAAAGAAGGGAAGCCTCATACCGTCGACTTCGGAAAAAAATGGAAAAAAGTTCGATTCCCAGACGTACTCAAAGAATACGCTGACCTGAATATGCAGACCGCTTCGCGGGAGGAAATAGAAAATGCTGCAAAAAAATGGAAGGTCGATACCAAAGAAATCAAAAAAGCTTCGACCGGAAACCTGCTGGATGATATCTACAAAAAATCCTCTCGTCCCTATCTGATCGAGCCGACATTTGTTCTTGATTATCCTTCAGAACTAAAGCCTCTGGCACGCCCCAAAGAAGACGGAACCGCTGAATGCTATCAATTACTCGTGGGAGGGTGGGAAATCGTGAATTCATACGGAGAGTTAATCGATTCTGCTGTTCAACGAAAACTCCTTGAAGCTCAAGCTCAAGCAAAAGCCGCCGGAGACGAAGAAGCCATGAATATCGACGAAGAATTTCTCACAGCAATGGAACACGGGATGCCTCCCATGACCGGATTTGGAATGGGGATCGATCGCTTTGTTTCATTGATTACCGAGCAGATAAACCTCAAAGATGTCATCCTTTTTCCTTTGATGAAACCCGAATAAAAAAAGCACTTTCTCTGAAGTGCTTTTTTCATTTTTTTCGAAAGAAAATATTTATTGCATTTCTTCTTCCATCATCTCTTCCTCCATCATAGGTTCCTCCTCTTCCATCATAGCTTCTTCCATGGCTTCCTCCTCTGCAGGAGCTTCAGTCTCCACGGCTGGAACCTGTTCTTCTTGCATGGATTCTTCCATAGCGGCAGGTTCTTCTTGTGGTTCTCCTTCGGAAGGATCTGTCTGAGTACAAGCCAAGATAAGAACACTGAAAAGCAACATTGCAATGGTTTTCATGTAAAAAAAATATTAAAAAATAGAACGACGTAAATTGTAGTGTGCTTTTCCAGACATTGTCAACTGTTTTTCCCTTTTTTAAAGGCTCCTTACTCTACAAAAAATGGAATACAGAGCGGGAAAAAGTAAGGATTACAGTCTCCTGGATCCGGAAAAGTAAAAGTGCATACCTCTCCCTCCTGCTGATTGTACGAACCTCTTTCTGTTGCAGATTCCGCACAGGGAAGCATTTTGGTCGCACAAAAGGAAGCTTCTTTGAAGTAGATATCATTTCCGGCTTCAGCGGGTCCACAGGCATGAGTATCAACGCCCTGGTCGGTTTCTTCTGGATCGAGAGGATTCTCGATGAGAAAATCAAATATTTCGTGCGCCTCTAGTGCCCCAGTGCCATCTCCCGTCAAAAAATGGGAGGCATCTCTCAAAAACTTAAGAGCATCAAATGTTGGTGGCTCGGGATCGTAAAAATCAATCGTCAGTTTGGCAGTATCTGTACTACTGCAATTTCCCACTTGGTCGCAAATTTCGAATCCTCGATATTCGGTTTCGCATATCTCGGCATCATCACAGAAGTTTCCCTGTACCTGGAAAGGAGAAATCGGCTCAGGATGACACCCCGTCAGATCACTAGGACAAGTAATCGTTACTTGAATTGGCGTATTAGACCAAGTATTGGGCGTATATTCAAATTGAATTTCGGGAGAAGTCGTGTCCGTAAAGATGGTTCCCGAATAATCCGTTCGTATGGAGTTCGGTTCTTTCTCAATATAAACTTGGGGGATATATTCCTCATCAGGCAAATCCGAAGGAAGATCAAATTCAAAAATATATTCGTCAGATGTAAAATTGGCTTCCCCTGGCTCGATAGAAATCGTTCTTTGGAGCACAGCAGAAGTATCATAGAGCTCCACTTCTAGTATACTAGGAGGACCATAAGTTTCGAAGAAGCCAGCATGATCTTCATCGTCATAAATCCGCCCCTGGAATCGTATTGCCTGAAATCCTTCGGTATCAGAGGGATTATAAGAAAATCCATCTTGGGGATACGTCCATTCATTCACCCAAGCGGCGTGTGCTCCCGATCCCAAAAGTAAAAAAGGAAGAAGTATCCACAAAGACATTTTCTTTCCGGAAATCCGAGCATGAACCCACCAACCGAGAAAAATCAGCAAAGTGATAAAAACCAAAAGGTAGAGGTATAAATTATCCGACATAACTCCATAATACATCTTATACCAGGAAGAATTATATTTCAGGTATAAATCAGTTTGAAATTGTTTTCGCTCGATCACCTTCTCGTTTCGGAGTAATTCAATCGTTACCTGAAATTGCTCTGCCCCTGGAGCCTCTACGGGAATCGTTATCTCTGTCGAAAAATTGGGATCTTCAACCGTCACAATCTCTTGCTGTTGTACCGTTGTTTGCTGTGTAGCCCCTCGAACTATTTGATCTGCGGTGAGCTTTAATTGTACTGGAGAGGGATGTCGACGAGCCATTCCCTGCAGTGAAAAAGTTATATTCTCTCCTTCTTCTAAAAACCGTTCTGGACTGGACTGAAAAGACTGTATTTCTCCAAAATCTCCCTCAATAATCAAACGACGCCTAAGAGTGCCTGTCAAAGGTTTTCCCTCTTCATCCAAAAGACGAACTTCGACTACGTAGGTCTCTGGCTGATCTGGCATCTGAAAAGGAATATCAATCCTTTGTTCTTTCGTCGCAGAAATACTTTGAAGAGTGCCCTTCTGAGACGCGATGAGAGTGCCCCCAGAAACATGCTCAAAAACATCAATCTGAGGCTGAATACGAACCGTTAATTCCGGCTGTACCTTTTGTATTCCTTCTCCTTCAAAAAAAGCAAGAAACGAGGCCATGGTCTGTTTTTCCGTGTCTAATTCTAATTCTGCGATTTTCGTCACGGGAGTGGAAGCGGTATAGCGAAATTTATTGCTTCCCTTTGCAATAAATACATTCTTTTTGTTCTTGAGAAGCGCTTTTAATTCAAAAACCCCTGACATCTGTGATTGTGAAAAATCATACGAAAAAGGAACTACCATTTGCTTTTCCGGAAAACGAGGATCCTCTACAAAAAAATCATTGTTCCACAGAACTTCTTCCGAAAAAATCTCAGCCCCATATCCATCAAACAGTTGAAAAATAACACTCTGTATTTTTTCAGAATCCACAGAGCGAAGCCAGGCTTTCGCACTCAAGATATCACCTTGAAGTTGTGTTCTAACTTCTATAGGGGGAAAATAAACTGTTTTGATAACTGTTGTCTCAGCAAAAGCAGGGAAAGAAAAAAAGAGAAAAAAGCTCGCAAAAAAGAATAAAAGTGGCCTGATTTTTTTCTTCATGATTTTTGTGTGTATGTGCTGGTCAGTAGTGTACGACTTTTCAAAAAAAAATCCAAAATTTCAAGAATTTGAAAAGATTTGCCAATTGCTTTATTTTTCTCAACAATAACATTCGTCATGAGAAGATACAGTCGATATCGTCGATCATCTTTTGTGAAGCGAAGACGACGAAGAAATATTATTCCTTTGTTGACCGTCCTTCTGGGAATTTTTTTAGTCGTCTGGCTGGGCGGCCGATTCGTTGTAAATATTTTTTCGGAAACCAGAACTGATACTGCCTCCGCACAAATACGAATTCTAAAAGGACGTGCTGAATTTTCTTTGCCGGATTCAGAACAGTGGACTCCTGCCTACAGTGAACAGGAGTTCTTGAGCGGTGATACTATTCGCACAAACAGTAATTCCAAAGTATCTCTTGAATTTCTCGGAGGCAATATCCTTTTCCTTGATCAAAATACAGAAGTGCAACTCGAAAAGTTAGAAGAGCGTTCTTCTGGAAAAAAAACAGCTCGTATCCAACTCAAGCAAGGACGAATATGGGCCCGGGTTTCCGATGACGATTTTCAGACAGAGTCTGATTCTATTTTTGCAATACAAACACCACGTATTCTCGTTCATGTGAGGGGAACTATCCTGAATCTGTCCAGCAATGAAATTCAGGATTCTATTCGTTTGATCAAAGGGAATGTTGATGTTGATGTTTTCACGGATGAAGCCCAAAAAGAATTTACAAATATTCAGGTAGGCGTCGGACAAAAACTTATTATTTCTCCAAGCACACTTGATCAAATACAAACCGGTCAGAATGTTTTGGAAATTATCGATGCAGAATTTATTGAATCCGAATGGCATCTGCAAAATCTCGAGCGATTTTTTCCCCAAGAAGCAGCACAGATTCGACGAAGAATAGAGATTTCTGTCCCAGCAAATAATCCTTCTCAACCCGAAGAAGCTCTTCCCACCTCGCAAAGCATTGAAAGCCCCGAAATACTTTCTCCTGAAAATGGAACGACTGTTGGCGCTGACCAAGACATCATAAGAATCGAAGGAACAGCGCCATTAGAAGCAGCTCAGATTGTTGTGAATGGGTATACACTAACTCGATTTCAACCCGGAGACAGAAAATGGGTTTACTTTGCAGCCAAGAAATTTGGAACTCTTTTGTCAGGAGAAAATACTTTTTCTGTTGTTGCTGTTTCTCGTGACGGAAAAAAGTCTGAACCCGCACAGATAACTCTTTTTGCAGAAGGAACAGGGAATTCTTCTCCCCCTTCCAATACTTCTTCCCCATCAACTATCAACTCTGATATCAATGAATTTAAGTCACCGGTCATTACGCGCCCAGCAGTAATCAATCTCAATGAACCCTATCAGACTTCCAGTGACGTAGTAACCATTCAGGGAATTGTCGATCCAAAAACAAATGCTATTGAGGTCAATGTATTCCGTCTCAAAGAATTTCAGCCTGGAAACACTGAATTTCGATATATCGCAAACGCACGATACGGAAACATGAAGAAAGGAGAAAATATATACCGGGTAGTTGCCTTTGGTCCTGACAATAAAACCGCGACAACAGAAATAAAAATCGTGTATACACCTCTTCAGATCGGGGAAGAATAATGTCATTCCAATTCTTCGAGTATACCGAAAAAGAACATTCTCAGTGGAATGAGTTTGTTCTCTCTCATCCGCATGGCTCCATACATCAAGTCTCCGAATGGAAAGACTTTCAAAAACAAATTCCTGGACGAGAAACAGTTTTGGGGTTTGGTGTTCGAGAAAATTCTTCGCACAAAATTCTGGCCGTCACTTTTTGTGTGCAAATGCAGACTGGATTCGCTGGCCAATATTGGTGGTATTCGGCTCGAGGACCAATTTTTGATCCGCAAAAAAATTCCGATGCTGGTCTTTTTTTGATGCAGGAAATTCATCAACGACTTCAAAAAAAAGGTGGTATGTTTTGGCGGATAGATCCCTATTTTTCAAAAAAGGAATGGCAACATCTAGAGAAAAAATACCGATCTCTTTTTCTCAAGAAAGCGATACAAAATTATCAGCCCACCGATACTCTCGAAATAGATCTCACACAATCGGACGAAAACATCTTGGCACAGATGAAACGAAAGGGACGCTACAATATAAAGTTGGCCCAAAAAAAAGGAGTCCGAATTCAGGTTCTTGAAAAAGGAAAATGTACGTCTCAAGATATGAAGGATTTCTGGCGTCTAAATCAAGAAACAACTTCGCGGGATAGATTTAGCGGTCACGAAAAATCTTACTACGAAAAATTTTTAAACACACTCTCGGATTATGCGGTTCTTTTTTTTGCGGAATACGAAGGAGAACGCATTGCTACCGCAATCTCTACTTTTTGCGGAAAAAAAGCGATCTATTATTTTGGTGCTTCCACGTCCAATTCCGAATATCGAAATCTCATGGCACCGTATTTATTGCAATGGGAAATGATGCAATACGGGAAAAAAAGACAATGCCATACCTATGATTTTTTGGGGATTGCTCCTGAAGGAGAAGAAGATCATCCCTACTCCGGTATTTCTGAATTTAAATGGAAATTCGGAGGAGAGCGTCGCACCTACGCACCGGGACACGAAATTGTTCTGAATACTTTGTGGTATACTCTCTATCGAATAGCAAAATTAGTCTAAATGGTTCTCTTACATTCGGTTTCAGTTCCTCTGGGAAGTCCTATGACAGACTTCCGTCTCCCAAGCACAGACGGAAAAGATTATTCTCTCGCTTCTTTTTCAGACAAAGACATTTTGATTCTGGTTTTTACCTGTAATCATTGTCCCTATGCCCAAGCAATCGAAGAACGATTGATACAATTCCAGAAAAAATATGTATCCGATGGGGTTCAAGTAATCGCGATCAATGCAAACGATGCCGAAAAATATCCCGAAGATAGTTTTGAAAAAATGAAAGACAAAAACTATCCCTTTCCTTATCTTCGAGACGAAAGTCAGGAAGTCGCTCGTATGTACAAAGCTCAATGTACCCCAGACATATATGTATATGATCGGGAACGAAAACTCGCTTATCATGGTCGATTTGATGACAACTGGCAGAACGAAGGCGGTGTCACCTCTCACGACTTGGAAAAAGCCGTACAAGTCCTTCTCAAGGGAGAAAGATTCACGGGAGAACAAGTCCCCTCAATGGGATGTTCGATCAAATGGAAGGAATAGTTTATCTCTGATCCAAAAATTGGGATTTGTTTTCGATATACCCTCCTCTTCCTGTATAGTGAGTGGAAGAAAAAGCCAGAAGAACAGCTCCTTCTGAAAAATCATGAAATTCATGCCAACAACCAGGGCGAATCAGAAGTCCTTCTTTTTTCTTATCGAGAAGGATTTCTTTGTCTTCTGTTCCATCATTCACGAGAGCTCGCACTGACCCCGAAACACATACGAAAAGCTCCTGCTCAAACTTATGTGCATGTCCCCCTCTGGATTTTTTTTCTTTGGCGGTGACCAAATACACACGTTTCACTTCAAAAGGGAAATCTTCGTCTAATTCGAAAGGAATCGTTTCCCCTCTTTCGTCAGAAAAAGATGGATATTCGATTATTTCATATTTTTGCATCATCCCAACGCTACAAATTTTAAAAGCAAAATCAAATCATTTCTGATTCTGAAAAAGAGTCGTATAGGACTGAAAAAAAACATTTTTTTTATAGGTGTCTTGAACCCATTGTCGGACTTCTTTTTTCTTTTGTTCCGAAGGGGCATTTTGAGTCGCGGAGAAAATCTGCTGCGCAAAAGAAGAAAGCGGGGATTCTGTTTTTTGAGAGACGGGATAAAAAAAGCTGTGCGGTAAAACTTCCATAAAAACATCTAAATCATATCCAACAACAGGAACTCCCGAATAAATAGCCTCTAATGCCACCATCCCAAATCCCTCTCGAGGAGAACAATTTACCAAGCAGTCTGCTTCTCGGTAGAGAGAAGCAATGTTTCTTTGCAGATCAGAAACAAAGACTATATCCTTTTCCATTTTTTGATTGATTTCTCGAGCACGTTTTTTGAGTGACTCTTTTTCGATCCCTTCCCCAAAAAGAAAGAAACGAAAATGATCTTGTTCTAAATCGATTCCAAAAAAATGTGCGATATCTACAAAAAAGTGAGGATTTTTATCAAAATGATATCGTCCCAAAAAAAGAATATTTTTTTGCTGCAGACTTTTTTTGGCAAAAAGTTTTTCGATTTTCTGATTTTCAGAAAAAGAATCAAGTTTCTCATAGTCTGGAATATTATAGATCAGCTGTACTTTTGAGGATTTTTGTCCCAATTTTTCAAAAAACTTTTTTTGTACTGATTGAGAAACGCAAACCACTCCGTCCAAAAAAGAAAAATATAAAGCCGCAAAAGACAAAAAATCGAAGTTTTTGTCCCAACCATGAAGCGAGGTGGAAGTTCGAAGAAAAGGGAAACTGGCTTTTAGTGTTGGCAGAAGTTTGAATCCAAAAGTGGAATTGACAATGTGCAAATGCTGCGGACGAAGCACTCGAATTTTTTCAAAAAAGAATTGTTGCTTCTCCGCTTTGCTTCCGCATAAATGATCCAAGTGATACACCGCGGCATACGAGGAGAAATCAGTATGAAAAGAATGCTGTGCTTTTTCGCTGGTAAAAAGCACAAAAGAAAAATTTTTTGATAATTGCCGGAGTAAAGTTAAAAGAACCGTTTCTACGCCCCCCATCGGGAGCCAGGGGCATACAATGAAAACAACAGGCTTTTGGGAATCCGGAACAGGAAAAGAAGAAATCTTTGCTTCTGATTTTTTTGAAGGAAAATGGACATCAGACACTTTTGTTTTTTCATGAAAAATATGACGTCCTATGCGCTGATTCCATTTACGACGCCATCGAACAGGAATAAGAAGTTGTGTACAAGTTCCAAAATGCCGATCCCAGTTCTCTCCTTCCGTTAGTTCTGCTTCATGCCATTTCAGTGCAATCTTTTTGAGTGGACGAGGAAAAACGTGAAAAAGACGGCTCTTCCAAAAAATCGGAGTTTCTGATTTTTGAGAACGCCATCGAAACCACAATCTGATTCGTGTGTGTATGCGATACAATTCCGAATGCCTCTTCTTCAAGGAAGCAACAATGTTTTCATAGTTTTTGCGAACCGATTGCAATCGTTTATTTTCTCCTTTTCGATAGTAAAAAAGTGGTTCGGGAATGCAGTATCCAAAATGATCCTTCTTCCCCATCCGAATCCAAAAATCCCAGTCTTCGCTCTGTCCTTCTTTGAGGCGCTCATCAAATCCTTTTACATCTTCGAAAGCTTCTCGGCGTAAAACCGCGCAATACGGAAGATGATTGTGAAATAGAAGCTGATAAAAATTATACGGGCAAAGTGTCGGGTGTGTCTGTGTGTCCTCTCCGAAATGCTGAATAAAAGAATAAACAAAATCAATATCTTTTTTCCGTTCCAAAAAGAAAATTCCTTTTTCCAAAAAAGTAGGATCCAGCGCGTCATCGGAATCCAGAAAACAAAGATATTCTCCTGTTGCCTTTTGAGCCCCTTCATTACGAGCAGCCGCAGGTCCTCTATTGGAAGAAAGACGAATCACCCGCACCGATGGAACCTGAGAAGATATTTTCCGGAGTATCGAAACAGCATCAGGGGAAGAGGCATCGTCTACAATAAGGATTTCTTGAGCGGGCAATGTTTGGGCGAGAATACTCTCTACTGCATGAAAGAGAACCTTTTCATGATTATAAAAGGGAATAATGACGCTCACCGAAGGCCGATATTTCTTTTTAGGATTCATACTGAGAAAGAATGTGAGAAGGTGTTCCCTCCATTTTTATACGACCTTTTTCGAGCCAGACAACCCGATCACACAGAGAGCGAACCGCTTCCAAATCATGAGAAACAAAAAAAGCAGTTTTGTGCTGCTGTTTCCAAGAAGAAAAAACGGTTTCACATTTTTTCTGAAAATCAAGGTCTCCTACCGAAAATATTTCGTCCAATAAAAAAATATCTCCTCGTGTCTGAGCAACAAGAGAAAAAGCCAATCTCAAACGCATTCCCGAAGAAAGATTTTTGAATTTCATATCTTGAAAATCAGAAAGTCCTGCAAATTCCAAGAGAGAATTCATCTCTTTTCGGAGAACATTCGAATCAATTCCTAAAAGCGTCCCCCCCAAAAGAATATTCTGACGGGTTGTCAGTTCTGGATGAAAGCCAATCCCCAATTCCAAAAGAGGAACCACCTTCCCGTTGAGAGAAATATCCCCTTCTTCAGGCTGCAATATCCCCGCCAGTACTCTCAAGAGTGTCGATTTCCCAGAGCCATTTCGACCAATAATCCCCACCCACTCTCCCTTTTTAACACGCAATGTTATATCTTTGAGTGCCCAGAAAATTTCGTATTCCACAGGGTGAAATATATTCAAAAAATGCTCTTTCAGAGTGTTCCTCCTCTCATGAGGAAGAAGAAATTTTTTGCTGACACCAGAGAGAGAAATCATAATTTTTGAATAAGGGAGGGAACCGATCGACGAAAAAAGAGCCATCCTCCACAACAAAAAAATAAAAGAATCACAAAGAGAATTCCCATATCACCCCAGGGGATTTCTTGCACAGGAGAGAGAAGAAGTGTGCGAGAATATTCGATAAGAGGGGTGAGCGGGTTATACCAAAGTACTGTGCGAAAAAAAGAAGGCACAATCTCAAGAGGATAAAAAATAGGCGTCAAATAAAACAATACCACCAACACAATATCCCATATTTCTCCTAGATCTCGGAAGTACACGATTCCCACGCTCAAAAAGAAACTGGTTCCCAAAGCAAATAAAAGAAGCGCTGAAAAAAGAAGAAGAAAGGAAGGAAGAACTGTCAAATCCAGAGAGGGACCCAAAAAAGAATGGGCAACGAGAAAAAATCCCATTCCCAAACACAAATGCACCGCAGCATTCACGAGTGCTGAAAGAAGGCATGCCTGAGAGGGAACTTGTATCTGACGCAAGAGGGAGCTGCGGTCGAGCAATGACCGCATACCAAAAGATGTCCCGTCCGAAAAAAACTGGAAATACAAAAGACCGAGCAAAAGATACAGCGGATAATAATCAATCCCCTGTCCAAAAAAAGAAAAAACGCCCAAAAGAACAACAAAAATAAAAAAAGGCTTCAAAAAAACCCACAAAAAACCGAGAGCCGAATGCTGATAGCGAATCAGAAAATCGCTTCTGACCAATGCCCAAAAAATATTTCGTGTGTTATTCATAGGAGATTTTTATAGGCGTCTTGCATCGACTCAATACTATAATTCTGTGCCACAAACTCATAATTTCTTTTTCCTTCTTGGCTGAGAATATCAAAACAATTCGTATTTTTTTGGAGCATTCTGCAAAGGGATTCTTTGTCCCGTGGAGGAAACAGAAAGTCCGGAGAGAGCAGAGATTTATTTTCTCCAACATCAGAAGCCACAATCGCTCGACCTTCCGAAGCGCTCTCCAAAACAGAAAGCGAAAGACTCTCCGAATAACTCGGCAATAAAACCAAATCCGATGCTCGGAGAAAAGAACGAATTTTTTCTCGGGAGACAGATTTTTCCCAGGTTACATTAGGCAGAGAGCGAAATCCAAAAAGCGGTCCGTCACCGACCAAGGTTACATGCCACTGGGGACTTTTTTCGGCCGCAAAAAGAATCTCTCGAACTCCTTTTTCTCGAACCATCCGACCAAAAAAGAGCGCTTTGTTTTTTCGAGGAAGTGGATGTATGCGGCCAGGAATTTCTACTCCAGAAGGAATAATACGGATATTTTTTGCACCAAGAGACCGTGCGAATTTTTCTGCTGTTGGAGAAACAACAATCGTCTGATCGGCATGACGAAAAATCCAACGACCAAAAATTTGATCTGATATATGCCCCACCCCCTCCAGAAAAACATTCCCCACGTGAAGTGAATTCTGACCGTGTTCTATGTGAACCCATCGACACGAAGGGAACTTTTTTCGTATAGACCAACCGGCCAAAAAACTGCTCGGGAAAAATCGTGTATGAGTGAATAAAATATCCGGTTTTATTTTTGCAATAGTGTTGTAAAAACTTTTATAGGGAAGTCCGTATCTGTCTTTTAAAAAATCAACAGAAGAAAAACGAGAGATATGGACGTTTTCTTTTTTTTCTTGAATCGGAAGAGACATGTCATGTTTTCCGCAGAGCAAAAAAACTTCTCGTTCTTGGGATTGAGCTTTTACAATATCCCACGAAAGAGACTCCAATCCCCCCGGAAAAGGATGTCCGCGTGGAGCGACATGGAGAACTCTCATGGCTCATATTCTAGCGCACAGAAAAAATTACAAAATAGAAATAATTCAGCCTCAATATGGTCAGAATGTTTTTCGCTGAATTCGACCTTTGAATTGGATTCAAACTCGAGAATGGAAGAGTCCGAATCCAAAGACGGGGTTTTCCAGCAGAATCTATAAAAATTTGCCTTTCCCCAGAGCATTTGGGACAATACGGGAAACAAAAATGAATCTCAAAATATATGCTGGCATCGGCCTTCTTTCTCTGGGGATTTATTCTCTGGCATCCGCCCTTGCGATTCCCGCCTCTGGTATAGACTGGACCGGATCAACACTGCAGGTCAGCTGGACCCCCGAACCTGGGATCACACCTCCCGCTTTTTCCTGTTTTGGACAAAGTTCTTCTCCTGCCTCCGAAACACTCGAAAATATTGGATTTTCCGATGGAGTAGAACAGCCATCACTAGAAGACTGTTTCCAACAGGCCGGCCAATACGAAGTCACACTCAATCTTACCGACAATGCCGGAAATACGAATACGCAGGTCTATAATTTTACAATTACCGCCTCCGATCCGGATCCGAACGCTTCTTCTCTCGTGCCAGCTGCAGAATGCGACAACCAAACACTCGATACATCAGTAGTCGCCAACAATATCGATACGTGCAATGTAACCCTGCGACTGATCGATCAATTCGGCAATCCCGTCACTCAGATCAATACTGCCGAGTTATACTCGACGACGAGTGAATACAGCGATGAAGCAAACCTAGAAACTTCTTTTTTGGAAGGGTTGCGAATTGGCGGAAACCCCCTCCCGACAAGTAGTCCCGGCATCAACGCCACAATCAATAATGGTGATGGCACGCTTGTTTTCAGTGCTCTCTCTCCCAGTATTCAAGAAGTAGGAGATTATCTCGCTCAGCTCGTGGCACGACCGATTGATTTTTCTGTCAACACAGAAGCAATCGATGAAGAAGGGATCCCCACAGGAAGTCTTCAACTCACCCCTTCTGCCCAAATTGCTTTTCGTCATCTTTTTGAATTGAAACCGTATTCAGATGAAGAATTTCGGCTGGATTCGCCCGATCCACAAGAGTTCCAAGTGGGAGTCACGAGTTTTGATGCTACAAATTTTGAATATCCTGAGACTGGAGATGTAGAAAATCGAAATCCAGATATCGAGCACGAAAATGTAGCCCTAAATCCTTACATTATTTCTTCCGCTACTCCTTGGTCTCGTCCCGTCACTATCACCACCTCTATCCGAGCGGAAGAAGGCTTGGATCTCGAGGATGATACTGGCTTGGCTCTTTCTACTATTGCTCGCTATAACGCTGGAGGACTCCCTGTCGCTTATCCTGCAGGAGGAGTCGGTTTGGAAGGACTGAATGGTCTCGAAGATCCAGATGGCGATGAGATTGGCTACAATATAGAGGGGATTCTTCTTCGCATTGTCGGTGTAGACATCGAGGGAGGAGTCTTGGGGGATATCACCAAAATGATTCTCCAGGGAGGAACCGAACAGGTCGCGGAAGTGACCGCTAATGATATTCGACAGAATATTACAGAAAATGCTTTTCGGTTAATACGTGGAGCTGACAATACCTACACCGGACCTCAGACTTTTGATTCCAGCTGGTTTGATACCAGTGATGTGGCGATCGTCGATGTCGAAGGAGGCTTGGTAAAACTTTCTGGCTCGCTCCCTTCGGGAAGAAAAACACTCGTTGTGAAAAACGGAAATCTCTTTATTGAGGGAGATGTCACCTACGGTGATGTGAATAATGATTCCTTTGGAGTGATCTTGCTCAATGAAACCCAAGGAGAATATCCCGAAACTGGGAATATATTTGTGAACCCTAATGTGCTCCAAATTGCCGGAACATATTATGCAGACGGCGGATTTATGAGCGTAGATGAAACCGTTATTACCCCAACACTTGCTGACGTCATTAATGCTCCTGATAATTCTCAGCTCTACACACAGCTGCTTCTCACCGGAACACTCTTCACACGAAATACCATTGGGGGAGCACTCATCGGAGGAGATGTTCTGAATCCCACCTATTCTACCCCCTGGGAAGAAAGCTTAACCGGAGCCGAAGGACGAGAAAAGGCCTTTCATTATGACCTTCACTTTGTCCGTCGCTACACACCCCAACTGGCAAATCCAGATCCTCTCGGTGATCCAATCGAAAATCGAGTTCGGTGTGCTCCTGCTGGCGGATCGGAGCCCGAATACAATGAATGCGACAATAACGACAACGCTTTCGTCATTCGTATCGACCGCAAGGTGGCGGAACTGCCGCCTCCCGGATTCACACTCGAAACGCCTTTGATCCGATAAAGATTTCTCTTTGTAGGATACCCTGAGATACATTGAGTACGAATCCAAAGCAAAAATTGGATGGGTTCATATTCTAACAATCTAATCCGTTTCAATGCATTGGGATACGAATCCAAAGCATCAAGGATCCGTATCCTAATTCTTCCTCGGCATCTAAAGAGTTCGAATCTATTTTGTATCTTGGCTGTTTCATTTGGATACGAACCCTGGTTGTTTTTGGGTTCGTATCCCGCTTTCTCAGTCTCACGAAGGAAACTTCTGATCCTCAATCAAAGCACAGAGAGTGCGTACCATCACACCCGTTGCGCCTTTGGGATTCAGTTCGTCGCCATATTTTCCATGAAAAGCTGTTCCGCCCAAGTCAAAGTGAACCCAAGGGGTTTTTTCGACGAAATTTTCCAGAAAAGCCGCTCCCATAGAACTCCCCGCCGATACTCCCGCTGTCCAGTTCATCAGATCTGAAATCTCACCTTTTGTTTTCTCACGGAATAAATCCGTGATCGGCAGTTCCCACACCTCCTCATCCGACTGAGAAGAGGCTTTTTTGATCTTTGGAACAAGCCCAGGAGTATTCGTCTCAAAAGCGGTAATCTCGTACCCCAAAGCCGCGATAGCCGCACCAGTCAGGGTTGCCAGATCGACCATACAGGAGGGTTTGTATTTCGTGGCGGTGTAGTACAGACAGTCTGCCAAAACAAGTCGTCCTTCCGCATCGGTATTCGTAATCTCAATCGTTTTCCCGCTCAGAGAAGTCAAAACATCTCCGGGCTTAAAGGCATTCCCCGAAACGAGGTTTTCGACCGCTCCGATCACGCCTAAAATATTGCGCTTGGGCTGAGCTTTTTGAATCCAAGAAAATGCTCCCAAGATCGAAGCAGCGCCGGCCATGTCGGATTTCATCTCTTCGATGTGTCCAGTAGGCTTGAGGTTATATCCCCCTGAGTCAAAACAAACCCCTTTTCCAACTAAAGCGAGGGGCTTTTCTCCTTTTTTCCCGCCGACATATTCCAGAACAATCAGTTGCGATTCTTCATGCGCTCCCTGTCCAACTCCAAACATACTCGCCATTTTCATTTTCTGCAGTTCTTTGTTTCCGTAGACACGAACTTTTATTTTGTTCCCGATTCCTTTCCCCAGCTCTTTTGCTTTTTGAGCCATAATGCGGGGAGTCATGAAATTCGGCGGATAATTCACGAGATCTCGTGTAAAATTGACCGCTTCTCCCAGAGCAACGCCAGACGCAATCTGAGCATTTGATATTTTTTGCTCGGTGAGAAGAGTCAGACGGGAAGTCCAAAAAATATCCTTCTGATCCCCCAGCTTAAATTCATAATTTCCCAGCAGTGATCCCACAATGATTCGTGAGACATCTATTTTTTTGGGAAGCAAGAATGCAATATGCTTGACCTTTGACTTTTTTGCCTGGCGCACTGCTTTTGCCGCTACCTTTCGAAGTGATAATCCATTCTTCTCTTTTCCCAGTCCGACAAAAAATATTTTTTTTGCTTTTGAAAAAGCAGAAAAAACCTGAAGAATTTCTCCTTCTTTTCCCTCAAATATTTTTTCTTTTTTCTGTTGAGCGGCTTCCTTTGCTATGCTTTCGGGCAAAAGGGTCGACGAATACTCTTTCTGGCTCCATGCTTTTTCGGAAACAAAAAGAAAGAGCGCATCTGCGGAAACCGGTTTGTGGGAAAGTTGTACCTTCATAAAAAAATGATTATTTGTGTCTGGGGCATTGTAAGAAAATATGAGTCTTTTTCAAATACAACTCTCCTACCGATATTCCCAAAAAATCTGCTGTGGAATACGCAGATCAATATGATCAAACCGACGAGTATAGAGCCCAATCTCATCGGCGGAAAAATTGAGTTTTTGCATCTGCGGTTCAATCGGCTGAGCCAAATCAATCCAGAGCTCCATATCAGCAGTAGAAATAAGATGCAACTCCTGAGATGCCCAGTACAAATGAGAAGCATGAAGCGGGAGCTCAAACTCTTCTTGGAGTAATTTTTCCGCCTGACGTATTTTTTCTAATTCTTCACGTGTGAGAAATTTCTGTCGCACCAAAATCGGTTTTTCGTGCTGAAAAACTTTCAGAACCGGAAGCTCTTCTTGGGATTCCTGCTGAAGGATAACCCCGTCTTCGGAAATAACAGAAAAGTTCGCGGTATGGGTGTTGAGCAGATTAAAGAGTGGCGGCGAGACAGAGATTTTGAGGATCATTTCCGAAGGCCAATCCTCTTCGATCTGTATATCTCGGAATTCCGGAAACGATTCCCCGAGTGTTTGTCGTACTTCTTCTCGAGAGAAAAAAAGCAGATTTCTTCCGTAAAAATCCGACAGCGTTTCTTCTATGCTGCTCACATTAATATTCGGGTTATCACGCTGAACGGTGATTTTTTTGAGATCAAAATAGGGAGAAAAAACAGCAAAGAAAATAAATAAGGTCATCAAAATAAGCGCCGTTCCCAGAAGAAAAGATGTTCGAAAAAGGCGCGTAATATGCCGCAGTAATAAAATCCGGGAAAGAACATACAGGGTTTTGTTCCGCCATTTCCGACTTCTCCGGGAATCTTTCTGGTGAGAATCCAGAAGGAATTCCCGACGATGACGCGATTTTTTCCGAAACATATCCGTTAAATGGACAGAACGTCGTTTTCTTTTTTAGCGCTTATCTCATCAATTTTTTCGTTGAAAGCATCAATTTTTTCCTGAATATTTTTTTCCTGTCGGTTCGCCTCGTCTTCTGATATTTCTTTCTGTTCTTTTTGTTGTTTCACTTTTTTGAGAAATTCATGTCGAATGTTGCGAACTGAGATGCGAGCGTTTTCTGCTTCTTCGTGAACACGTTTTACGAGTTGTTTTCGGCGTTCTTCGGTCATGGGAGGAACACTCATTAAAATATATTCTCCCATATTCTGAGGATTGATTCCTAAGTCGGCAGCACGAATTCCTTTTTCGATATTATCCAAGACTGATTTGTCCCAGGGTTCTATCCGAATCGTTTTGCTGTCGGGACAAGAAATATTTGCCATCGTCTTGAGTGGCATTTTGGATCCATAACTTTCTACGGGGATTTCATCCACCATAGCGACATTCGCTCGTCCCACATGCAGAGAGGAGTATTCCTGACGCAAATGGTCGACGACTTTCTGAAGCTGTTGATTGAGTTCTTCGTTCATAAAAAAGAGAATAAATCACTTCCTATTGTATTTATTTCTTCTTCTTCAGCAACTGGTCTCCGGAGGCAAAATCTAAAATTTCCTCGCAGACTTCTTTGTCCACAAAAGGAATTTTCTTCTTTCCGATCGTCTGTACTTTTTCATGTCCTCTTCCCGCAACGAGCACCATGTCGTCTTCTTGCGCAGTCAAGAGAGCGTACCGAATCGCTTCGTATCGATCTTCGATTTCAAAAAATCCCGCCCCTTCCTGACGAGGGATAACCTGGCGAATCGTCGAAGCAATGAAGCGTGGATCTTGATCGTAGGGATCATCAGTCGTCAGCACAATTTCGTCGGCAAACTCATGCAACAGTCGTCCTGATTGTTGCCAGTTTTCTGGAGCACGTCCTCCCGCGCCACCCCAGACCACGATTAATTTTCCGTGGATGAGTTTTTTGAGCGTTGAGAGAACCGCTCGAAGTGCAGAAGGTTTATACGTATAGTCCACTACCACAGAAAAATTCTGCCCTTTTTCGATGAGCTCCAGGCGGCTGGAAACTCCCGGATGAGCTGCAAAATATTTTTGAACATCGGTAACTTTTACGCCATGAGATACGGCGACCGCAATCGAGGCCAGAATATTTTCTAGGTTGTGCTCCCCGATCAAAGGCGCCTGAATATGCACTTGATTATTGGGGATTCGCAGATCAAATTCTGTGTTTCGGGGAGTGTAATTCACATCATGAGACTGAATATCACTCGGTTTTCGACGAGAATACGTCCATTTTTTATCGATCGAAAGATCGGCAAAAAGATCAAAATGAGCATCGTCTCGATTGAGCACGAACACCTTCGGAATATGAGGTTTGCGGGATCCGGCATTGGTACGGGTAAAGAGTTGGAGTTTGGTGTGCACATAGTCCGCAAATGTCCCGTGATAGTCGATGTGTTCGTTATCGGCTATATTGGTCAAAACCGCCGTATCGACATTGACCCCCCAAATACGATCCTGATCCAGAGCGTGAGAAGAGACTTCCAGGACAGCGTACTCGCATTCTTCACGCACCATGCGTCGGAGGTATCGCTGCACTTTCCACGGACGGAGCGTTGTGCGTAAGCTTTCATTCTCTACGATTTCGTCACCAAAATGGAACTGAATGGTGGATAATGCCCCGCATTTTTTCCCTGATTTTTGCAGCAGATACCAGATCAGCTCGACCGTCGTAGATTTTCCACTCGTCCCGGTCACCGCAATAACACGCAATCTGTGAGACGGAAACCGATACCATACCGCGGCCAAAATAGCCGAAATTTTGTGATACCAGAGCCGCAGCCCAGAGCGCTCAGGAATAATTTTTCGGAAAAAACTCAGCATCGGAATAAGTGTACTGGAAACAGGATTTTTGTGAAAGAAATGAAAAAAGACCGGTCTTTCAAATCTAACTCCGGGGAGAACTTCTGGTTTTGTTTCCCTTGCTTCTCCGTCATTTTTCACTACATTCTCCACGCAATGGAAACACCCGTCATCGCTATTATCGGTCGACCCAATGTCGGCAAATCAACACTCTTTAATTGTTTTCTCAAAACTCGACGGGCCATCGTGTCCGATATTCCCGGAACGACCCGTGACAACCTAATGGAAAAAGTTCAGAGTGAATACTTTGAATACTGGCTGGTGGATACTGCCGGACTGACCAATCAAAAAGGAGATTCTTTGGAGCAAGCTATTCAAATGCAGGCGGAAGTAGCGCTTCAGAATGCGGACATCATTCTTTTTTTGGTGGATGGAAAAGCCGAAATGACCGCCGATGACGAAGAAATCGTTCAGAAACTCAGACGAAGCCAAAAACCGGTGCTCCTCGTGGCAAATAAAATCGACGATGGGCAGACTCAAAGAATTTTGGAGCTTACTCGATTTGGGTTCGGAGAACCGGTTCCCGTCTCGGCAAAAAACTACACCGGACTCTGGGAACTGGAAGAGGCGTTGGACGAAAAGCTGAAAGAAGCTGGATTCGACACCCAAGAAACATCCGTCCCAGCAGAGGAAGACACCCCTGAAGATTCAGAAGTAAAACTCGCCTTTGTCGGTCGCCCCAATGTCGGAAAATCATCACTACTCAATGCTTTTGTACAGTCCGAACGCTCGGTCGTTTCCGAGATCAGAGGCACCACTCGCGACACAATCGATACCCCCTATACAACCGAAGACGGGAAATCGTTCCTTTTTTTGGATACCGCTGGCCTGCGCCGCCCCGGAAAAATCGGGAGAGATTTAGATTTTTGGAGCACGGTTCGAACCCAGCAGGCTATCGAGCGGGCTGATGTCTGCGCTCTGCTCATTGACGCTCTGGACGGAGTAACACATCAGGATCTCGCCATCGCCGGAAAAATCGTGGAAGCGGGAAAAGGGATTGTTATTTGTGTGAACAAATTTGATCTCGTGCGAGAAAAATCTCGAACCGAAGAAGAGAGTGACGACCGAGATCTCGACGAAGTAAAAATGTGGGGAGAATCGCTCGATCAAGTACGACAAAAATACATGCGGTATCTTTCCCGAGAGATTCAGTTTTTGCCCTGGGCACCAGTGGTTTTCTTTTCAGCCAAGACCGGGCGCGGCATCGGAGATCTTTTGACCTCGGCTCAGGCGATTGCCGAAGAACGAAAAAAACGAATCTCGACCGGACAGCTCAATCGATTTTTGCCGGAGATCGTGCATCAGCACGTCATGCCTTCTGTCGGGCAACTGCAGGGAAATATCAAGTACGTCACCCAAGCTGAAATCTGTCCTCCGACTTTTATTTTTTTCGTGAATAAAGAGAATGCATTTCACTTCTCATACCGACGGTATCTGGAAAACAAACTCCGCGAAAAATACGGATTTCACGGAACCCCGATAAAGATAGAAATCCGCGACCAACAAGACGAAAACCGACGCCCCTCTCGACGGCAACGAATGGGAAAACGAAAATAAAAAGACTCATAAGAGCGGTCTCAATCTCTAATCTCAAACTTCTGCACCGGAGGAGAGAAGTTTTGAAAGTGTTCGTGGTGGGTGGTCGTAAAAAATATCTGTGACTGATTACAGAGATTTTCTAGATAATCCTGCCGTTGCTGATCCAGCTCGGAAAAAACATCGTCCAAAAGCAAGATCGGATGCCGATCAAATTGTGTTTGGAGCATGCTTTTTTGAGCAGCGAGAAGCGCCAGCATGACCGATCGCTCTTCTCCCCGAGAAGCGGTCGAGGGAAGCGGTCTCCCCCGTAAAAAAAATCCAAAATCATCTCGATGCGGCCCGATGAGCGCTCGTCCGGCTGCCTGCTCTCGAGAAGAAAATTGTTGGAGCCACTGGCGAATTCCTTCCTGGGTCGGATCGAAATCCTCTTCCCATTCGAGGGTGAGGCGAATCTCATCTTCTTTTTGAGACAGTGCATTCAGCTCCCGCTGGAGAATTGGTCGTAAATCCGCGAGAAGCTTTTTTCTTTCGGCGATGACACGAGGATAAGACTGTGCCAGGATTTCATTCCAGGGAGAAAGAACTTCCAAGATCGGTCTTGGAGATGATTGAGACCGGTCTTGGGAGGCGGTTCGCAGGAGCACGTTTTTTTGTTTTATCGCCCGATTACAGCGTGACAAGTCATCCCTGTACGACCCCGACAGCTGAAACAAAAACCGATCAAAAAATCGCTGTCGTTCGCGTTTTGTCGCGGAAAAAAGTGTCAGAAACTCTGGGGCAAAAAGCAGCGTTGGGACTTTTCCTAGGTGCGAGCGGAAAGACCGTTTTTTTTCGTTTCGCTCGAGCTTTCGGCTGCGGGAGGTGAGTGTGAGTCGGTACTGATCCCCGTCTTCCATTTCAGATTCCAGAAGGGCGTTGTCAGCTCCTTCGCGAATCAGATCTGAGATCTCATTTTCCCGCCAGCTTCGCCCCACGCTGAGTAAAGAAATGGCTTCTAGGATATTGGTCTTGCCGCGCCCGTTTGGGCCACAGAAAACCACATTCTTTTTCTCGAAAGAAAATGTCTTGTCTTCGTAGTTCCGAAAATCATGCAAATGCAACGTGCGAATCATCATTCGAAAAAGGGGTCAAAATCGTCTGGGATAAGAATTTTTTTAGGATTCGTATCCTTTGAGGGATACGAATCCAGGACAAAAGAAGAATACTCCCATTGCTCGGGTTTTTCTACCAGCTCGTGCTTGACGGGATTGTACTCGATATAGTCTTTGAGCTGGGATAAGTACTGCTCACTCGGAATTTCTTTCGCTTTAAAACGACCCTCAAAAACCGGACCTTTTTTCTTTTTTATTTCCGGTCCGTATTTGGTATTAAAAAAAGCCGCATACGCCTGCTGAATCTTTTGCATAAAAAGTGATATTTGCTCGGCTTTTTCATCAGTTTCTGGATTCGTATCCTCCGCTAGTTTAGGATTCGTGTCCTCGGCTGGTTTAGGATTCGTATCCTGAGGATACGAATCCAATGCTTCTCCCAATGCTTCTTCCATCAAAAGAAAATGAAAATGGTTAGGAAGAAGGCACCAAGCAAAGATACGAATATGCGGACACGCTGTTCGAAAACGAGCGATGTTATTATAGAATCTCTCATAGTCTCGTTCCTCAAAAAAGAGCTGTTGCTTATCGCATCCACGATTAAATATATGATAGAACGTGTCTTTTTGGAAAACGATAGATCGATTGACCATGCCCCCGAACTCTAGGATTCGTATCCTAGGATACGAATCCCAAAGAGAAAAGCAATACCAAAAACCCAGA
>JAIPJB010000003.1 GCA_021734395.1 Candidatus Altimarinota bacterium
GTGGTTTACAAGCTGGATTATAAACCTTTGAAATGCTTAAGAAAATAATATTTCTACGGTGTAACATTTGTAACATTATGAATATTTGATAAAATTAAAATAAGCAAGTTAAAGGGTAGGAGTTCTACTGGCTCCGCCATTGAATCATGGTCACTTCTTGTGAGTGAACAGGATTCAATATTGATAAAGATGAGAACCCGATAATATCGCGGAAGCGATATGGGTTCGATCTGACGAAGTGAGGAACGAAAGCTTGCTTTCAGATTCCGAACGAGGAAGACACAGAGCGGAGCGAAGTAATCCCCCTCCCTCTCCGCCAGTTTTTTTCACCTTTTTCGCCGAGATAGCTCAGTGGTAGAGCAACACATTCGTAACGTGTAGGTCGTGGGTTCAAATCCCATTCTCGGCTCCACTTGCATAAAAAATTTTCTTCTTTCACAAGCCTAAAAAATCTGTAGAATAGAAAGTGATTTTTCTTTCTTCATCTATGAAAAAATTATTCTTTCATCTGCATCTGGTTCTGATACCGCTTTTTGTGATTCTTGTTTTCGCTTCTCCCGTCATAGGAAAAATTCTTGCTTTTGCTGAAACGGTCACTCGTTTTGAAGGAATGTTCGCCGAAACATTTCTCCCAACATTAGTCGGAGGAATGCTTTTGCAACTCGCGATTATTATCATACTGGAGGGAGCGGCTGTCATTGCGGCTGTTATTAGTGTAATAAATAGAGAGTTTTTGCCAGAAAAAAACAAAGTTTTTCTGCGATCAAGTCTCATCCTTTCTGCTGCTGCTTTCTTTATTCTGGCATTTGGCCAACAAGTACTCGGCAATGGGGATCATTTTTTTAAGATTTTCACCTATTTTGTTTTCACTCTTTTTCTGTTGCATATTGTTCCACAGGAAAAGAAAGGATTTTGGCCTTGGCAGTAAATAATTTTTTTTCATGCGAAAAATACCGAGCACGATGGCAACCCAGCATCCTGATAATGCCATGGGGTCGCCTTTTTCAGGGAATCGATATATTTCCAACGCCGAAGAAATAGACGAATGCTATCGTTGTTTTTCTGAACTCGGTGTCGGTGAGTACATGTGGGACTGGGAAGGAAAATTTGTCGATGAAGCTGTTATAGATCGACTGTATCAAAATTATCACGAATATTTCACAAAAAATCAGTTAGGACGGGATAAGTTTCTGACTTTTCGTATTCCCAATATCTGGGAAGAAACGTCTCACCGGCTTCCTCGAGCATTTATGAATCTGATTTCCGCCGAACACGCAGCAAAAAAATATGGATTCCATTCTCCCCCACTCTTTGAAGTGATCTTGCCAATGACCACCCGTTCGGATCAGTTGATCTATTTACAGAAAAAGTTTCGCGAAATTGCTGATGCGACCGAAGAAATATTCGATATGAAATCGGACATGAAACACATTCAGGTTATTCCGCTTTTTGAAGAAGTGGAAACGATGGCTGATGCTTTTCGGATACTCGAAGAATACATTCAGTTTCTTCAGGATGAATATCACTACAAGCCCGAATACATGCGGGTTTTCATCGCGCGTTCTGATCCCGCTATGAATGCTGGATTAATCCCTGCTATTATCGCCCTCAAAAATGCTGTTTCTGCGTATCATGAATTTGGACGAAAACACGGTATAAAGATTTTTCCTTGGGTCGGTGGCGGATCACTCCCTTTCCGGGGAGCGATAAATCCAGAGAATGCTCTTTTTGCGGTACAGGAATATGGTGGTGTTGCTTCGCTGACGATTCAAAGTGCTTTTCGATCAGACTATCCCCTCAAGGATGTGAAGGATGCGATTAAATTGTTTAATACCCAACTTCCCAAAAACCTGACCAATTATCGTCAGATATCACCCGAAGAATCAAAAATTCTCAAAGAGTTCAACCAAAAATCGCAAAAATACTTTCAGGAAATAGTAGAAGAAATTGCGCCTCTGATTAATACCGTTGCGGGGAAGCTTCCTTCACACCGAGAACGCGTTCAACATATTGGTATTTTCGGCTACGCTCGGGGAATAGGAAAAGTGAAACTCCCCAGAGCTATTAAATTTACTGGTAGCTTGTATAGCCTGGGTGTTCCTCCGGAACTTATTGGTACTGGACGGGCACTAAAACTGGCCAAAGACATGGGCATCGAAAAACTTATCCGCGAGCTGTATATCAATCTTCAGCGTGATCTCTCTCATGCAGGACACTATCTAAATCGAGAAAATCTCCAAAAACTCAGTGAGAAAGATTCTATCTGGAAGACCGTTGAAGGAGGGATTGATCTGATCGAAGATTTTATTGGCGAATCTATCGGCCCCACATCTCCTCACCATTTTATTCATCGAAATTTTGCTTCCAATGTCCTGCAAAAAATGGAAGTTGAAGAAGATATTGCTGAGGATGTCCTCAGAGCCGCTGAAATTCGAAAATCTTTGGGCTGAATTCCCCTTGCGAAAAACTCTTTTTGCCTTATCATGCTGGCGCACTTTTCCCTTTCTCCATGTGTGGAATCATAGGTCTCTGCAAAACAAAAGATGATGCTGTATATGAAACGTATGATGGACTCATAATGCTGCAGCACCGAGGACAGGATTCCGCAGGACTGGTTTCTTTCGACGGAAAAAGGTTTTACGAGCGGCGAGGTGCGGGATTGGTTCAGGATGTTTTTCGGGAAGATGATATCCGATCACTTCGTGGTCAATACAGCATGGGGCATTGTCGGTACACCACGTGTGGAAATTGTAACGATGCGAATGAAGCCCAGCCATTCTTTGTGAATGCGCCCTTGGGAATTTATATGATTCACAATGGAAACCTGACCAATACCGAAGAAATGCGAGCCCTGATACAGGATAATTACCGTCGACACCTGCGAACCGATTCTGATACAGAAGTTTTACTCAATGTTTTTGCAGACCAAATCTATACGGTTATCAAAAAAAATTCTCGAAAGAAAAACATGGTCGATATCATTTTTCAGGCGACAAAAATGACCATGAAAAAAGTAACTGGAGCGTATTCTGTCATTACCCTGATCGACCAAGTCGGTCTGTATGTCTTTCGTGATCCAAATGGGATTCGTCCTTTGGTCATGGGAAAAAAAGAAACCACGAGCGGAACCGAATGGATGTTTGCTTCAGAAGATGTCGCACTCAAAGCACTGGGGTTTACTGTTGTCAGAGATGTGGCTCCAGGAGAAGCTATTTTGGTCAATCACAAAAACGAAATGATCGCTCGGCAGTGTGTAAAAGGAGAGCTCAATCCTTGTATTTTTGAATATGTATATTTGGCTCGGCCAGATAGTATGATCAACAAAATTTCCGTTTATAAAACCAGACTCCGTTTGGGAGCGGCACTTGCCAAGCAAATTAAAGCCGCAAACTTAGAAATTGATTCTGTCATGCCAGTTCCTGATTCGGGTCGTCCATTGGCACTTCAAATCAGTCAAGATCTAGGAATTAAATACCGAGAAGGACTAGTCAAAAATCGCTACATTGGCAGGACGTTTATCATGCCGGGACAAGCCATGCGAAAAAAATTCATTCGTCGAAAACTCAATACTATTGAACTTGAATTTCGGAACCGGAATATTCTCCTTGTCGATGATTCCATTGTTCGAGGGAATACCATGAAAAAAATTATTGAAATGTGTCGTCAGGCTGGAGCCAAAAAAGTCTATGTCGCCAGCGGAGCTCCACCAGTGATCAATCCAGATGTGTACGGAGTAGATATTCCAACGCGCTCAGAACTTATTGCCAATGGCTTGAGTATTCCCGAAATACAACAGATCATTAATGCTGATGCTCTCTTCTACCAAACCGTAGAAGATCTCATAGAATCCGCCCGATTTGGAAATCCCGAAATAAAAAAATTCCATACGGGAGTTTTTGATGGCGGCTATGTCACCCCCGAAGTAACGGAAGAATATTTACAAAAGGTAGAATTCCAAGGCCGGGGTATACAAAAAAAATATGAAGATATCCCCCTCCCTACTGTTTAATTTTTTCTCATGAGTTTCCTTGATTTCTGGTCTCCGCTCATCCGCCGAAAATGGCATTTTCTTCTGACATTTCTCTTTTTTGTGATTGTACTGGGGGGGCTTTTGTTTCTCTTCCCGAATTTACAAAAAACGACTGTTTATTTTTCTGTAAAACCTTTCCAGACGGAAGTGCAAAATAATCAGTATCATCTGGATGCCGTAGAGAGCGCATCCAAAGTTGCTGAAACTATTGCTGGTTGGGCACAAAGTCCTGCTTTCCGTCAGGAGATTATGGATACGGCTGACGTCTATATTCCACATTTTAAGCGAAAACTCAGTGCCCGAAAACAAAATCGACTCAACGTTTTCTGGACACTGACACTCAATGAGGAAGAAATCACATCTACTGATGTCGTCGTCCAAGCGCTCATCTCGACATTTCAGAAACGTTTTGATGATTTTAACAGTCAGAACTCTTTTCCTTTTCAGATCACCACTCCTCAAGTTTTCACCGAAACATCGCTTATTCCTTTGTCATGGATTCTGGTGGGAATTCTTTTTGTGGGGCTTCTTCTGGCTTTTTTCACTATTTATTTATACGAAGTTTTCACCGATAAAGTTTCTTTTCTTCGACAGGTCTACGATACTCTGCCCGAAGCAGTTGTTTTGAGGGTGGAAAAAAAGATAGGAGAACACAATGCCAATCTCATCGAACAATTTGTCCTGACTTTCGAATCACCACGCTTGATCACCACTTTCCCCGAAGCAGAAAAATATTTTTCTCTGGCACCTTTGGATGCTATCGACGAAGAAATTGATGTCCCCGTTTTGCTGGTGAGGCTAGGAAAAACAACCATGCGCGAACTCGAAAATATGGCGGCTCTCTTTGGAGATGAAGTGGGAGTGATTGTTTTTGAACGATGAAAAAAATGGATTATGCCTCCTCCGGTGTAAATATCGCTCAGGGCGATAAAGCTTCCCGTGCGGCTTATACAAATGCAAAAAAAACATTCTCTTCGCGAAAAGGAAAAATTGGCGAGCCCTTTGTAATGGACGGTGGGTTTTCAGGAGCTTTGGATATGGGTGATTATTTATTGGTTCAAAATGATGATGGTGTAGGGACCAAAATGGAAATTGCTGAACGACTCAAAAAATATGACACTCTGGGGCAAGATTTGGTAGCGATGGTCGCCGATGATGCACTCTGTGTCGGGGCAGAAGTCATTTCTCTTAGTAATACGATTGATACGCCTCTGGTAGAAACTGCCGCCATAGAAACTCTGACTGCTGGGCTGGCCGAATGTTGTAAAGCACAAAAAATAGTCATTCCCGGAGGAGAGATTGCCGAGCTTTCTGACGCACTCAATGGAATGGTCTGGAATGCTACAGCCATCGGAATCGTGAAAAAAGAAAAATTTATTACCGGTCAAAATATTCATCCCGGGCAAAAAATCATCGGGCTGAAAGGACGTGTTCTCCGCAGCAATGGAATGACTTTGGCTCGGAAAATCTGTGAAGAAAAATTTGGTTCTGACTGGCATCGTCACCAATGGCGTGACGGACAAAGCTGGGGAGAGATTTTACTAACCCCTTCAAAGGTTTTCCATCGGACTCTTCTGGATCAACTCGTAGGTGACTTTGAGGGTGAACGCTCTTTTCCTATACAGGGGATTGTCCATATTACGGGTGGAGGTATCCCTGGAAATCTTCCCCGAATCTTACCCTCTGGTATGGGGGCACAACTTCATAACTTACACGAACCCCATCCTGCGATACAAGATCTGCAAAAAATCGGAAATCTAGACGAAGAAGAATGCTACCGTACGTGGCATTGCGGAACCGCTATGATGCTCGTCGTAGAAGAAGAATACGTCGAGCCTATCTGTCAAAAACTCAATTCGTCAGATTCAGAAATTCATGCTATACTTGTTGGCGAAATAACTCATGAAGAGAAACTTGATTTTGTCTCTAAATTTTCAGGACGGCAGATCTCCTTCTGAGTTTTTTTGTGCCTTTTTTTATTTTTTATCCCTCTTCTCCAATGATTTTTCATTTTCAGACCAATGATGTGACCTTTTTCGAGGAAGACAGAGCCTATTTTGAAAAACGACTTCTCTCCCTCAAAAAAATACTTGGCTGGGAATCAGGAGACGAAGACACTGTCGATGTCCACATCAAAATAGAGAAAAATAAGCATCACGGTGGTGATCGATTTGAAGCATCGGCAAATGTTGTTGCTCCTCATGGTGGAAAGTTTTATACGAGTATTTCAGCTGACACGATTCGAAAGTGCGCGGATATTCTGCAGAGCAAACTCAAAGCTCAGATCAAAACATTCCACGAAAAAAAGAAATAAGACATTCATCGCTCAATCTCTAAATATTGGCTTTCTGTCATTTACAAAATTTGCCCCCCCGCTTTGACGAGGGGGCTTTTGCTTGTGTGTTTGTTTGACACATTAAGAAGCCACTGATTTCCTATTAAATGCCAAGGAAATCAAAATCGCAATACCAGCGATAAGTGCAAAGGCGAAAGTTCCATTCGATGCGGGTCCTGTGGGGGTAAGACTACAGTGGAGTGGTACATTTACGCTCTGACCTTCCCATGAAAGCGAAACACTCTCAAAGCTCCCACAATCAGGTTTTACGCGTGCAAAGAAAGAAAATGTATGCGTACAGGGCGCTGACTTGTTGACAGCCGGATAGACCAACATGTTTCCTTGCAATACACCCAATCCTGTATCAATAATTTCTGATGTTTCCAAGACTTGAGCGACATTTACCTGACTGGTATAGTCAATGATATTCTCCGTCTCAGAATACAAGGTCAACTCATATCGCACGACATCCCCTGGTCGGGCGCCCAATTGCTCGGCATTCTTATTTTCATGCGAAATATTCACCGCTTCCAGTGTAAAATCCACCGAAGGCGGAAGTGCTTGAGCAAAAGAGATGCTAGACAAAAAGAAAGCAGCGAGAGCAAAACGAAAGAAATTTTTCATTCCTGAATACAAAAGTTATTCTTATTGTTCCACACTGCTCTTTTTGGTCAATAATTTTCTATTGCGTGAACACATTTTTTGTTTTTTCGATATACAAAGAGAGAAAACAAATCTCTGATTGAATGAAGCATTTTAGTACAAGACTTCCTCCATTTTCTCCAGTACTTTTTGGATGCGCGGTATTTCGGCGGCGGGCAGATGAGATTTGTTTTTCTCGAAGGTCTGAAAGTCGTTCTGCTCCAAAAATGACAAAATTTCCTCTTCTTCTGATTTACTACTGGAGGGAAGTGCTCCCTGGTAGGACAGTATCTTCACTCGAAAGTACAGATCCAGCCAGTCGGCATCTTCTGCTTTTACTCCGGCGAAAAGCTCATGCGTCATACGAAAAAGATTCGGTGCTGTTTTTTCTTCGGGCAGGATTTCTCGTAGTCGTGCCAACCACTCAAAGCCAAGTTTATTGATGCGCCAGTTTTTTTCGAAGCCATGGAAAACCTGTGTACAGGTTGCGTCTTTTAATGACTTATTATTTCTTCCTTCAAATATTTCTATTTCCAAGAGACGAAAAAAATCAATCTCGGCCATTCTTTTTTTCGATCGGCCAAATTTTCGCACTCCCAATGTCACCCGTCCTAAGTCTTTGGTAAAAAACTCCAACAGTGCATCATCATTGCCCAATAAAGTTTTTCGAAGAAGAATTCCAAGTGTCTTTGATTCACGCATGACACGAGAATTGTACACTGATCTGTCATTCC
Source organism: Candidatus Altimarinota bacterium (assembly GCA_021734395.1). Lineage (GTDB taxonomy): Bacteria > Patescibacteriota > Gracilibacteria > UBA4473 > UBA4473 > JAIPGI01. The sequence continues at coordinate 7,742 of JAIPJB010000003.1, forward strand.
CGCGAAGGCGGGAATCTCGTATTTATTGAACACATCAAGTCGAGAATGATAATGCGAGAAAAATATGCAGATTTATTGAATCAGTTAACTCTTTAAATTTTTTATTGTCATTGTGAGGACAAACAAAGTGAGGACGCGGCAATCGAAGAGATTGCTGCGATCCGTTATACTCCCTCGCAATGACAACCTTTTTTATTCCCCAAACTTTCCTTTCAAGTACTTCCGCACCGCAATCCAGGCCCCCAAAACTCCCACCAGACCTGTACAGAAAATTTCCCAGGAGAAAACCGAATTCCAGAGATAGAGGAAAACCTGCCCTCTGGGCAAGACTTCAATCTCTCGCAAAACAAAAACAAAAAGCAGAATTCCCAGTAACGCTGAGCACAGCCCCAAAAGCGCCCCTTCGACCAAAAATGGTCCCAGTATAAACTTAGGATCCGCGCCCACCAGACGCGCAATGAAAACTTCATCTTTGCGGGAAAAAAGCACAATGCGAAATGTATTAAACGCCAGCAATACTCCTCCCGCCAAAAAGAGAATCCCTAACCATAGACTCGCGGTATTTACGCCATTTTGGACACGCAATAACTGATCCACAATGTGCACAAAATCCCGCTCCCCTTCTCTATCCCATTCTCCTACGACATTAGCCGTGTATCGATCTTTTTTGAGTACTTCAAATACATCAGAGACCTGCGACAGATCATCAAACTGAATATACAGCCGTGGCGGAATATCGACCCCTTCATACGTTTCCGCCTCAAGTAATTGTGGCTGAATAGCAAACTCAGAAAGTTCGTTTTTGAGAGCATCAAATTCAAAGGCATCATAATCCTCCTGCAAAACAACCGAGAAATCTGCTCGAGATTCCAGATTTTCCAGTGAATAATCCGCAAAAAAACGAACTGCAAAAACAAAATTCAAGAGAAAAATAATCAATGCTCCGAGTAAAATCGTCGTCCCCGACAGAAATTTATTCCGCCAGACTTGGATCGATCCTTCACGTAAACTTCTCTGCAGAAGTGCCTTGTTGATTTTCATGTGTGTTTGTGAGGAGTATAACCCTGCGCTCCTTCTTTGGCAAAGGCACGGAAGGGGCGAAAGAAAAGAGGGTTTTTTTTACCCCTTTCTTTGGTGGAATTGTCCCGTCTTCGTTGGAAGGAATTGGGGAGCTTCAAAACTTTGAACTTTTGAAAAATTCAGGCTGATACGCATTGATTCTCTCGATTTGAATATGAGGGAATGAGTTTCTGATCCAAGACGGTTCTTGCTGATCGTATCCCAAAAAGAGAATGTCTGGATTTTCTTCGCACAGAGTTTTCTGAAAATCTCCATCTCCCCTGCCCAATCGCACAGTGGCATTGGGAATATTCTGTGCCTCAACAGACTGAAACCGTTGGAGTTCTGATAAATGAGGTGATTTATTTTTTATTTTCTGAACCGTTTGATCCCGAGCCACAACAATTGTCAGTTTCTCGACTTTTCGGCTTGCCTTCCAGAGCAGAAATTGGTGTCCCACATGCAATCGGTCGAACGTTCCCGCAATAAATCCTTTCGAAAATACACATTTCATCGTGAGAAATTATAGCACGGAAATTCGTTTTGAAGTTTCGGGTCTTTTCTCTATACTTTCTCAAGACCAAGACCCCATGATCAGCAAGAAAGAAATCAAACATATCGCTCATTTAGCGCGATTGGAATTATCCGACACAGAAGTCGAAAAATTCACCGATCAGATCGGTGATATTCTCGAATTTTTCAAACAGCTTCAGGAGGTCGATACTGACAAAGTCGCTGAAACATCACAGGTTACAGGACTAGAAAACGTATCCCGCAAAGACGAAATCAATGTCTTCAACAACGAAGACGAACTGTTGGAATGTTCGCCTCATGAGATCGAAAATCAATCTATAAAAGTTCCCAAAATATTTTAGATGGAGATTACCAAGAAAAGTTTAGCCGAGCTTTCCACTCTCTTCCGAGAGAAAAAGCTCAGTTCTCGTGAAATAACCGAGGCATTTATTGCCAATGCGAAGAAAAAAGACCCAGAAATCAACGCCTTTGTGACCCAAACTTTTGATCTGGCACGAGAAATGGCAGACGCCGCCGATGCCCGACTCAAAAATGACGAATTGCTTTCTGATATCGACGGTATGCCAATCACGCTCAAAGACGTGGTTTGTACTGACGGCATCAAAACTACTGCCAGTTCTAAAATTCTCGAAAACTTCACACCTCCCTACGATGCAACAGTCTGGAAAAAACTAAAAAGTGCTGGGGTTGTTCTTATGGGGAAAGTCAATACCGATGAATTTACTATGGGGGCCTCTACCGAGACATCAGCTTTTGGCGTGACTCGCAATCCTCATGATCCCACACGTGTTGCCGGTGGAAGCTCTGGTGGTTCGGCAGCCTCTGTAGCTGCAGAAATGTGCACAGGATCTATCGGTACCGATACCGGTGGATCAATTCGTCAACCAGCACACTTCTGTGGTGTAACAGGACTAAAGGTTACCTACGGCCGCGTGTCTCGTTGGGGAACTATTCCCATGGCTTCGAGCTTGGATACGGTTGGACCGATCGCCAAAACAGCCGAAGATTGTGCGATGATCTTGCAGGCTATTGCTGGACGGGACATGCTCGACTCTACAACTCCCAATGAAATTGTCCCCGACTACAAAGCCGAACTCGAACAAAAAATATCAGATCTTACCATCGGCATCCCCAAAGAATATTTTCAGGAGGGAATCGATGAAAGTGTTTTGCAGATTATGGAATCCACCAAAGCTATTCTTCAGGAATTGGGGGCAAAACTGGTCGATGTTTCCTTGCCTCACACAAAATACGCTGTGCCCACCTACTACATCATCGCTCCATCTGAAATTTCAGCCAATATGGCTCGATTTGATGGAATTCGTTTTGGACTCGGAGAAAAAGAAAAAAGCATTCACGAAATTTATACCAAAACCCGAGAAAAAGGACTCGGCGATGAAGTAAAACGCCGAATTCTTATCGGAACGTATGCTTTGAGTTCTGGGTACTACGATGCGTTTTATCGTAAAGCCCAAAAAGTCAGAACCCTTATTAAACAAGATTTTGATACTGCTTTTGAAAATGTTGATGCGCTATTAACACCAGTAGCACCAACCCCAGCTTTTAAAGTCGGCGAAAATATCAATGATCCTTTGCAAATGTATCTCGCAGACGTCTTTACTATTGGCGCAAGTCTGGCCGGCATCTGTGGTGTCTCTACGCCTGTCGGACAGTCCTCTGAGAATCTTCCTATCGGAGCACAAATACTTGGACCTCGCTTTACTGAAGGACGAATTTTGCGCATTGCCCATCATATTCAAACCAATATTTCTACCCAATGAAGCTTTTTCTGGAAAACGGCATAGTAATGGAAGGCCAATCGTTTGGAGCACAGGCTGAGTGTGAAGGAGAGGTCGTTTTTACTACGGGTATGTCTGGGTATCTGGAAGTACTCACCGATCCGAGCTATTTTGGGCAGATTGTTTGCTTTACCTTTCCTCTGATCGGAAACTATGGGGTTTTTCAACAAGAATCATTTCTCAATGATATTGATCGTATATATGAGTCCCATCGTATCTGGGCTCGAGGAGTCCTGGTAGCAGAACACTCTGAATCTTTTTCTCATGCTTTAGGAAAAAGCTCTTTTGCTCAGTGGCTGCAAAAACAAAAGATTCCCGCTCTTTCTAACATTGATACACGAGCGCTCACTCAAATTCTCCGTGAGCACGGAACAATCTTAGGGAAAATTGGACACACGAAACCGAAAAACTTTCATGATCCACTCAAAGGGCGTTTTGTTCCTGAGGTCAGTCCGCAAAAAATGGAGATCCTCGAACCCAAAAACTCAATCGGAAAAACCATCGCTTTCCTAGATTGTGGTGCCAAAAATGGTATTTTTCGAAATTTTTTACGCCGAGGAGTTCGGGTTTTACGACTGCCTTTTGATCAGAATCCTTTCGAATTAAAAGAAAAATTTGACGGACTGTTCCTTTCCAATGGTCCCGGAGATCCTGAGACAGTAACGGAAACAATCGAAATCACCCGCCAAGCACTCCAAAAAAATATTCCGATATTCGGTATTTGCTTGGGAAATCAGATTTTAGCACGAGCGGCTGGCGGGAAAACAAAAAAAATGAAATATGGTCATCGAGGGGTGAATCAGCCAGTGACTGACTTAAACTCGGGTTCAAAAAATTCCAAATCTAGGTTTAAACGGTGCTTAATCACGACCCAAAATCATGGATTTGAAGTCGATGCCTCTTCCCTGCCCTCAGAATTCAAGGAGTGGATGATCAATCTCAATGATCAGTCCAATGAAGGTATCCGCCACAAGACAAAACCTGTTTTTTCCGTACAGTTTCATCCGGAGGCCTGTGCAGGTCCCGAAGACGCACAGTACTTATTTGATGAATTTATCGCGACGCTATGAAGATTCTTTTGCTCGGTTCTGGCGCATTAAAGATTGGAGAGGCGGGAGAATTTGATTACTCCGGCTCTCAGGCCATTAAAGTCTTTCAGCGCAATGGTCACGAAGTTATTCTGATCAATCCCAATATTGCCACTATTCAGACAGACCCTGCCTCTTTCCATGAAAAAGGATTCGGAGCAAATAAAGTATATTTTTTACCAGTGACGCCCCTTTTTGTCGAAAAAGTGATTCAGCAAGAAAAACCCGATGCCTTGGCGCTTTCTTTTGGGGGGCAAACCGCACTCAATTGTGGACTGAAGCTCAAAGAAAGCGGCATACTCAAAAAATATAAAGTGCGTGTTTTGGGAACACCAGTTGATGTGATTCAGGCCACGGAAGATCGAGAAATTTTCAAACAAAAATTGAAAGAAATCAGCATCTTAACTCCTCGATCTATCTCGGCCTATTCACTCAGCGAAGCGAAGCGTGCCGCAAAAAAAATAGGATTTCCTCTCATTATTCGAGCGGGATTTGCGCTCGGAGGTCAAGGTTCTGGATTTTGTGAAAATGAAAAAAAATTCGAGCAGATGGTCTCTGAAGCACTGGTTTTTTCTCCCCAGGTCTTGGTGGAGGAGGATCTGCGCGGCTGGAAAGAAATCGAATACGAGGTCGTCCGTGATAGCGCTGATAATGCCATTACGGTGGTGAATATGGAAAACTTTGATCCATTGGGAATCCATACCGGTGAATCCATCGTGATCTCTCCTTCTATGACACTCGCCAATACGGAATATCAATTACTCCGTACGGTATCGATCAAAACAATCCGACATCTGGGTATTGTCGGAGAATGCAATATCCAATTTGCTCTAAATCCTGATGATGACCATGACTATCGAGTTATTGAGGTCAATGCTCGGCTCAGTCGAAGTTCTGCCCTGGCCTCCAAAGCTTCCGGATATCCTTTAGCGGCCGTAGCAGCTGATATTATTCTGGGAAAAACAATGCCTGAAATTCCAAACGCCATCACGAAAGTCACGACCTCTTTTTTCGAACCGGCATTGGATTATTTGGCGGTTAAAATACCTCGTTGGGATCTGCAAAAATTCCGAAAAGTTTCTCAGACTATTTCAACAGAAATGAAATCTGTCGGAGAAGTTATGGCTCTGGGACGCAATTTTCCTGAATGTGTTCAGAAAGCCGTAAGGATGTTAAATATCGGATCAGAAGGTGTTTTGGATTCGCCTGCAAAATTTCGCAATAAAAAAGAACTTCAAAAAAATATAGAAATTCCCTCTCCTCTGCGAATTTTTGCTGTCTCTTATGCGCTTTGGAAAAAGAAGTTTTCTATTGAGCAGATATACCAAATGACCAAAATAGATCGATGGTTTCTGCAACAATTGAAACGCATTACCGATTGCGCTCAAGATTTGGAAAAGAAGAAATTAACTCCTGTATTGCTGGAGCAAGCAAAAGTTTTGGGATTTTCCGATCCGGAAATCGCTCGTCTTACCGGAAAAACCTCAAAAACTATTCGGCAACAGCGAAAAAAAGCACAGATTATTCCTGTTACCAAACAAATCGATACCTTGGCCGCAGAATTCCCGGCTCAGACAAATTATCTCTATACCACTTACCTCGGAAAAAAGAACGATATTTAGCTTTCTTTTTTCTTCTCTTCCTCTTTTTCTTCACTCGCAGTTTCTTCTTTTTTTACTTCTTCTTCCTTTGCTGGTTCTTTTTTGAGTTCCGCTTCCTTTTTTGATTCAGTTTCTTCTTTCTTTTCGGGCTTAGCTTCTGAAGATTCTTGAACCTTCTCCTCTGTTTTTTCTGTCGCTTTTTCCTTTGATTCAACAGCAGAGTCATTCTGTTCTGAAACTTCTTCCGAAGCAGGTTCTTCCTGAGGAACATTGTATTTCTTTTCTTCAAGCGTAAAATCAATTTCCTTCAGTCGGAGGGCTTTTCCGGAAAGTTTTTTCAAAAAATTCAATTTTGAACGTCGAACCTTGTGAGCCCGTTGAACTTCTATTTTTACAATGCTGGGAGCATGAATCGGAAAAACTTTTTCCACCCCTATTCCTTCCGATACTTTGCGAACAGTAAATGTTTCTCCTACTCCCTCGCCTGCCCCAGTTCTAATAACCATCCCCTGGAAAACCTGAATTCGCTCCTTATTTCCTTCTTTAATCTTCTGATGGACACGAACCTGATATCCGGGACGAATCTCGGGAACAGATGCTTTACAGCTTTTTTGTGAAACCTTTTGGAGTAATTGATCCATAACAGCAAAATAAAAAACCGCGCGGATTATAGAAATAAAAAAAGAGTGTGCAAGTTTTTCTCTGCTCTTTTTATCCCATCACGAGTTTTTCTGTATCCTTTTTAAGTTTATTCTTGAGAACAAGGTTATCCTTATTGGCAAAAAGCTTCTGAACAAATTTGTCTTTCAATGTTAATCGATAGAGAAAGTCTTCTCGTGTCATCAGAACATACTTAACATCCTGATCCGGAAAATTTTTATCCAAAAATGCTTCTAATTCCGCTTTTTTTACATTTCCTACCAAAAAGAGATCTGTTTCTTCTTCATTATCAACAAATTGACCCGCCAAAACCAAAATATCAATATCGCCCAATTTTGAAACTTTCTTGAGAAAATCTTCATTGGTTTCATCTGTTTTTCTGATAATAGAGGTAAGTTCGTGGAGAAGTGGGAAATGCGGGTTAACACGATAATATTTTTTCCGATTTCGTTCACTCGATTTAAGGAGACCAATTTTTTCCAGATTTTCCAGCTCTCTGCGTAATGAATTAATCTGTTCATCTAAGATGCGAGTTAACTCACGAATAAAAAACTCCTCCTGTGGATTTGAGAGGAATTGCTGAAAAAGTTTCACGCGAGCGCCGGAGCCAAATATTTTCTTGAGCATTTTTTGTGCACAGAAACCTCGAGTACACAAAAAGTATTCGTTTCTTATAAAAAAGTCAAAACTTTTTTTAAGGAAAACCGGTTTAAGCGCTTCAATAAAGGAAAATATTGATAAAAAAAGATTCACATGAATCATATTTTTCATCAATATTGTATAATTTTTTTGTTCAAAAGATAAATAATTGAACAATTTTTTTGTTCAAAAAGGGGTTACAAAAAAACCTTTCTTTCCAGAAAGGCTTTTCTCTTAACTCTAAATAAAGTTTAAAAATCCTCTTCTTCTTGTGCTGGCGTTTTCGCCGTAGCTCCTAATCCAATAAAGAACCCACACGCTATTCCTAATACCATCATCAAAACAAAACTAAAAAACAAACTCTGATTAATTGAGCTAAACAAAACAAGAACGGGAACACTCATCGCAATATTTTCAAAGGCAATAATTAAACCGAAAATCCCAAACGCAAAGGCCAAAATGAAATAGGTTTTTCTCATGAGAAAAGAATGAAATCAGCTTAAAGCATAAGGCCTTCTAAATATTTGTCAATTTTGAGGTTGAGCTTTGTTCGTTGCAGTTCATCTTCGTAATTCCCTGTTCCTTCGGGTGCTTGATTCGTCCGATGTCGGGCTAAATGCTCTGCTTTTTTCTCTTCATCTTTGTCTAAGTGAATATTTTCTTGCTGAATAATTTTTGATAATGCCAAAAACACCTTGAGTTCATTTTCGGCCTGTAATTCAAATTCTTTTTTCATATCTTCTTCCTTCTTTCCGATTTGCTTCCAGAAGTTTTCCGGATCGTGCTGATACTGAGGATGATTTTTTATTTCTTGCATGCGCATCTCTACCTCTTTCTGCTTCCAGGAGGTTGGTATGTCCCCTTTTACTATCTTGAGCAATCTTTTCTTATATTCCTGAATCTGCTTCTTTTTTTCCTGATCTTTTTTTTGACGCTCCACCATCTCGCGTATGTCTGTACGGAACTCAGAAACTTTCTTTTTTCTTCCGGTGAGCTTTTCAATCAACGCTTCATCAATGTTTTTCGCAGATAATTCCTGCACACTATGAAGGACAATGTCAAAGCGAATCTTTTTTCCCGCTATGTCTTTTGCGGGATAATCATTGGGGAAAGAAACCTTTACATCCTCTTTTTTTTCCCCGGGGTTCATGCCGGCGAATGCTTTTTCTAAATCTGGTAAAAATTGCCCCATCCCTACAACAAAAGTCACATTTTCACCTTTTGTGTTTGGGATTGTTTTTCCTTCTTCGTCTTTTCCTTCAAAATCCACTTCCAATAAATCCCCTTTCTCGGCTTTTCGATCGACCTTTTTACCGGCTTTTGACTCTTTGAGAAACATCTCGATGGTTTCATCAATATCTTTTTCCGTAACTTCGACCTTCACCGGATTGAGTTTTATTTTTTGATAATTCCCTAATTCTATTTCGGGAAATACTTCGACTTCTGCTTTGACTTCTACGGGAAGTTTTTTGATATCTGAAAAATCAATTTCCGGAGAGGAAACTGGTTGTAATTGATGCTCACGGATAAAAGAAGAATATTTTTTTTCTAGTGCCGTATTCATTGCCTCTAAAAAAAGTTTTTGTTCTCCAATATGCTTTCTGACTACTTCTTTGGGAACATTCCCCTTGCGAAAGCCTTTGATCGCAATGTTTTTCTGCACATCAGAAAGAACCACTTCCTGTGATTTTTTAAGGTCGTCTTCGGTAAGAACAAAAGAAAATGCCCTCTTTGAGCCCGGAATCGTTTTTATTTTTTCTGCCATAAAGAATATACTATAAAAAACTCTGTGGGATGATAGAGAAAAGATTCCCTTTGACAATTTTTTTTCACAAAACCTTGCTTTTGTTTCTTTTTTTCTGCGTATTAAATTCGTCATTACAAATTGTTTTTGGGGCACCAGAAAAATCATATCGATGGGAAAAAGTAACCGTAGATCGGGTTATTGATAATGAGCACTTTTTACTTTTTGATGGTCGAGTAGTGAAGATTATTGGAATTCGGGCTCCAGATATATTTGATCCGCGAAAAAATGATCAATGTTACGCTCGTCCAACTTTTCGCCTGCTCAAACTTTTACTGGAGAAAAAAGATATTCAGATCAAGCAGGACGTCACTCGAAAAACAAAAGAAGGGCTCTTCCCTCGACATGTAAAAATAGAAAAAGGAAAAAACCTTGCCGAACTTATGCTGGATCAAGGCATGGCACGATTTCACAGCGAATCCCCTGATATACAATATGACAAAAATTACGAAAAAGCCGAATCAGAAGCCATACAAAAACAAAAAGGTATTTGGGAAGAGTGTGGTGCTCAGAAAACCCATCGCCTTCTCAAGAAATATCAAAGGCGACACAGAGCCTTTCAAAAAAAATACGCTCCTTATTTTACTGATATATCCGTGGGGCGTGTTAAAAACGCAATATCAGGAAATACATTCGAATTAGAGAACGGGCTGAGAATTCGACTTTTGGGAATAGAAGCGCCTTCTCCCTTTGACATACGGAGTGGGTTTCGCTGTTTCGGAAAAGAGGCTCAAAATTATCTTCAAAATCTCATACAACATAAAAAAGTACTTCTTCAAAGAGACCAATCACAACTCAATGAACAGAAAGAATTACTCCGATATGCTTTTTTGCCTCAGAAAAAAAACGGCGAAGATCTTTTTCTCAATGAAAAAATAATTCGCGATGGATATGCTCATGTTTCTCCCTCATTGCAAGACAAACTCTACGAAACAACACTTCTCCAGGCTCAAGAAGAAATATATAAAAAACCTTGTGGTGCTTGGGAAAAATGCATTGAGGAGATCCTGAAAAAGAAATCCACAGAATCCGCTGGTTTGCTCTCAACAGAGGAATGTCCGATAAAAGGAAATATTTCCGGCTCAAAATCGAACCCCGTAAAAACCTATCATACACCAAAAAGTCGTTGGTATAAAAAAGTTCAACTAGAGCAATGTTTCCAAACCGAGGAAGAAGCACTTTACGAGGGATTCCGAAAGATTCAATAAGAATAAAAAATGTATTCAAACGTTTATTTATGAACAAAAAAATTATTCAAAATAAAGTTTGTGCGCTTTAAAAAAAGAATTATAATCTTTTTGTTTTCTGCTTATGAAGTACTCACACCTTTTCGTCCGAACTCAAAAAGAATCCCCTGCGGAGGAAGATTCAAAAAATGCTGAACTTCTCCTCCGAGCCGGTTTCATTCACAAAGAGATGGCTGGGGTCTATTCTTATTTGCCGCTGGGGCTCAAAGTCATCAATAAAATTACTCAGATCGTCCGAGAAGAAATGAATCAAGCCGGAGCAGTCGAATTATTAATGCCAGTCTTGGCACCGAAAGAAAATTGGGAGCAAACCTGTCGATGGGATTCTATGGATGTTCTCTATAAACTTGAAGCTTCATCGGGGAAAGAAGTCGCGCTCTCCCCTACTCACGAAGAAATCGTAACGCCACTTGTTCGAGATTTTTGTCGTTCTCACAAAGATTTTCCGACTTGTGTCTATCAGGTACAGAGTAAGTTTCGAAATGAACCTCGTGCAAAATCTGGTCTTCTTCGGGCTCGAGAATTTCTGATGAAAGATGCCTATTCTTTTCATACATCCCAAGAAGATTTTGAATCGTATTATGAAGTCCAAAAAAAAGCCTACGAACGGATTTATGAACGATTGGGATTGGGAGACAGAACCTACTATGTAGCCGCTTCTGGTGGCGATTTTTCAAAACATTCGCATGAATTCCAAACCCGATGTAAAACAGGAGAAGATCTTGTTTTTCGAGTTCCGAAGACTGGCGAATGCTTTAATAAAGAAATCGCTCCCTCAAAAGCCCCAAGCGTTTCTTATTCTGATCCTGAAGAGCTTCCTCGAAAGGATGTACAGGGAGAAGGAATCATCGGAGTCGAAGAATTGTCCCAATTTCTCGATATTTCAGTCGAAAAAACCACCAAAACACTTCTCTTTGAGACTGATACCGGAGAAGTGATTGCGGCATCCGTACGGGGAAATTATGATGTAAATGAACTGAAACTCAAAGAAGTAGCTGGCTGCAAAACCCTTCAGCTTGCTTCTGCTGAAGTAGTAGAACATGTTACCGGCGCGAAAGTAGGCTATGCCGGTATTCTGGATCTGCCAAAAAATATCCGTGTTTTTATGGATGATTCACTGCAGGGTCGCAAAAATTTTGAAATGGGCGCCAACAAAACAGACTATCACACAATAAATATTAATTTTGGAAGAGATATTCCTGAACCAGACCAATTCTATGATATCAAAATTGCTCGTGAAGGAGATATTTGCCCACAAACAGGAGAAGTGTACGAAACTTTTCACGCGATTGAGGTAGGAAATATTTTCCCACTGGCAACAAAGTTTTCGTCGGCGTTTCATTTTACTTTCACCGATGAAAATGGGAAGGAAAATCCTGTTATTATGGGGTGTTATGGGATTGGTATTTCACGAATCATGGGATCGATTGTGGAAATCTTTCACGATGAAAAAGGTATGCTCTGGCCCTCTCCTGTCACTCCATTTCAGGTATATTTAGCAGCTATCGGAAAAGAAGAGTCTATATACGACGAAGCCGAAACTCTGTATCACGAACTACAGAAAAATAGCATTGAGGTTTTGTACGATGACCGTCGAGATAAAAAAATCGGCCCCGGACAAAAATTCGCCGATCACGAATTGATGGGACTCCCCTGTCGATTAGTCCTTTCTCCGAGAACATTCGAAACGCAAGAAGTAGAGTTTGTTGATCGAAAAACCGGAGAAATGAAAAAAATAAAACGGGATGAAATTCTCTCTTTTGTGAAAAAATTTCTGAATGAATAATCTTCTCTCTTCTCTTTCCACACAAAAACAAAATTTAAAACCCCGTAAAGGAACACTGTATTGTGATGGTGCGAGTCGTGATAATCCCGGTAAATCTGCTGGAGCGGCAGTTTTATACGACGAAAAGAAAAAGGAAATCGCGTATGGCGGCGTGTACTGTGGCGTACAAACCAATAATTTCGCTGAATATGCTGGCCTGATTCATGGATTAGGGTTGGCACTCGAAAACGAATTTACAGACTTGGAAGTTGTTCTGGATTCAAAACTTATCGTGCAGCAAATGAGTGGTGATTGGAAAGTAAAAAATAAAAACATTCGTCCTTCTTGGGAAAAAGCGAAAGCGCTCTGCGAAAAATTTCATTCTGTACGCTTCCGCCATGTTATGCGCAGTAAAAACACCGTCGCTGATAAAATTGCCAACAATGTACTCGATCAACACGAGTAAACAAGAGAGAAGAATTTATTTGGGAAATTGCGTTTGCTGAGACAGTATTTTTTCTGGTGTGTAAAAAAGATTTCGAATTTCTCCCGACAAAAACATCCCAAAAACGAATACGGTACCTCTGTCATTTTTCGCTTTTTCGAATGCCTTTATAGGATCAGGTTCGATAATCCCCTTTCCTATTTTCTTCTGGAGTTCTTTCGGATCCCAAAAATCGCGCACTCCCACCATTTTCGTCCAAATAATTTCATCCAAAGAAGGCGCAATAATTTTAAATATTTCAGGGTCATGGTTTTTCCCTAAGCCCAAAATTCCTATTTTTCTTCCCTTTATTTTTTTTATTTTGGGAAGTATAAATTTCATACGAGGCGCAGAATGGGCATTATCCAAGATAATATTTCCTATCTTTTCCCACCGCCCAGGAATCTGTATTTTTTGCATCTGGAAATCTGAATGTCCTAAAACCCGTTCGCAAATTTTCCGGGAAAGTTTTTTATTGAGCTTGGATTCAATACCCGTAAGAAATTGAACATCTCCTTTTTCAGTGAGGATGTCTCGGAATTTTTTTTCGTAGCTGAGATTCAAAACTGAATCTGATGTAAAAATACCGGCCTTTTCCCGAGCCATATTTTTCAGTGTTCCAAAATGCTGCAAATGATCTTCTCCGATAAAAGTAAGAGCAGCGATTCGCTTTCCTCCTACCACATTGACTGCGTCCAATCGTCCTCCCAAACCGATTTCACCGATAAAAATTTCACATCCGGCATCTTTCCCTGTCAAAATTCCAGCCAGAACAATCGTTTCGTAATATGTCGGTTGAAGTTTTAATTGTGCTGCAATATCTCTTATTTGTAGAATTGCTTTTCCAAAAAGCTCAGATCCAATGAGCTTCCCATTGAGACGAATCCGTTCGGTGACAACTTGAAGGTGCGGCGAGGTGAGCGTTATCACCTTTTTTCCCTGCCGCAGAAAAACATCTTCCGTTCGATAACAAACGGTTCCTTTTCCGGCCGTACCTCCAACAATAATCCTCCATTCAAAAGAACGATCCGGACGCCCGAGGAGTTCTAAAATCTTTTCCATCACCATCAAAGAAGGCGGTGTATTCTCACGAAAAAACTTGGCTTCACTCGCCAGTTTTAAGAGCCAATCTTGCGCTTGGTGAAAGTATTCCATTGATTTGAAGAAGAAGTTGGCTTTGGAGACGAAACTCCGGACACAGCAGAAATTGAAAATGGAAGCTTTTGCTCTTGAATCATTTTTCGAAAAAAAAGCTTGATTGCTCCTGAATAACTCAATCCCATCTGATCGAGAACTTGCTTTACTTGTTCTTTCTCCTGTTCGGAAATGCGAATTTGAATATGTGCCATGAATCAAAGAAATAAAAGTAAAAAAAGAATACTTATTGTAATGACAAAATCAATACTTTATTGATTGATGTTTAAGATGACGATTTCGGGTGGATTCAGAAGCCTTGCTCGAGGCCCCACTTCCCCTACCCCACACGTGATAAAAATTCTATTCCCATTTTTTTCATACAAATGTGATTCGAGCTTTTTTCCGTTTTCGGTCGGAATCGTAAAAGGAAGTGCGCCCAAAAAAGGAAGACGTATTTGTCCACAATGCGTATGCCCAGAAAGAATCAAATTTGGTTTGTGATCTCCTAAGTCATCCACAATATCTGGGGAATGAGCAAGCAAAATATTCATTCCTCCTACTTTTTCATATGCCGCATCCAAATCATGATAGTCTAAGTCATTATCATCAGTACCTACTATCCAGAGATCTTTTTCCGGCCAGTATTCAGCTGTATTTTTGAGTTCTTGCAATCCATATTCACGCAAAAAATATGATACCGTCTGGCTCTGCTCGGTATTTCTGGGTTCGACAATGTCGTGATCATGATTTCCCAGCGTCGCCCATTTTTTTACAGCCCGAATATGGCGCAACGGAAACAAATGAGGACCATATTTTTGAGCCCCCCCAAAAACAAAATCCCCTGGGAGAACAACCGCTTCAATATTTTCCAATGAATTTAGTTTTTGAACGAGTTTTCTGGTCCAGGCATAGCTTTTATAAGGACCCACGTGGATGTCTGCCAAAAGAGCAATCCTGAGGGGCGGCAAGTCGGGATCAGTCATTTCAAACTCGCGAACAACCAACTTTCGTGGCTCAAAAAAGCTTCCCTGCACAACGATCAAAAACATGAGCAAGAAAAAAATTCCCCAACTATATTTTTTTTGACGCAAAAAATGAATCCCAAAGATCAAACCACCAAAAACAAGTCCCCATGTCAAAAACTCAAACACAAAGAAACTCGTAGGATATTCGCCGATAAGCGCCGGAATATTCATTTGTACCGAGCAACTCTAGGCCAAAATATCAAAAAAACAAGTTCCCTTTTTCCTCAGAGAGACTCTGCATTCTTATTTCTTAAACCACCGAGTTACATTTTTGAAAACTTCGTGCAACTGCAAAATAATTCTCAGGGGTTTTTGAATATATTCGATAAAAAGCTCACTCAGGTCATCTAACTTTGCGAGCAAGTGTGTGGCAATCCACAGCGCTCGTACAGCAAAAATAACAAGAACAAGGAATCCTCCTCCAAAACAGAGGTACATAATTTCTTTGGCATGTTCGATGAAATAATCCATGAGTGAATGTGATTTATCTCTTTATTATAGCACAAATTTACTTTTCAGACAAGCGTTTTTTGAGCATTTCCAGAACGACCGGAGGGTTTGCTGCGCCGCCTGAAACCTTCATAACTTGACCCATCAAAAATTGCAAGGCTTTTTCTTTTCCATTTTTATAATCTTCCACTGATGCTGGATTTTCACTGATCACTCTATCGACCCATTCTTCTAATTCTCCGGTATCCGACACTTGCTCTAATCCCAAATCCAGCATTAATTCTTTAGCTGATTTACCTTTGTTTTTTTCTTCCATAGCAGTATTCAAAATTTCCTTGGCTCCAGAAGAAGAAATCTTTCCATTTCCCAAAAGATCAATGACATCCGCCACATGCTGTGGCGTAACAAAACCCCGGTACCAATCATCTCGAGAAAGAAGAACCGACAGAATGAGATTCGCTGATTTTTTAGGTTCGTCGGATAACTTTACTGACGTTTCAAAAAACTCTGCTAATTCTTCCCGCTCAGATAATTTTAGAGCCTCGGCTTCAGATAATTTGTAGTCTGTTTTGTAGCGGTGAAACTTGGAAAGTGGCAATTCGGGAATACCCTCTTCGATTTTCTGGATTTCTTCTTCGGAAAAAGTCACCGGCGGCAAGTCGGGCTCTGGAAAATAACGATAATCATGAGCGGCCTCTTTATCTCGCATGACGACTGTTTTCTCTTCATCATCTATCCAGCCGACTGTTGCTTCTTTTTCGGGTGGCGTTTTTTTCTCCCACAATTTTTTTTGTCGCTTTATTTCATACTGTAGCGCTTTCAAAAGCGAAGCAAAAGAATTCAGATTTTTGATCTCTGATCGAGGATAGAGCTTTTTTTCGCCTTTTGGACGAAGTGAAATAGACGCATCAAAACGCATCATTCCTTTCTCCATATCTGCATCTGAAGTTCGTACAAAACGAAGAATTTTCTGAATTTCTTTGGCAAAAACTTGCGCTTCCTGAGGCGAACGCAAATCCGGCTCGGTCACAATTTCAATGAGTGGCGTGCCGGAGCGGTTGTAATCACACAATGTACCAGATTTTGTATGCGTAAGCTTTCCAGCATCATTTTCGAGGTGAACTCTAGTAATACCAATCATGCGTTTTTTTCCTTCAACAGAAATCTCTACTTTTCCGTTTTTAGAGATCGGCTGATCATATTGGGAAATCTGAAAACCATTGGGCAGATCCGGATAAAAATAATTTTTCCGATCAAACTTAGAAAATTTTTGAATCTTACATCCCAGAGCTGCTGCCCCACGGACTGATTTATCGATTCCTTCACTATTGAGAACCGGCAACATGCCCGGAAATCCCATGCATACTGGGCATACGCGAGTATTGGGTTCGGCACCAAAAGCATCATTATCACATCCACACCAGAGTTTTGATTTGGTAGACAATTGCGCGTGAATTTCCAAACCGATGACAGCTTCCAATTCCATTCGGCTGTTATTGTACTCGAAAAAAAGAAACTGTAAAAAAGCAAAAGAGTTGATTGGTTTTGAAAGCAAAATTACAATAAGAGAGATTTTCCTCTCTTCTATGAATTTTCACAAACTCACTCCCGAAGCTATCAAAAATAAAGTTGTCTTGGTTCGTGTAGACTTCAATGTCCCCTTGAAAGACGGAAAAATACAGGAAGTGACACGCATTGCAGAATCCATCCCTACGATTCGATTTTTACTGGAAAACGGAGCAAAACGAATTCATTTGCTCACACACATTGGCCGCCCAAAGGGAGAAAATGTGCCCAATCTTTCAACAAAGCTTTTAATTCATGAAGTTTCTCAGCAAATTGGAGAAGAAATCGAATACCGAGAAGCTTTTGCGGCTGGAGAAAATCGTATTCAACTCCACGAAAACGTACGCTTCTGGAAAGAAGAAAAAAAGAATGATCCTGCTTTCGCACAAAAAATTCTCGATGGAACGGGTGCTGAAGTTTTTGTAAATGATGGTTTTGCGGTATCTCATCGAGCACACGCATCGGTTGTCGGATTCGCCGGAAAAATCCCCTGTTTGGCAGGTTTTTTGCTCCAAAAAGAGATCGAAGCGCTCTCTCCTTTTCTCAGTGAAGAAAAAGTGCCGGGCTTAGTTGTCTTGGCCGGCGGACTAAAAATCGAAACAAAAATTCCTGTTCTCACTCATTTTGCCGTTACAGCCGAACATATTCTTACCGGCGGTGGAGTCGCAAATAACTTTGCCATTGCACAAGGATATAATATCGGCGAAAGTTTTTACCAGGAGGAATTTGTGCGCAATGCTCGACGGATACTAAAGATTGCAAATCAGAACGGAACTGGTATTCATCTGCCGATAGATGTCGTCTGTGCTGATGATCCAGAGAGCGTTAATACCGCTGACTTTCCTCTGGAGGATGTGATCGGCAGTGCAAAAATTTTTGATATTGGCATTCATACTATCGCGAGCTACATAGAAATACTAAGCCATGCCAAAATAGTCGTCTGGAATGGACCAGTGGGGCTTTTTGAAAAAGAAAAATTCGAACGCGGAACAAAAAAACTCCTCGAATTTTTGAGCCAGCACAAAAACGCCAAAGTCATTTTGGGCGGTGGAGACACACTGGAAGCACTCAAGAAATTCCATATTCCCAAAGAATCATTTGCCCATGTATCGACCGGAGGCGGAGCTATGCTGGAATTTTTAGAAGGCAAGGAACTGCCGGGCATCGAAATTGTGAGAAAAAAATAAGAGCCAATCCAATCCTTTCGTATCACCAGGAAAAGCTTTGCTTTTTTAGAAAATTCTATTAAATTATCACCCGAAACTTATTTTTTAATACCCCTCCTTACCATGAGTTACCTCCTCATTATTATAATTGTGAGCCTTATTTCTTTGCTCGCAGCAGTCTTTTTCGCAGAATATATCAAAAAGAAAGATCCAGGATCTGATCGCATGAAAGAAATTGCTCAGTCTATTTCCGAAGGAGCAATGGCTTTTTTGACTCGAGAATATCAGGTTCTATCAATTTTTGTTTTGGCCTTAGCTATTATTTTGTATTTCTTTTTGGATAACAGCTTTACTCCTGGAGTAAACGAAGGGTTATGGACAGCGGTCTCGTTTGTATGTGGTGCTGTCTGTAGCGTTTTAGCGGGATTTTTTGGTATGAAAATCGCAACCAGTGCAAACGTCCGAACCGCTCATGCCGCTCGAACAAGCCTGGGGGATGCCCTCGGTATTGCTTTTAAATCCGGAGCAGTAATGGGACTCTCTGTCGTAGGATTGGGGCTTTTGGGACTCTCTTTGTTGTTCTATATTTTTAGTAGTTTTGTTGGATTAGATACCGCAGTATTGCTCAATGTTTTAACAGGCTTCGGATTGGGGGCTTCCTCTATTGCGCTTTTTGCTCGTGTGGGAGGAGGTATTTATACCAAAGCCGCTGATGTCGGCGCTGACCTAGTTGGAAAAGTGGAAGCCGGTATTCCCGAAGACGACCCTCGAAATCCAGCGGTTATCGCTGACAATGTCGGTGACAATGTCGGTGATGTTGCCGGCATGGGAGCCGACCTTTTTGAATCGTATGTTGGATCTCTTATTTCAGCTATGATTTTGGGAGCGGTTGCTTTCGGAATCAATGCTGTTTATCTTCCTTTAGCCATTGCGGCCGCAGGAATATTGTCCGCTATTATCGGAACATTCTTTGTGCGTGTTGGGAAAAATGGAAACATTCATAACGCTCTGAAATCCGGACTCTGGGTTGCGTCAGGACTGGTCGTTCTGTCGGCATACTTTCTGACACAACATTTCTTAGCAGAAGCAGGATTGAATGTTTTCATCGCTTTGGTTTCGGGTCTCGTTGTTGGAATCATTATTGGTCTGATCACCGAATACTACACTTCTGATCACTACAAGCCCGTACAAGACATTGCAGACGCTTCTCAAACTGGAAGTGCCACCAATATTATTCAGGGGTTGGCAATCGGTTATAAATCGACCGCTTGGCCAGTACTCTTTATTTGTCTGGCAATCTTTCTGGCATATTACTTTGCGGGACTCTATGGTATTGCGATTTCTGCGGTTGGTATGCTCTCGACCTTGGGAATTTCACTCGCGATTGATGCATACGGACCAGTAGCAGACAATGCTGGAGGGATTGCTGAAATGGCTGGACTTGGAGATGATGTTCGCAAAAAAACAGACGCTTTGGATTCAGCAGGAAATACTACTGCTGCCATTGGAAAAGGATTTGCAATCGGTTCTGCTGCACTGACAGCGCTCGCCCTTTTCTCCGCTTACTCTGTTGCAGCAGGACTGGAGAGCATCGATATTATGAACCCTCGTGTTATCATTGGTCTTTTCATCGGTGGTATGCTGCCGTTTCTTTTCTCAGCCATGACGATGTCGGCTGTAGGACGAGCCGCTTTTGATATGATCGAAGAAGTTCGTCGTCAATTCAAAGAAATCAAAGGACTCATGGAAGGAAAAGCCAAGGGAGATACCAAAACTTGTGTTGATATCTCTACAAAGGCTGCCATTCGGGAAATGATTATTCCTGGAGTAATGGCAGTTGTTGTTCCTGTTGCTGTTGGATTTTTATTAGGATCAAGCGCGTTGGGAGGTCTTTTGGCCGGTGCTTTGGTTTCGGGTGTGATGCTCGCTCTTTCCATGGCTACATCTGGTGGTGCTTGGGACAATGCCAAAAAATACATCGAAGCTGGTGCTTTCGGCGGCAAAGGATCCGATACCCACAAAGCTGCGGTCGTAGGAGATACGGTCGGCGATCCTTTCAAAGACACATCTGGACCATCTATCAACATCTTGATTAAGTTGATGACGGTCGTGAGTCTTATTTTTGCGACTCTCTTTACGGCAAACGGATTGTTGTAATGAATGAAGATTCGAACTCAAAGATGTCTAGAGTTCGAATCCAAAAGATAAGTAGATAAAAAGAAGCCCGGTACAAGTACCGGGCTTTTTAATACAGACAACTTTCTTCCCTATTTCAATAGAATCATTTTTTTCATAGACACAAAGTCGCCAGCTTGAATCCTGTAAAAATACGTTCCCGATGAAAATCGGGAAGCGTCCCAAGTAACCACATGGGTACCATCCGCCACTTTATTACCATGTAACAGGGAGGACACTTCCCTTCCCAACATGTCATAAATCTTAATCGAAACCTGAGTTGCCTCAGGTAAGGAAAAAGAAATTGTTGTTGTTGGATTGAATGGATTGGGATAATTCTGAGAAAGACTATATTCTGTCGGAATTGTCTCCTCCCCAATATCCGTGGTCGTCCCTTCGACCTGTAGATCCAAACCAAAGGCAAAATCAAACCCATCCATAAACCCAGAATGCGATGGATCCAATCCGCCGTAGTCTGTCGGAAAATCAAACGGTGAGCCAGTATATCCACCGGCAAGTAAGGATTGCATTTCCGGCGACCAGAGGAGAGTTCGAATTCCATCTGTTCCGGCACCTCCCAAGAAGGAAGATTTCAGGATTGGGATATTTCCTGCCTGAAGACGGAATACAACACCGTCTCCTTCACCATGATTTTGAAGTTGGTAGGTGTCTACCAAGCCAGACAGAGAATCCGAATACGATTCTCCTCCGACAAAAACATAGGGAGGGATTAATTCGACAGCATATGCCCGATCGTCCCCCTCGCCGCCAATCAAGTAAGACCAATAGCGATCCTGCAGATTCGGCGAAAGGGCAAAGACGAAAATATCGTCTTCCGTACCCAGAGGAACATGATAGAAGATGCTTCCAGAAGGAAAATCTCCTTCGGTGTATCCTACGCCATACAATATACTATTTTGAACTTTTATAGCGGTCAGATGATCATCATTATTGCCGCCAAAGAGCGAGGTAACCGAGGGGATAATGCGATTATCGGTTTTCACTTCCAAGACAAGAGAGAAAATGTCCGCTCCTTCTGAAGGCTCCCAATACCCGTTTCCGAGATTGGCAATGTCATTTGATTCACTCTCGGTAACTAAAATTAAGTTATCCGAATCAGCAGTAGACAGAAATACGGGCGGCATATCATCGCCGTCATATCCATCATTTTCCAGACCACCGAAATGACCTGAAAAATAGAGCCGGGAAAAATCATGACTCAGGAAAAAAACTCCCGCATCATATTTCCCGTGATTCGCCTCTCCCCCATTAAAAACGGGGAAATACGAATTTTGGTATGATGAAAATGACACGAAGACACCGCGAGTATCTACAACTATTCCGCCGGCCAGATCCGTACCGGATCCGCCACGAAATGTCTGTTTCAAGTTTTCCAATGACGGAATCTCAAATGCTACCAGTCCAACGTCAAGGCCCCCCTGATGGGTCTGACCCACGTGGGCTGGTAACGTCGCGAGGTGTCCCGATAACGGGGACACCGAAAAGGAAAGGTAGAGAGTGTCTCCGTATAAAAACAGAGAAGGTTTCCTCTCGTCTCCTGCCCCGCCATAATAGCGGGCGGCGACAAGGCTCTTCTCCACCGGATCAACGATCCGGATATAAAAATTATAATCCGAATCGCAGCAGGAAATGAGTGAATCACAGGCGAACTCGCCTGTCTGGAAGAGGTCTCGAGACTGCGTCTCAAAGATCTCTATTACCCATCCCGTTGAGGGATGAACTTCTGAAGCAACGAGGTAATCGTGCTTCTCTCCCCCCCCAAAATGTGCCCACGGCACACTTGGGTTCTGAGCCCAAAGGCTCGTGATGAATAAGAAAGACAAGAAAATAATGAGCTTTTTCATAAGCTCCTCCTTTATTTATGAATGATTATTTAATTAATAAAATTAAGATAATGGCGGGTTTAAACCCGCCATTTATCAGGGTAGAAATTTAATAAATCTATTTCCGTAGTAACGATCAAAAAGACCTCGCCAAAAGGTCATTTTGAAGATCTCATCGATCGTCACTACGAAGCGAAGAAAGTCGTCATGTCAAAGATCAGTGACTGTTTGAGTCCGAGAAAATACTTTCCGAAGCTCAAAATCAGCACTATTATATTAGTGGCTTATTTTTTCTATTTTGTCAATCTACTTACGCTCCCCCCAAGCTAATTTATTGCGGAGCGTTTTGAAATAGTGTGATTCACGCATGCGGATAAATTTTGCCTTTCGGGTCGCCGTCTGAATCGATACTTCGTCGGTGGGCTTGATGGAAAAATGAATCTGTCCGTCGATCGTCATCGAGATCGCTTCACTTCGACCCTCGAAATGCACATGAACTACTTTTTTCGGTGGGAGAATAATCGGACGATGACTGAGCGTATGAGGTGCCACAGGATGAACGAGTATACACTGCAAAGCCGGAGAAATAATCGGCCCCCCCAGAGACATCGAGTACGCCGTAGAACCGGTGGGCGTAGAGAAAATCAATCCGTCCGAACGATAGGTCGAGAGAACTCGACGATTGGCTTTGACGTGAAAATTTGTCAGCCGAGCCAATCCCCCATGCCCCAGTACAATTTCATTCAGCGCATAGGCACGAAATATTTTTTCTTTTCGTCCACGATCATCCTTCCTCCACACAAAAGCTTTCAAAAGCATCCGTTCATCCACATGAAAATCACCTTCAAAAACTCTCTTCATGTCTTCTAGTGCTTTTCTGGGACGAAGTTCAGACAGAAATCCCAACGAGCCAAAATTAATGCCCAAAAGATATCCATCTTTTTTCTGCAGTGTGCGCATCATTTTGAGCAACGTTCCGTCTCCACCAATACCAATTTTTAAATCATAACTCTGTTCATCATCGATCAGATGAATTTTATTTTTGAGCAGAGAGACCGTCCGGACATCACCGTGAACTGTTTCTACTCCCTGAGATTCAAAAAAAACCAGTAACTCTTCGAGGAACTTGGTTTCTTCTTTTTCTTTGGCGGGCTTATTGTGTGTATAAATCGCCACGGATTGGAAGCTGGTTTTGCGACGACGAGATGCCATGCGCGATTATTGTAATGAGAATTCAGGATTGGTCAAAAAAAGCCTGTCCGATCCGCACGACTTCAATCCCCTCTTCCAGAGCTATATGGTAATCTCGAGATGTTCCGGCTGAAAGAATTTTCCCTGGCAGAAACTGATCACGAAGCCGTTTGAGCTCGCGAAATTCTTCGCGTTTTTGTGATTCGGTAAACTCCCCCAACCCAATAGCAGAAAATCCAAGAATCTCTAAATTTTTAAGGGTAGCAATCTGAGAAAGAAACTCTGCAATATCTTTTGGAAGGAGGCCCTTTTTTTGCTTCTCTCGGGAAATATTGATCTGGAGAAAAACCGATATTTTCTCTTGAACACTTTTTTTGTTCAATATTTCAGCATGCTTCACCGAACAAAGCGAATGAAGAACGCTACAACATTGAACAATTTGCTCCAGATCACGCGACTGCAGATTTCCGATAAAATGTGTTTTTTCTCGGGGTAATTTTTTTGTTTTGATATCTTTGATCCTATTTTCTCCCAGTGCCCAAAAAGCCGGATGATTCTCTGCTTGTCGAAGAATATCGTGTGTCTTTTTCTCGTCAAAGTATTTGGTCACGACCACCACCCGACTCCCAGCTTGTTCGACTTTCTCGAGAATTTCAGATACGATTTTCATCGTAAGAATTCTATAACATTTTGTCATTCTCGCGTAGGCGAGAATCCAAGACTCTCAAAATATGCTTGATTCTGGATCCTCGCGTCAAGCCCGAAGATGACAAAAAAGAAGAATGAAAAAAATCCTTTTCTTCGGCACACCGCAGATTGCAGTTCCTGCATTGGAAAAAATTGCCGGACTAAAAAATTATGAAATCGTCGGTGTGGGCGTTCCCCCCGATAAGCCTGTCGGAAGAAAACAAATTGTTCAATCCTGTCCCGTCAAACAAGCAGCACAGAACATGAGCTTGCCGGTACAAGAAATACCCAATCAAAAAGCTCTGATTGATTTCGTTCAAAAAACAGAATGTGATGCAGCAATCGTTATTGCCTTCGGCATGATTTTTCCGACAGAAATCGTCATTGAAATTCCTTGTATCAATGTCCACTTCTCCCTGTTGCCCAGATATCGCGGCGCTTCTCCCGTACAGTCGGCAATTCTTGCAGGAGACAAAACCTCAGGAATTACATTCCAACGCATAGTGCCCTCACTCGATGCTGGACCTATTCTTCGACAAGAAGAATATTCTCTCCAAAACCAGAAAACATCCGATGTTTTTGATTCCTTCGCCCACAAAACAGCAGAGATAATGCCTGTATTCCTCAAACAATATTTTGCTGGGACTCTCCTTCCCCAAAAGCAGGACGAATCAAAGGCGACCTTCTGCACCAAGTTTTCTAAAGCCGATGGTGAAATTTTTCCGCAGAAAGAAACCGCTGAGCAAATTTTTCGAAAATACCGAGCATTTGATATCTTTCCAGGAATTTTTCTCTCAACAAAAAAAGGAAATCTAAAACTGACCGTCGTCGATCTGGTGCTCCAAAAAGACGGAAAAAGCATTCCCCTTCCCTGTGCTCAAAATACCACTCTTTTTCTTTACAAAGCGCAAATTCCTGGGAAAAAAGAAATGCCGATCACCGATATTCTCCGTGGAAATCCGGATTTACTTGCCGACTATATCTGATTAGAAAAACGTCCAGACTTTTCCTCTGTCACAAAAGCAAAGACCAACATGGTCAAAATGCCATTTTCAGCGGTGATAAGATCTGGAGTAAAGACCAGAAACATACCGATCAATATCGGCAAAATAATCGGTACCTGTCGTTGTAAAATACTTCGGACACTCAGCAACGCCAACAAGAAAAGAAACCCTCCGATTCCTTTTTCTATAAGGGTTAAGAGAAATCCGCTGGTCGGGAGTTGAAACTGATCGGGAGTGAGTATCACCGGAGATAATTCTTGGAGAGCTCGTACATATTGTCCTTCTCCTATACCAAAAAAAGCGTGTGTAAAAGTATCCCAAACCCCAGAAATCCATCCCCAATGAAATGATATCTCAAACCATCCTGAGACTATTCCCCAGCCCAAAAGAACCAGAAACCAGAAAAGTGGCAAAAGAATTTCTTTTTTGTGAATACTCGTCCGATAAAAGGGAATCCAAAATTTCGCAAAAAGCAGAAGTCCTATCGCGAAAAGCAGCAAGAAAAAAGATCCTGTTTGAGCCAGGATAAATCCGTAGAGACAAATCAGTAAAATCCGTTCTCGAAAAGAGGATTCCAAGTACGCAAAAACAATCCCCAAAAACGCCCCAAAACTCAAAACATCAGAAGAAATAGACCAGGAAGGAAATGCATGCAGAAATGCAAAACCCAAAAGAATACTGATCAACAGCAAAATACGATTCCGTCTTCCTCTCAGTAAAAAGGCATCATCAAATCCCAACGCCAAAAAACCAACCGTCCATAAAATGAGATACAAAACAGAGCTTTGCGAATCAAGAGAAAACAAAGCTGACAGAGCAGAAAACCCGAGAAAGAGCAACACAAATAAAACTTCTTTCCGTCCCAAGGCTCTCAGGTTCCCCGAAAAAAACTTTCCGAAAAAAAGCAGAAGTATTCCAATACCACACCATGGAAATACGATTTCTAAAGATGGAAAATAAGGGCCTAAAAAAACTGGATTTCCCCCCAAAAAGAATCCTCCACTCATCCAAAACGTCAATAAAAATATCCCGAACCCCATCGACTCGAGTATGCGAAAAAAAGATTTTTGGGGCTGATCAGCTAAACGAAGATGTATTTTCATGGAGAAGCAGGAGAAAGAATAGTATTGAGTCTTCTTTGTTGAGATAATTCTTCTTCCAAAGAGGACTGCAAAAATTCCAAAACTTCTTCTATTCCCTGATTTTTTTCATGAAAACGAGAAATCGATTCTGAAAAAAGAGTATACAGATTCGAACGCGGTACTGGATACAAAGGAACCACCACCAATGCAGCTTGCCGCGCGAAAGGACCAAAAACCGGATCACCCTGCATTTCCAGAATCAATTCCCGATGAGCCGGTAATACGAGTGTCGTATTGGCAAAGCCCAAAAGGTTCTCTCGTGAAGTGGCAAATTTTAAAAATTGCCAGGCCAGATCCGATCGAGGACTGGAGCGTACCACCCCTAGCGCGTGCATCCAGGCTAAAATCTTTTTTTTGTTTTCGTCAGATTCAAACTGCGGAAAAGGGCTGATGCGAATCTCGGCTTCTGAAATCGATGCTTTTTCCTGAGAAGAATACGCTCGAATCAAATCCCGTAAGCGAAAATAATCATCCGTTTTCCCAAATACCATTGCCGTTTCACCACGAACAAATGTTTCGAAGTTTTTGTGCTCGGATTCTGCGCCCGCCAAAAGTTCATTCCAAGAAAAGTTGGAATGTGAAGAACGCGCAAAACTCACAAAAAAACGAAGAGCACTCAGTGCAAAATTTACTTTTTTTCCGTCTGCAGTAACTCCTGTCTGGTCAGCAAGAGCAACTGTTTTCCCGTCTGGAGAAAAAATTCTTTCGGTCATTTGTAAGAGCAGATTTTCAAATACTTCTCCGCTCCAAAAAACATTGTCCATCCGACCCAAGGCCGCTCCCGAAAAAGCAAATCTATCCAGAGAATTGTCTGATTGGCTCAAAGCAGATACGACCGATTGAAACTCTTCCCATGTTTGAGGAGGCTCTCCTTCGCGATCTACTTTCTCGACGAGCGCTGTTTCATTGGAAAAAAGAGCGAGCATTTCCAAACTCAACGGAACCCCCCAAATATTCCCGTCCTGCACAAAAACATTCTGTGCTGGCTCTATAAAAATTTGTCGATACTTCTCCGCCGAGAGTGCTTCGTCATTGGAAAGAGGAATTAATTTTGATCGATTGTGAAAAAGCCAATCGTGATCGGTAAAAACAATATCTGGCCCCTTATTCTCTGCCAACGCATGAAGAAGTGATTTTTGGAGAAATGCATCACTTTCAAAAACTGTCACTTGAATTTCAATCGGCTGCTCTAAAGCGCTGGAAAATTCTCGCCCCAGAGCTTCGAAAAAATCTTTGTTGTCAGCCGTCCAGATTTTCAGTTCTTGAGAACCAGAAGAATTTATTTCTTGAGGGCTTTTTTTTTCACACCCGCCCAGCAACAAAACCATTCCCAAAAGGACGACAACGTATTTTTTCATGGATTTTTGTGTGTGGTAAGAAATGTAGGAGAAAAAAGCGAAAAAATCAATGAAAGAAAGTCTCCTAAATTCTTTTGACAAAACACCCAAAATCCCCACAATGGCGCGGGTAGTTTTTGAATATGCTCAAAAAATTCATTCGTGAACGCGTTTCCGAACTGCATAATGTCACTTGGCCTACACGCCGACAAGCCGTTCATTCTATGATTATTGTTTTAGTAATTATGCTCTTGGTTGGACTCTTCCTCGGAGTTCTTGACTACATTTTCAATCAGGGGGTTCTCTTTCTGCTCAATACCTAAACCATGCCCAAGCAAGATCCTTCTTTCGGACGACACTGGTATGCCATTCATACCTATTCTGGGTATGAAGATGCGGTCAAAAAAGCGCTCGAACAGCGTATTGAATCCATGGGCATGCAGGAATATATTTTTGATATAGTCGTTCCCAAAGAAAAAGTGGTGGTGGTAAAAAAAGGAAAACAAGAAGTCGTTGAAAAAAATCTTTTCCCCGGATATGTGCTGGTAGAAATGATCGTGACGGATGCTTCTTGGTTTGTGGTTCGAAATACTCAAAATGTGACTGGCTTTGTCGGATCTGGGAATATTCCAGTGCCAATTCTGCCAGAAGAATTTGGTGTTATTAAACGCCGCATGGGCGCCTCCGAACCCACGACCGAAATCAAACTCAACGTTGGTGATTTGGTCGCTATCAAAGAAGGTCCTTTCTCCAACTACGAAGGATTGGTTTCGGAAATCAATCGCCCCAAAGGGAAAGTAACGGTCATGGTCTCCATTTTTGATCGAGAAACACCAGTAGAGCTTGACTTCTCTCAGGTCTCGAAGAAAATCTAACCCCTTTTTAAATTATTCATTCCTCATTGTTCATTATTCATTAAAACATGCCTCCTAAGAAAAAATTTGCCTCAAAATTCAAAATCCAGCTTCCTGCTGGAGCCGCTACGCCTGCTCCACCCGTGGGACCGGTTCTCGGTCAGCACGGAGTTAATATTCAAGCCTTTTGTAGCGAATTCAACGAAAAAACCGCTGACCAAAAAGCAGAAGGACTCACGATTCCTGTCATCTGTTATGTCTTTGAAGACAAAAGTTTCGAATTGGAACTCAAAAGTCCTCCGGCATCTGTCTTGATCAAAAAAGAACTCGGTATTGCGAAAGGATCAGGGAAACCCAATACAGAAAAAATTGGAAAAATTACACGACAGCAACTCGAAAATGTTGCCAAGCAAAAAATGCAAGATCTCAATGCCCATGATATGGATGCGGCAGTCAAGATCATTGCCGGGACAGCCAAACGTATGGGGCTGGATCCCGAGATTAAATAAGTCCCCTTTCCGTGGGAGTCCCTCGACTTAGCTCGGGGACGCTATTTACCACTTAATCCTCTTCTTATGAAAAAATCGAAATCGCTTCGCGCTGCCTACGAGAAACTCGAAGAAGGCAAGCTTTATTCTCCTTCTGAAGCCATCAAGCTGATGAAGAAAACTTCAACGGTAAAATTTGATCCTACCGCTGAGGTTCATTTTAATCTGGGAATTAATCCCAAACACGCCGATCAGCAGGTTCGATCGACTGTTTCTCTGCCGCACGGAACCGGAAAAAAAGTTCGTGTTGCGGTCTTTTGTGGTGATGACAAAGTTAAAGCTGCCAAAAGTGCTGGTGCCATTGAGGCCGGAGGCGATGATCTGATTCAAAAAGTTAGCGGTGGATGGCTGGACTTTGATGTGGCGGTCGCCACTCCTCCCATGATGAAAGAGCTCGCAAAAATTGCTCGAATTCTCGGCCCCAAAGGACTTATGCCCAATCCCAAAGCAGGAACCGTAACCGAAGACGTCGAAAAGACTGTGTCAGAACTGGCCGCTGGACGACTAGAATTCCGAAACGACAAAAATGGCTTAGTACACACAATTTTTGGGAAACTGAGTTTTGACGAAAAAAAACTCATTGAAAATTTGGAAGCCATGATCAAAGCCATTCAGGATATCCGCCCTACAGGTGTCAAAGGCGTCTACATCAAATCCGTCACTGTGACCTCTACAATGGGACCTGGTATTAAAGTGTCAATCTCAGAATAATGCTTTTTCAGGGAACCGGTATGGTCGTTATTTTTATTGTTCTCGCCGGAATCGCATTGATCGGATTGATCATTGCCATTATAGTACAGTTATCTAAATCAGATATCTCCATGGAAAAGAAATTCTCTTGGCTTCGGGATCTCGTCAATGTTGGTGGAACCATTGTCGGGATTGTACTCACCGCCATCGGTGGGGTTATGTTCCTCAACAGTTCTATGAAACTGTATGTCTTTCATTTTGAGTCCAGTTCGTACTTCAATGCGGAAGAGCAATGCACTATGCCTAAATATGTTCCCCGCATGGAAGGATCTGAACCCGAACAACAAGAAAAAACACCCGAAGAAATTGAAGAGTGCATTCAGACAAAAGAAAAATACGAGAAAGCCCGATACCGACGTCAACAGCAAGAACAAATGGTAGACGGCGTAGCATTCCTCATTGTTGGATTAGGACTCTGGATCGTCCATCATTATCGACGAAAAAAAGACCAGGCATAGATCATTCGATAAAAAAAGACCGGTCTCAAGGAAGAGACCGGTCTTTAACTATATATAAAAATTTCTACTGATGCTTTTCTATCAGCGATTTTAGATCGTCTTTTTCCTGAACGCCAACGGCTTCATCGACTACTTCTCCGCCCTTGAAAACTTTCAGAGCGGGAATAGACATGACGCCGTATTCAGAGGCGAGTTCTCCGTCATCATCCACATTTACTTTGTAAACCTTGGCGTTGTCGAGCTCTTTGCTCAGTTCGTCAATAACTGGAGCCAAAGCCTGACATGGACCACACCAGGGAGCGAAAAAATCTACAAGAACAACGTCTGAAGACTTGAGGACTTTTTCCTCGAAATCGGATTTGGTAACTGTATCTGCCATAAAGTTGAAATATTAAGAAATCACCCGCATTCTAACGAGCGAGAAAATTTCTGCAAACATCCTCCGTAGTCAAAACAACAATTAGACCAGATGCCGGGTCTGAATCATTTTGAGAAACTGGCAACATTCGACGGCCTGATCAGAATCAGGATTGATTTCAATGACCTGTTTGAAAGTCTTTTCCGCCCGATCAAAGTCGCCCGCATTCATATAGCACACTCCCAGATCGCAGAGAATATTTTGATCCGATGGCGCGAGATTGAGTGATCTTTCTAAGACCGATAATCCTTGGGCTTTTCGGGTGTGATTGTACATGGACCACCCCAGGCACCTCAGAATCTCTGCGTGGTTGGGCATGAATTCATTGGCTCGGATCAACTGTTCCACAGAGGAGTCCCATCTTTGCTGGACAGAATATAAAAACCCCAGTAGGTATCGTCCGTTGGCAGATCGAGGGTTGATTTTGAGTCCTTCCAAAAGTGCTTTTTCGGCCTTGTCCAGTTCACGAAGTGAGAGATAATTATCCCCAAGTTCTTCGTATGCCTCACTGCAATTTGGCTCAGCAGTGATAAGCTTGTGCAGAGCTTGAATAGATTTTTCGAAGTCTCCTTTTTTCTTCAGGGTTTCCGCCTGCTGTAAGTATTCCGAAACGGTATCTTGGTGTGTCATAGAGGAGGATTATCTCCTCATTATACCACAGAATAAGCGAAAAATCAAGGATGTCTTTCTCTCCTTTTTACTGAATATATTTTCTGAAGGAACAGCCATGGCTGTTCCCTACAAATAAATTCTTTTGGACTGAAAACGAAAGGTTAAAGATTGATAATTGATAATTGATAATTGAAGATTCATAATTGATCATTGATTACTCAATCTCTACTTTTGGCTTTTGGCCTTCTGGGAATCGAATTCCGAACTCACCGATCACTTCATCCTTCACCCGAATCTCAAAAACCACCGGATCATCCTCTGAAATCGCCCGACGGATTGTGAAGCGGAGGTCCGAATTTCCCAACACCTGAAAATCTCCTCTCGGATCGAGCACTCCCAGAGTTTGATCTAAATCCGTGTCGACCAGCGCCACTCCTTCTTCATTGAGCGGATCGCCGAAAGACAAGGGATAAAAAGAATATGCATCCTCGGCATTCAGATCACGAACGAAGATTCCTTCTTCGGGAGGAGTATCATTTTTTTCGAGAATCTGAACTTTTACCGGCTGACTCACAAAAGAAATATACCCGAGTGTTTGGTTGCTTGCATCACGCAATCGAATCCGAAAGGGGTGCTGTGTCGTTGCCGCCTGCACTTCAAAACCAATATTCTCGTCTTCTATCACCGGTCGACCGGTCGGGAGAATCTCCGCCACCACCTTATCTTCAGAATCTAAAATTTCCAGACCACTTTCGGTGCTCATATCTTCCAGAGAAAAATTTCCTTCTTCTTGGGTCAAAATAGGTTCTGATCGCAATGACACTTCCGACTGCCCTGTCCTCGTGCGCAAAATATACACCGGCATGTCCTTGATTCCATTTTCAATTCGACCGATAACTTTCCCCGACCGCACAGAGGCTTCAAGAAGTGAAATCTGGGGAGGCGAAACCTTGAGTTGTATCTCCTGTGTGGCGACATTTCCTGATTCGTCTTCAACATTGAGAACCACGCCAAAACTCCCTTCACTTTCGTAGGCCGGCAGCTGAACTTTTAAGAGATCTCGAGGCGTCTCCACCTCCGGAGAAAAATCTTCATCATTGAGCGGGTCTCCATCCCCGTCGGAATCTTTGTCCGGATGCAAATCCCACCAGACTTTTGCGAGTGGTTGGGCATCTGTCGTCTGACTCGCATCAATAGAAATCGGTTGAAAAAGATTCGCCTCCACTTCCGTACCACCAACCACACTTATTTCCGGTGGATTGGTATCATCCGCGCCCTGTGGATCGTGGAGAAATTTTGGAATGAAGTAGCTTTTTCCGTCTGGTCTGAAGGCCTGAAAAAATCCGTAATGATTGCCGACCGGCAAATCTTGGAGAGTGTCGATCAACTGCTGAGATGATTCGAAATACTGGATTTCATAGGTTTCGTTTCCCGAGATGAGAACTTCCGTCCCGTCGAAAAGATCTAGCGTCACCCGATCATTGTTGCCGAGCTCAAATCGTGCTCCCGGCGGCAGGTACAAGTTGCGACGAGGTTTAATTTTTTGTACCTCATCGGTCGCGATATGTTCCACTTCTCCCCGTGTCAGACAAACTTCGGCATACTCCACCATTGTCTCTTCTCCTTCGTGCAAGACAATCTCTCGGTACTCCTCCTGCTGTCCTTCACGGGGTGGCACGCGCACTTCCATGCGTGAGTTATTCTTTAATCCCACGAGAATTGATTCGGTCGCGAAGAAGGGTTTCTCCGCTTTTGGATCATCGCAATCAGATTGCGGAAGTTTCTCGATAGGTTCGGAAGGCGAAGCGTATAAAACGGGACTGCCTTCTATTTTTGTGACCCGAGTGCTCATAGGACGGATTTCGTAGTGCTTCACGGGCGGACGAATCAAAAAAGCGTGTCGATGCCAAAGCGCTGATATACGATCTTTGGCATCTTCTTCGAATTCAAAGACCGCGTCCGGCCGCTCACTCACAATCCATTCAAAATACCACACATCCTCCCACATGCGTTCAAATTCGGCAGAAAATCCTTCTATTTGGGTACGCGCTTCCCAATTCTTTGCGGGTCGATATTTCTGAATGAATTCTTCGTATTCCCATTCATAAAAATGAGTGAACCGGTCTTCGTATTCTTCGTCGTATCGATCTTCATAATTCTCTTCCAATTCGTCCGCATTTAGTTCGCGCGGAACTCTATATTTGAGGTAAAGCTCATCATCAAAACTGTACAGAATTTCTTCCTCGTCATCGTTATTCAGATCCGCAAACCAATATGCATATACACCCGACATCGGGAATTCTGTGACTTTTTCGACCACGTTGTTCGCCGCGTCAACATAGTAAATACCCGGTTCTTCCTGTGTTTTTTCCTGTGAAGCTTCAAATGCGTCCAAATCAAAATCCTCTGGTAAATCAGTCGGTATTGCTCCCACGTCAATGGTCGAGGTCAGCCATCGCGGGAGCGCGGCAGAAAGTATTGAGGACACAAAAGACGGACGGCTGGGTTGGAGTGAAGCGAGAATATCTCGAGCAATGAGTGCTTCTGAAGCCGTGAAAGAATCCAAATCTTTCACATGATCAGCCAATGCTTGAAATGATTTTTTCTGCCGATCAAAGAGTTCTTTTTCTTCATCCGTCAGCGATGCATTCGCAAAACGCTTTTCAAAATCAATAGCAACCGTCTTTGTTTTGGGACGAGAATAAACGAGAGGAGTGATCTCTTGAGAACTTTTCATGACCGGCTTTTTCTGGGTATTGCTGATATTCTGAAGAGTCTCCCGAGAAATACGTTCTAGGTCTTTCACTTTTTGAAAGGCTTTCAGTGTCGATTGAAAATTCTGTTCTACTGTTACATTGATATCTTCCGCTCCGGGCGAGGAAATCGATGGTGTCGCAGGTGACAAGGCTCCCACAGAGAAATCCAAATCAAAGAGTGTCGTACGATTCGTCAGCTGAGATACATAGGCCTTGAGATGCCATTCGGGCACCGGAGCAATACCCATAACCAGTAAGCACGTCAGATTGAGAAAGGCTTTTGGAATCTGTACTGCCACTTCAATCGGTGCCAAGATATTGGGGACAGAAGGCGGGCCCGGAATTGTCGGCAACGGCGGCAATGAGAGCGTCGGCAATTGAATATCAATATCCATCATCTGCATGGGCGGCAAGAGTGGAATTTGAGGCAAAGGTCCAAATCGAATTCCAACATCCGGCCCACGAGCCGATGCATCAGCAGGCGGCAGATCCAGCGGTGCAGGAATATTCGGAATCGAGAAAATATCCAGTTCCACTGGCTCAAATGTTAGATCCGGAATAATAACCTCATTCCCAAAAGTGAGGCCTGAAAAATCCAGATTTATATCAGGAAGCTTAGGCGGTTGAAGTACTGGAAAATCGACCCCACTCAAGAAAATCCTGAGCAGCCATTCGTGCATGGTTCCCCGATCGACCGAACAGCTGGGGCAATTTTGCGTAAAGCCTTGAAAAATCTGCGGGATCGATTCCCACGATTCGAGCATCATAGCATACTGCACTCGAAATCGAGACCAATCCTCGAGCGCTTTTTCGGTAGACTCAGCCCAATTGGATACGTAATCACTCATCACTTCTGTATTTTTTTGCAGACTACTGACGGCTCGTGAAACTTTGGTGGGAAGGGCTTTCAGCGATTCGACGGATTTTTGATAGGACTCAATGGTATTAATATTTTTCTCAACTCGTTGAGCCATATCCTCTGCATCAGCGACAAAATCCAAAGCCCCCTGTCGAATTGCGATCGAGCCCTCATAATTTTCTATCGTTTGGATCGATTCTTTTTTCCAAGTATTCAGTCGTTGTCGCCAATCCTGATAATCTTTTTTGATTTTTTCGAGTGTTTCTGCCCCAATAAAGGGATAGGAAATCGTCACTTTTTCGCGCTTCACATTCACAAAAGGAGACCCACTGATCGCTTCAAAAGCATCTTTTTCCGAAGAATCAGCGCTCGATTCATCACTCGAGAAATCTGGGAGCTGAACACTCACAGTTGGCATTTTTATTTGCTGAAGTGCTTGGTACTGCTTATTGAGCCAAGTAGTAACAATGTCTGCAGACTGGATTTGTTGATTCGTAATTTCAAAATCAACTTTGGGCACAAAAGAAGCCGAATTATTCGAACCCAAATTCATACCATTTACTCCCGAGTTAGAAGGCGCTGGGCACATGCCGAGTGCCCCCAAAACAGACGGAACCATGACAAAACAATTTGGCAGGAAAACCGGCGGCACAATCGCCGATGCGAAAGGCCCCAGACACATTCCTAGTCCTACCTGTCCGGTCGTCGTGGGCATCACGTACATACGGAAAAAGGAGAAAAACGGTCCTTCGGGGTATTGCTTTCCCAGAGGGGATCCCGGCCACAGGAAAGGAATCGGCACCCCTGCTGGTGTGTAGAGTGTGGTCGGAAAAGCTAACACTGGAAATCCCAGATCAAATCCTCCTGGAATTGCGATCGGAGGCGAATAAATAGTATCAGCCCCAGGAGCGAGAAATGTTTTGGAAATAATAGGCAGTCCACATCCTCCACACTGTGCACTCTGAATCATCACTGCCAAAGCCGCCAATCCCCCACTCATGTCGTCTTCGGTCGCTGGACTTTCATACATATCCGGATACCCGTCTCCATCTGAATCTGATTTCAAAGGCGAGAGCAATGAATTCGCCAGATCAGAACCACTCATATCCCCCGTAAAATCATCCAGCTCCGGAATATCGGTCTCCGACAGAGAAATAAATTGAGGCTGATGAGGCGCTTCTCCTCCTCCCGACATCTGAACCAGATATTCATCATCCCCATCTTTCCAAGGAATCAAAATATCGTCCAAATCATCGCCATCAAAGTAATCATCTACAAAATATTCTACTTCGGGCAACTCTCCTACTTCCAACTCCCACCGAAAGATTGATTTTTGCTCGGCAGGAAGATTGACCCCGCCGGTAATAAGAATATCCCCTTCACAGGTAGCCTGTGACTCTCGGGGGGAATTTTCACAGTCATCACAGGTCAGCGTTCCTTCTCGAAAATGCAGTCCCGCAAAAGGAGGCAAGACTGCTTCGAAATTGGTAAGTTCTTCTGTCGGAGTCACTTCCAAGCGAATATCCAAAATACTTCCGGGAATGAGTTTTCCTTCATCGCTTTCCATATGAAACAAAACATTAGCTTGGGTGTTTTTGCTGGCGGCAATAAATGAGTGATCTGCATTCTCCGCCGAACACTTCTCTTCCAAAAATCGATCGTCGATATTTTTCGTAACAATATTATCGGCCGAAATCAGTACTTCTGGGAGGAAACTATATTTTTCCGCATCAAAATAACGTGATACTTCATCTTGGTTTTCCGCCGGAGAGTAAGATTCTGAAAGCGGCTCAAATGTCGGGGAAAAGCAATATATTTCTTCTGGAATACCAAAACCGTCCTGCACACCGAGAATTTTATGCAGACAATTATCTTCGTCTAGGACTACGAGATCCGTATAGACATCAGTATTGAGGTGGGCGGATTGAATTTCTATAATTTTTTTCTCCATCCGCAGATCGATATCTTCTCGGGTATACGTCCCATACGTATTTTTGTGCAGAACTTCTTGATACTCAGCATTGAGCTGCAGCAGATCTCCAAATCCATCTCGATCGTTATCAAAAGCAATAAGCGCTTCGGCTCCATCCGAAAAACGAAGTATTGCCCCTATATCTCGAAAGTTATCGGTCTGACTGTCGTCTTGATAGAGTGCGAATAATTTTTGTCCGACGAGATTCAAGATATCTTCTTCTCCGTCTCCATTAATGTCTGTCGTGAGAATTTTTTCGAGTACTCCTTCCGAACTCTTCCACAGCTGCGTCCCAATGTCATCAGTAAGCCCTAAGCCAGATCGTGGATTTTCGGAAGCCAGAGGAAGTGTCGGATCGCCGAGCAATACAAAAGCATCACTCGAATCCCACTGTGTTGATCGACCAATAGAATTTCCGGCCGCCAGAAAGCTGGCTGGCTTCCAGCCTTCCGTCCAGACAATATCTTCTTCTCGCGTGTCCACATCTTCTACGGAAGACTGTGCTGATCCCAGTCGTCGATCAAGACTTTCCGTATCATCTGGATCTACAAAGAAAACTCCTTTGGGGTCATTGCTGGTGTGACCTGTCAAACCATACTGAACGTGCGCTTCTGTCCACAACTTGGTGAGAAAAAATCCGCTGTCAGTACGCTCTGAAAAAGCATCAAAGCTGGAAAGAACCTTGACTCGCTCCTGATCGGGAATGATCACAAGTGTTCCCAGTGTCTGATCTTTTTGTTGAACTTCCCAGCGAAGGATACTGCCCTCAATATTCGTGAACGTTATATCACCTGTATATGGGAAAAAACCTCCTGATTCGGAAACCAGAAAAAGTTTTTCTTGATCCTGCATAAGAATCCCGTCTCGAATATAAAAATCAATATCTTTTTCTACAGGGATAAAATAAATACCCGGAGTCTCAATATTTTGTTCGGAAGTGATCTGAAAATCTGGGGTCGAAAGGAAACGCATTCTCACATCTGCGAGAACCTGCTCATCAGATGTAAAAATTTCAAATCGCGGAAACCGATCGAATCTCAGCTGCGCTGTCATAGTCGAAGAAATTTCTCCCCCCGCACTCAAAAACCCATGTCGCTTGGATGGAAGAGGTGGAACGATAAGCGTGCCAACAGCCTGAGAGTTTCCCGTAAAAAGCCAGGCATTTCCTTCGTTTTGACCGTCTTCTAGATTCCCACTGTCAAAGCCAAGCAAAAGTGTCAATAAAGAATGAGGTTTTAATGCTCGGATATCATTAACCGTCAGATATTGAGTCACAGAAAGACTGGTCGCATCGGGGGTCAGTGATTCGGTTTCACTCGTCATGTATATATCCGAAGCCGTACTACCAGGTTCAATTTTGATCGTTTTCTGTCCTTCTTCTACAAATTGAAGTGCTTGCCCATCTTTGATGGAAATATCAGGAGAAGAGCTCGTCTGAGCTCGTTGGGTCTGGGCTTGGTTTTGAAGATACCACTGCTCTTCTCCGACTTCTCCAATGACTCCCATTTCTCGCAGCATTTCTATTTCTTCATTTTGGAGAATGTCCGGTTGATTCATCAAGAGTGTTACTTTCTCTGAAAAATCAAAGACGATATTGCCGTACTGATCCACAATGCTCACTTCTAATTGCGCATAGTCATTGCTGTCGAGATTTAGCGTCTTTTGATCTACAGAGAAAAATACTTTCTCGGCCTCCGAGGGCAAAATATCAATCGAAAAAGGTTCGGCTCTAAATCCAGGCGCTACCAATTGAAATTCTGCTTTTCCAGCTCTCGTTCCAGCCGTAATTTCAAATTTTCCCAATCCGTCTTGCAGCAAAACTGTCGGAGGAGCAAGACCAATCCCTCCTGGGATATTGATAATTCCGACTTCAAAGTTTCCAGCAATCCGCTCCCCTTCGGAAGTCTCTGCGCGTAAAAGAACGGTGATAATATCGTCACTCCCCGCAATGAGTTCTGTATCTGATATTTCTGTGCGCAAAACTCCTTCACGAACAATCGAAAATGTTTTTTCGGCAATAATCGTATTTTCTTCTTCATTTTGCTGTACACTTCCAGATGCTCTCACCGAAACCTCCGAAGCCTCTTCTGCTGGACGAAGAAATACCGTCGCCACTCCCTCATCCGAAGAAGAAGTCGGATTTTCTTTTTTGAATTCAATGTGCTCCCCTTCCCAGATAACTTCAAAAGGAATATTGGGGATTTGGTTGTCATATTGATCCGCGAGAAAAACCGAAATCGGCAAAAAATCGCTCCCCGGAAGCAAAAATGAACTGTCCTGCTCAAAGAGTAATTGGGTAGGCTGGGCGGGAGTTATTTCCAATTCGATCTGGAGAGGGGCTATATTCCCTGCTTCATCACCAATGGTAATATCAGCCTTTCCGGATCTGATACCCGGAAAAAAACGAATGTGAGCGGTGCCATCGATCAATTCCATTTCGTTTCCTTCTCCACACTGCCCCCAAGAAGAGCGACAAAAAAGGCGAATACTCTGCTCTGGAATGACTCTGTTTTCTTCTTCGTCTCGCAGATGCAAAGCTATTTCAACACCTTCCTCAGCACCAGCGGAAATCGTATTTTTTTTGGCAAAGCCATACAATGCATATCGACTGACCGTCACAGGAAGCGGTTCGGAGATAATCTCTCCGACTCTGGCCTGAAGAGAAAGCTTCCCTCCGACTGAGGAAGAACGAGGTACCAAATAAAATGAAGCTTTGCCGGCTGTTGGGGAAACTGAATCAGAAGGCTGAATATCAAAAAACTTTTCGATATCAGAACTCTCTGACAAAAGCTCTACCGAAGAATCAAAATCAGAAACCAAGACCTGTCCCGCTTTATTTCGGAGTGTTGCTGTGACCATGACCGGATCAACTTCTTGCGATGAGATCAGTATTTCAGTCGGCTGCAGTGTAATTTGGGATAGCTCATCCAAAGCTCTTGGTGGTTCAAAAGGCGACACAACAATTGGATCGCTCCCCTCTTCCGAAGAAAGAACACGAATTGATTCTTCAGATTGTGCAGTCGTTTTCTCCGCATAACAAAGAATTTTCTCACGAAAATTCGATATGTCACCGCACTCATTATCCAGAGCAGATGCACCAAGAAATGTTTCCTCAAATGCTTTTCCCAAAAAAGACTGCGTATTCTTTTTTTCCGGAGAAAATTGATCCGCCGAACGCTTGGTCTGTACCCACTCATCCTCAGCAGGAGGTTCTCCCTGTTCGAAAATCATCTCAAAACCGCTCGTGTCAACTGTTTTGGATTCGGCATCATGACCAATAATCTCTACCAATTCATAGCCTTGGAAAGAAGTATCAAAGAAAAATTCTCGTGCTGTACTGATATCTCCAAAAGCTTTTTCAAAAACAATTCTGTTTTTTTCTTGAATAGGTTTATCAATCCACAGAAGGTTATCGATTACTTTTTCTAGATCAAAGCCTGTGGCAATTTTTGTCAAAACATCTTCGTCGATTGTTGTGCCTGTCTCATAAAATCGAACAATAGTTTCATTTTCCGTCGTCGTATCCAATAAAATCGGTAGCGGTGGCTCTCCTGCCATACCCCACTGTGTCCAGGTGCATTCTTCAGTCCAGTCAATGCGAGTCGTAAAACTATCGGGCTCAGTGACTGTTTTTGTGTATTCTCGACAATTCGATTCGTCAATAGGAACGCCACTTCCATTGGAGCAACCATATCCTGCCGGCGGCTCACACTGTGTGCCGGGCCATGTCAATGGCTGATCTGCTGCTAAACGCGCACTACTGGTAGTATTTCCATTTTCAGTCAGCGTGTTGAGTGTCTGAATATTTTGCTGAAGACGGCTCAAAATTTCTTGGCGCAAAAGTTCTCGACGAGCAGAGTCTGAGAGATCTACATGGAAATCTCGCAGATCAAAAATATCAAAATAATCCTGTTCTCGGAATGTCTTGCCATGATCGTAGAATGAAACCCCTCGCGGATCATCGACCGGCATCGAAAAACTCGACAGAGCTTCTACTTGTGCCGCAATCGTTTCGGCTGTCGGCTCCTGATGAAGCATCAGAGAATCAAACCGTTGTGCTCGTGCCGGATCTTCGTTGGTGCTGTCAATAATAGAAGAACAACCCGAGGCACCTCGGCTGCCACTTATTTTTTCAGTCGTTCCTGCTCGATCAAAAACTGGCAACTCGGCACCTCGATGTGTCGTTTCATCAATCCAAGTAGAAGTCGTCACGCATCCATTAATGGTGTACTCCAAATCTTCGTCTGTTTCGAGATTGAGTGCACAACAACCCGCATACGGATCCGCATCACGTTCTTCTTGTGATTTGCTGTGATGAATACAGAGAGGGTCTGAAAATCCGGATTGCGCTGTTTCTAAATGATAAGCTCTATTGGCCTCTACCATTTGCGCCATCGGATCATCGGTGCTGCGGGGGCTTCCTCTCAGAAGAGAACAATCTCGCACGTCTATACCTGATCGTTGCACACCATTCCAATAGAGCGGTTTTCCTTCCGGCTGACCGACCGTTTCTGCAAAAATAAGATCTGTTGTATCCGGAACCGAAATATCGGTTGCTATATTTTTGTTCTGAAGCTGGGTATTGAGAGTTGATTCCAGAGCATCATTAAAACTTTTGAGAAAAAGTCCTGCTGCTTCATCTTTTCGGGAAACCAAAGAGATTGTCGTATCCACCTCTCCCGAATCCCAGCGCTGAGCATTTTCGATCATGCTGTGCAGACGCGAAAGATAGGGTTTATAGGCCTCAAAATAACGCTGGACAAATTTCTCGATGAGCATTTTTGTCTGCACATCAGGCATTTTTACCGCATCCTCAGAGAGATCCGGCAAACTTGAGGGAGCTACGTCTTCTGGCATAATATCCAGAGGTATCGAATCATTCATACCCGAATCAGACAGGAGATCCGCCAACCAGTGTTTGTGAAAACGCAGATAGAGAATGTCCTCCAAGTGGGAGATGTAATTTCCATAATATTCACGCATCTGATCATTCATCCCTTCTTTTTGGTAGGGCAAATCCAGAAAAAACACTCTTTTCCCAAATGAAGTCTCGCCGGTATGAACCTGATGATTGGAATCAAAATAATCCGATAATTGCTCTTTTTGATCTTCCCAGAGATCGGCCTCTGAAATACCAAAACCTTCTCCGTAATCCGAACGAATCAATCCGTGCCAGATTTCCGGATTTTCATCTCCGCCGCCTTCGTAGATAAATCTATTTTTTCCTATGTCCCACTGGTACGAAGAATTTTCAAAATCGACATAGGGATATATCGTCGGCCAAAGGTTGTTGTTTTTTTCTACGATAGGAATCGGAACATCCCCTATAAAAATAGTTCCCACCAGCTGTGATCTGCCGTCACCTTCTAGCCCGGAAAAATAAAGATGCGCATTGCCTTCTGCGATATCCAATGGAGAAGCATCTCGAGGAAGCGGAATCAAAACGGCTTTCCCTTCTACGGCTTGTTGCACATCACGAATGTATCGATGAATTTTGTCTTCGAGTTCTTTGTCTTCTAATA
This sequence comes from Candidatus Altimarinota bacterium, assembly GCA_021734395.1. Classification (GTDB taxonomy): domain Bacteria; phylum Patescibacteriota; class Gracilibacteria; order UBA4473; family UBA4473; genus JAIPGI01. The sequence continues at coordinate 49,895 of JAIPJB010000003.1, forward strand.
ATCGATCTTCTACAAAAATAGAAACCAGTCGTGTATTCTGAACATCCGGAACGAACTCCGTATTTTTTTCACTCAAAAAATCCAGAAACGCAAATCCCGTTGGTGCAAAAATTTGTGACAACAGTGATCCCAGCGTCAAAAGACACGCAAACTTCTTTTTTTTGTGGGAAGCAAAAAACATAGAAAATGTTGGGGTTTGTTTTCTGGTTTATTATGGTCTTTTGCTTTCCAAAAATCAAAGAAAAAGCCGCTCTTTCTTCTTTCTTTAGCTACTCCTGTTTTTTTCTGACATATAGGCCTGAAGTCCTTTGTAGATGTAGCTCGTGTCATTGAAATATTTTCCTCCTGTCTTGGCTGTCAAAAGAGTTTTTATTTTATCTCCAATTTTTGTTTTCCATTCCTCATTATCTTTCATATCCCCATGCGATTTCCCGTATTCAGAACCATGAAGGTCGATCACTTCATTGAATGTTTCATACGATCCATCATCCGCCGCTCGAAAGACTGACCGCAAAAAAGAGTTGATCTCACTTTTACTCTCCATAAGAGAAATCGAATAGGAAGTTGTTTTTTTCTTCCACTCATCTTTGTCATAAAACATCGGACGAGAACTGTCCCCGTAGCTGATATAATTTCCCAAAAGCGCTTGAGTTGCTTCTACTCCTACCTGCAACCGCTCTCCAATCCGATACAAGACTTCTTCGCGCTCATCCTGCCAAAATTTACTATTCCCCCATTCAGCATCACCCTGCTGAATATATTCATACATATACTTCATATAAGTCGGGAATGCTGACAAGAAAGTTCTCCACCAGTCCGGGGAACTCTTTTCGCTTCCTTCCGATCGTCGAGATAAATGCGTTCTGACCTGACGAGGCTTCCACTCCAGAAAGTTTGCCCATGCATCCTCGTGATCTCCTTCTTTCTCGGACATGCGTTGCATTCGCTGAACACGATCGCGAGCAAATTCCGACATATGAATATAGTGATAGAAAAATCGCTCAGTATTGGTACTTGCTGATCCCTTTGTGGGATTAAAACTTCCTTCGCTATCCCCCAATACATGACTCCATTGAACATAATCATCATAGGTCCATCCCCTCTTTTCCGCATTGGGCGTTCCTTCTGGCACTATTCTTCCATTCAATTTTGGCGATGCTTTATCAACAAAGAAGTCTACGTGCGGGAAGCGAGCCAAAAATTCACCATCCATACGCTGGAAAAAATCACGAGAAAGAATCGATTGTCCTGTCCGAGGGTTTCGTGTGGTTACTCCCATAATCATAAAATAAATACGCTGATCGGGTTGACCGTTCATTTTTCCCAGTCGGAATGATTCTCGAATAAACATAGCGTAGCGAGCCGGATCGACATCGTCGGTTTCTCCCCGACTCCATTTCTGAAGCATATTCGCCATAATTTCTGTACGAGCTGTCGGGTCGTGCTCCAATGATTCGAATTCTCGAGCAAAACCACCTTCGGCTTTCTTGGCTCGTTCATCCAGATTTCGATCCCATTCGTCAAAAACTTCCTGAGACCAAACAATACTGGCCGCTTGTTTTACTTTATTGCGAATCTGATACGAACCCATTTGAAGATCCGCAGAAGTATCAAAGGTAATGGCTCGTTGGAGTTTATTGAGTGCCCGCCAGATCATTGGATCATCCCATTTGAGAAATCCTTTTTCACTGAGCAGGTTAATACAGGCTCGCACTTCATCTGGATCTTTACTACGCGACATCCATTTCTGAATTTCCCATCCGGGTTTATCATGATATCGAGTTTCAAATTCCTTGATACGCTGAGATTCTGATTCTTCTCCCAAACGACGATATTCTTTTCCGAAGTAGTTATTCTCCCCAAAAAATGTGGCTCCTAAATGTGCGACCGCCATATCGGATTTTCGCTTCCATTTCACTTCATTGGCTTCGATACCCTTCTTGACCGTTGCATAAATATCATAGAGAGAAAATTCGATAACATTTCTATTCCGGAAATGACGATCCCACCAACTTTGTTTTTTACTGTCGTAATCTCGTAGCCACTCTGTCAGGGAAGCCGCCATTTTTTGAGCATTCTTTGCGGCTTCATCGGTATCTTCCCATTTGGCAATTTCTTGCATGGCTGCGACTCGTGATTCACCGCCTTCATCGTATTTTACCAATAACTCTTCTATGGCATTTTGATCCATTGTTTTCCATATTTTTTCAAATTCTTCCACACTCGTTTCATGGCTTTCTACGACACCTCGAATGTAATCTTTCTCAAATCCATATTTCTGAAAGAAATCTTCTTGGCTCAAACTGTCTAAATCATCCTGAACGACGTATCTGACTTCTCTGACACTTTTTTCATACTGATAAAAATGATCCATAAAATCAGTCTGAACGCTTTGGAATCGATCAATAAAGTCTGTTTTTCCTTCTTTTTTGTCTTCAAAAAATCCCAGTTTTTGCTGTAATCGAGCCGCTTTATTAACCTGCTTGAGCTGGTATTCGTGTTTCTGGGATTCTCCCGCCCAAAAGCCATTCTGAAAGTCGATCAAACTTGAAAATGCTTGTGTTAACTCTGGAATCTGCCAGAAAAAATCCTCTGTGCCGGTCAGAATATCCATCTCATCGGCATCTTTGTTTTCTCTCTTTTGATTCGCTTTTATTTTGTCTCGCTGTTCTTTTATTCGACCAACAACCTCCAGTATTGTCCCCTGAACGGAAGAATTTTGCTCTCCCAAAAGTTTTTGCGGATATTGAAGGTATTTTTCGACAAAGTCCGGATGATCCGAAAATATTTTTTGACACTCATAGTGCATATTCTGAAGATTCCGACGAATAATTTGCTCGGAAGAATCCCAGTTTGCCAAAAGCCGATCCAGATCCTGTGTGAGTTCTACTTTTTGTGCGTGTATTTGGCTTTCTGGCAGAGAAGGAAGTTTTTTATAGCCTTCTTTCATTTCGGATAGTTGTTTTGTAAAATCATCCAATTCCTGTTGAATAACCTGTCTCTCTTTATAGGTCGCGACCGACGCTTGGGTGAGAGATTCGCGTCCGGGAATAAAAAGATTTCCGCGCTCCTCATCTTTTATCACCTGACCCTCTAAAAAGTTATGTGTCCGAACATATTGTGTTTGCTCGAGCAACACTCTTTCGGTGAGTTGATCAATAAGTTCTGTCTTTTGTGCTTCGCTCTCGGCAGCTTTTGTGTCTGGGAAAAAGGACTGGAGTTTCTCTGGAGAGAGCTTTGAAATAAGTCGTTCTATTTCTGTCTTTAAATCCGTACGAGAGTCAATTCTTTGCTCTGAATCTTTTAAATTATCCCACAAAAGGAGTTTATTCAGCACTTCATTTCGTTCCTCTCCGCTGATATCAGACTGCACCAATACCTCACTCAGACTCAGATCACATATTTTTCGACTGAGTGCATTTGTGGTTTCATTTTCCTGAGAAATAAGTTCCGAGGCATCTTCGCGTCGCTGCTGTTCGCGATTCAGAAAAGTATCATAATTATCCACCTCTTCTGAGGTTTCAATCCGTTTGTGCAATCGATCCCACTGACGCAAAAGAAGATCTGTTTTCTCTTCTCCCAATGAGCCTCGAAGCCCTTCTCTCACTTTTCCAAAAATTTTATCGCGAGAATTCCACAGCATGCCTTCGAACACTTCTCGTGTATTTTGCCCAGAAGAAAATGTCTCTTGTATGTTTTTTTCTAATTCCGTGCCGACAATATTCTGCAGATTGAGTTCTTCGTCCAGAATATGGAGCCAAACATCATATTTATCATCTTTTTTATCGAGAATTTTTCCGAGTGCTTTTTCGAGTTTTTCATTCACGAAAGAACTAAATATTTTTTCCAGGTCTTTTCGTGATTTTTTGAGCTCTTCAAATCGTTCTTCATTCTCAAAAAGAATTTCGAGATCCGCTGAGCGAAGTTTTCCTTCTTCGAATCTTTTGGTCAGTTCTTTCCAATAGTTTTCTTCGATTTCTTCTGCCCATTTTCCGGGATTTTCCCAAAAACGTGCCAAGTGAATATATTTTTTATTGCGATTCAATCGCTGCCCTATTTTCCGATCTATTTTTTCTACTTCTTTTTTGAGCTCTTGAATCGTTTGCATTTTCTGTGTCAATATTCCTATTGATTCGTCGGTATCTTCTCCAGTAATATTTTTCTTATCCTGCTCTATTTCCAGACTCGCTCTTTTTTTCTCGAGTTTTTGTTTGAGTGATTGAAATGAATTTTCTACTTCGCTGAGCTGTGAACGCAGGTCCGAGAGTATTTTTTCCTGTTCTTCTTTTTCTTCTTTGCCTTTTGCTTTTGCCAGATCGTCTTTTGCGGTTTGTGTTTCTTTCTGTATTTCTTCTTTTTGCGAATCATACTGCGAGTACAGTTTTTCTTCCGATTCAGAAAAATAAGTGTGTATCAAATGCCGGTTGACCCAGTCTTCGGTTTTTTTGCGATCTTCTTCTTTTTTGGCTATTTCGTTTCGTAATTCTTCTATTTCATCGGTTTCATTCTGAAGCGATTCCAAAAAATCACTGCCCGATAAAGAATCCACAAGAAAATCTAATTTTTTTTCTTGAATTTCTCTGAGCGCATTCAAGTGCGATTTGAGAAAGAGTGGTTGCCGATCTGCGAAATTGAGAAATTCCGCCGCCCGCGCTCGCTTGGCAAGATTTTCCAATCCCGAAATATCGGTTTTTTCTATATTCAATTTTGTCCACGAATCCTCATTGTTGATAAAATCATCCAGGAGTTCCCATGCCAGAATATAGTTGGGATTATCTTTTTTTGAAGCGTTCGTTTCAGCCTTCTCTTCTGATTCCTTGGAATCTTTTTCTGAATCATCTTCTTTTCCTCCCAAGAGCTCACTGGTGACTTGGCTCGAAAGAGCTTTCCACCAGTTTTCATGAAACGTAATACCCCAATCTTGTGGGCCAAAAATACGCCCCATTTCCAGAAGCATGACTTTCTCATCGGTTGTCAGAGCAGGCTGCTTTTTTGCGGCTTGCTCTAGATTTTCCTTTTTTCCTTTTTTCATAAGGTCAGGAGCATGATGCGCTTCAAATCGATACAAAAGAGGAATTCCTTTTTGGAGCAATTGATCACGAAGTTTTCGAAAGATTTGCTCGTCGATATCTTGTGGTTTTACGGCTTTATCTTTGATTTGAGAATACATGGAACACGCTCGGACAACTTCTCCATCTGACCAATCTTCCGGCTTGCTTCGCTTGAGAAGGGCCTTTATCTCCTGACGATTGGTATCGAGCTGTCTGCCGATTTCACTGCGAAGTCGATTGCTCAGAAGACCACTCAGAATTCGAGAATCGTAGATCCCATTGAGCAGGCGCGTCGGAATGACCATTGTTTCTTTGGCATTGAGGGTGAGTAAATACCCCGCCACGCTATCCTGAAACTGTGCTTTGAATTCTGCTTTTTTCCCTTCAGGAAGTGTCTGTATGTTTTTCTCGATGTACTTCAACTGTCGCAATGACAATCCCAATGGATTTCTGAGAATTTCTTCTATTTTTTTCTCTGGAGAATCTTCTGGTGATTTCGCTTTTTCAGAGCCTTCTGAAGCCGTACCTTTTTCCGGACTATCAGCCAAAAAAACATATCCCCGACGCCAGTCGTCTGAAAAATCTCGGAAAGGGCTCAAAATCAGTTTCATCTGTCCGGATATTATACCATAAATAAGCCCTTCCTGCCATATTCAGGGTGTCATTTTCGCTTTACCCTTTATTAAAAATATTATGAAATAGTATTTTAAATCATTCAGATAAGCCAATTTTCTTTTTTATTCTATCTGCTGATTCAATATCGGTAAAAATATCAACCGAATCAATTTTATTATATACATTCATAAATTTATCTTCATTTACTTTTTCTCCTTCCATAAAAGATTCTTTATTCTCTTTAAGCAAATTTAATATTTCGTTTTTATTATTCTTATTTAGTTCTACTTTTTTTGCACCCTCTCCTGTACCAAATTGAATATGTTGCTTTCCATCTTTTTCAGGAAATGAGATATTTATTGTTGAATTTGTTGCCGAAGATCCTGTATCATTCTTAATATTTTTCAATGCTTGAGTAAGTTCTTTTTTATCAGCAGAGTCCCAGTATTTATCTTTTATTTTCTCAGCTACTGCTTCCATCTCATCATCTTCGTATTTCTCCAGATCAGCAGCAGTAATACCTGACTCTTCCAATAAACCTTCTAAATCACCCGCATTCATATCTGAATCCGCTACAACTTTCATATCCACCATTTTACTGGCACTAAAGTTTATTTCTCGATTCTCTTTTTCGTCTTCAAGTACGATCTTGCTCTTTTCTCCTTCTCCTTTTGCTACATCTTTACTGTCAGAGTCTTTCTCAACTTCTGCTTTATAATCAATATCTTTGTATTTAACTTCTCCACTCATCTCATATAAAGCCGTGCCAATAACATCATAATAAGCATCTTCTCCATTTTCGAGACCCGTTATAATCTTATCTATTTTTTCTTCCTGTCCCTTCAAACCCTCAAACTCATTAGGATGTTTTTTTATATACTCCAATTCTTTTATAAAGGATTCTTTTCCTTTATCATCATATTTCCAGTCTTTTGCTATGTTAGAAATGTGCTCTGCACTCTTTCCTGGAGTTTTAGCATCTTTCAGATTTGATCTTAATTTTGAAAAGTCTTTTGTGAGTTTTGCCGTTTCATCATCTAAAATATTCATATGCTTCCAGAGATTCGTATTCTGCTCTGAACTCTGCTGACCCTGTATATCAGCCCATTTTCCCAGCGCTCCCCCCATACCGCTGAGAGAAACCGGCACATCTTTGTTTTCCCCTGTTTTGAAAAGCGGACGATCGATCGTTACTGCACGAGCAGCAGCGGTACCGACCTTTTCGGTTCCTTTCTGAATTCCTTGGATAAGCGTCTCGGCTTCGCTGCCTTCCATCGCCCAGAAAGCGGCCTTCCAGAAAACAACAATCACAACGATCTGCCACAGAATCCCATAGGAACCTGTCGCAAATTTCGAAAGGGCGGGTCCAATCTCTGTAAAAGAAGTTGGAGTTTGATTCCCAAATCCATCAACATTTCCTGCCATACCCGCTACCATGATAAAACTTACCGTAAAAGCAGCAGCTATCTTGAGAGGCATGATAAGGTTCGTCACGATCCTTTTCCCAATTTCAGATTGCCCGCCTCCAAATCCCATGATCCAAGCCGCGACCAAAATAGGCGAAAAAGCCATCGCCACCCATAAAACCAACATTCGAGCAATAAGCGCAATAAAAACCGCGAAGATTGCGATCACATACGCCAATGCCAAAATCCCAGAGAAAAGTCCATTATTGGCAACAGAGAAAAAATTATGGAGAAATTTTCCTTCCTCGGACTTAGCCTTTGCCGCTAAAGACGGGAGTTTATACAGCTGACCGAAATGCGCTCCAAATGCCAAAAAGAGGTTTTGAGAAGTCGGATCTTCTTTTATCGCTGCGTTTGGATTAATACGCCACATACATTCACTCGATTCAGGATTATCCCCATCACACATAATATCATTGATCCAATCAGCAAAGCTCATGCACTGAGCCCCCTCTTCACAATCTACACCAAGTTCGTCCACTTTCCGCTCATAGATAAGCTTTTTGATATTGGATATCTGCAGGGCTTCTGTCGCCTGATCACTGATCGAGAGAATTGCCTGTGTTCCTACATTTACCGCATCGATCGCTACCTTGAACCCCAAAAGAGAAAAGTTTATCGCGATCAATGCCAGAATAACTTTGGGGAGTTTTTCTTTGATCGTCCAGTTTCCTTCGCCAAAAGAAAAAAGATTCGACATCGCCAAGAAAAGCAAAACCAAAACAAAAGCAATATTCGTGATATTACGAATCACAGTCCACATAGGACGAATTGCACTCATGGGATCAGATCCCGTGAGAAAATCTGTTCCTAAAAGTCTTCCTCCGTGCTCCATCATCTGAAGTGCCAAGAAGGTAAAAATATTGATAAAAACCGAAACCAACTGCGAAAAACCCTGAAGTGCTTCATCTCCCGTATTATTCTGTGCGAAAGCAACCGTCTCAAAAAAACCACCCACAATCTGCACTCCCGCAAAAGCGAGCACGACAGAAAGAAGATTTTTAAATCGAAAGAATTTCATAGATAGTTCTCCTTATTATACCAGAAAAACGCTTTTTAATCAACTCAAAACCAGCCGAAAATCTGTTTAGGCACTGCGTGATTCCCGCATGTTTTTGACGACCTTTTCGTCGTCTTTCAGGAATTTTTTTGCGGCTTTATTTCGTGCTTTTAGCTTTACCTTTTGATCTTTTGCATCGACATACAGTTCGAATTTTGGTGTTTCTCCTTCTTCTTTTTCAAGAAAGAATTTTAGGCTCTTCTCGCTCAGACTCTTGGGGAGCCGCGATTTCTTGAGTCCACGCAAAATCAAATCATCGCCTTTGCCATCAAATTCAAATTTATAATCGATAGAAAAAGATGATCCTTTTTCTTTTTTCTTCGTCTGGAAAGCATTGCGCAGTCCAGTAAAAGTATCCAAAAGCTTGAAATGCTCTTCATCTCTTTCGAATACTTTTTCTAGGTTCATTTTTTGGAGCACTTCTTTTTTAAAGGAATCTCGCGCATTTGCGAGCGTATCTCTATCGGCAAAAGTACTCGCTTTTGCCAACTTAAAAAATTGCTCGTATTGTTTTACTTGAGCTTCCTTCATCAATTCATCGTAGGTTTCTTTTCCGATAATAATACCGGTCACATCTTTCCCAATCATTTTATCTTTTTTGTAGAGAGCTTCTACAAGATCCTTATAATTTGATTTTGATGGATTTTTCTTCAAAAATTTTGCCACCTTTTTTTTCTCCCAAGTGCGCTGAGAAGGCGCTTTTTTTCCCATTTCTTTTTTTTCTTTCATATCAGAAATCTTCTCGGCTATATCACTGCGCCACTTTCCGGCTTTCATCACGACCTGCCCCAAAACCCGAGCTCCCATGAAAGCAATCACCAAGAGCTCTATTCCATTGCGACCACCCAAAAGCTCTGGTCTTTTAGATTTTATTTCTGAAGGAATTCTGAGCTGACGGCTCAGTTCTTCTTGATCGGATTCATCCAGCTGTTGCATTTGCTCCAATGTCAGAACCTGATTTACGTCAAATTTGCCAACATTTTCTTTTCCGACCTCCTCGAATATCTCGAGGAATTTATCTTGTGTCTTGGCATCAGGATGGTACATGAGGTAACGAACTGCCACCTCCACAGACTGAAACGCAAATACTTTTTGCTTATTTTTTTCGCTCAAGGCAATCGTCCCCCATCCATCACGATCCAGATCTGTTAGTTCGTCGAGAGAGTTTACCCCCTGAAAATACATGCGAATTACTTCTCGCATGGAAGATTCTGAAACCGCAAGATTTATTTCGCCTTCTTCTAATATTTCTTTTTCTCTTTCATAAGAAATAACTTCTGAAGATGGCATATCGCCCATTGTTTTTCCGAGAGGAATTGTCTTTTTTTCTCGAATGATTTTTTTATTTCCTCCATACCGAACATCCATCATGGAACCATAGACTTCCTTGAGGGCTTCATTGTCTCCTTTTTGGATAATCCTATTTTTGGCCGCGACTTCTTTCCAAAAAATATCCTGTATTTGTCGTTCCAGAGATCCTTCCGGAAAGAGCTCGCAATTGACAATAAAATTAATGCGCTTCGTAATGCCTCCGATAATTTCTTCCGGTTCCATATCACCATTGATCATATCCAGTGCTCCGGCGGTCATATCAAATCCTGACTTCAGAGCCGTATAGGCAATTTTCCATCCTGGATCGAGAATGAATTTTCGGGTTGCTCGGCTCAGATATGGATCCGTCAGCGCAAAACTCAATCCTGCTCCCCATTTATAGGGAACATCGATATAACGATTCAGAAGCAGAGCACCAAATCCAATAGCCCCTATTTTCCCAGGCCACTCTTTTTTCCAAGAATCCAGAAAAGGCTGAGGAAAATCTCCTTCCGGCCATTTTTCTTTTTCTGCCATTTTACGGACAAAGTCCTCTGCACTTCGAACCGGACTATCAGAACGAATCGTCTTCCCGGTCATCAGTGAAGCAAATGTTTCTTTGAGAATGTCGGCATTTTCTTCCGAAAATTTTCCTTCTTTTCGCTCTTTCTCGATCTGCTTGAGCTGTGCTTCGATATCTTTTGCAGAAGCATCGGGCTTGCGGCGTTTGAGTATCTCTTTAATTTTCGCATCAAATGTATGAACATCATTTTTCATCTGCTGCTGCAGCTGATCCTTGTTTTTCTCAAAATCTTGTTTTTCTTTCCGCATATTTGCTACCTCCCCTTTGAGCGATTGAAATCCTCTCTGAATTTCTCGTATAACTTGCTCTATTGCCTCCTGTTTCACATTGAGATCTTCTGCAGAATCAAAATGATAAGTATTCTGCTCAACTGAATTGTTTTTGTTCTCATACACAACTTTCTCTCTCCAGCGAGAGTCGTGAGAAAAATGAGAACGAGAAAAAAGGAATTTCATCTAGAGTTTGAGTGCGCGAATCCAGAGATCCACCAAGCTTTCTTTGCGGTCTTCGAGCTCAGGAATTTGAGCAATCTTAAAATATTTCCGAAAGAAACCAGGCGATTTATCGCCCATCTGCAGAGCAATGTTTCGGGTTCGGTATTTCTCGCGAATTTCAAGATTCACGATCGAAGCGGTCTCATCGTAGAGAATCCAGTACCCGATGATTTTTTCAAAAGGAAGAATCATCCGATCTATGATAATTGCTCTATCAAAAACACGAATTTCCTGTTCTTCGTTTCCCTGCCTGTGAATATAAAAATATACCGCAACCGCTAAAAAAAGCGTAAACGCCATAATCCAATCTCCATACCACAAAGCCCATACAGCCGTTCCAAAAAAAATCGAACAAAAGAGAAGAATCCACACAATTCCATGTCTGTTGGGGTGATAATCAAACGTCTTCCAAGAGAAGACGAGTTCCCCCGGATCAAATCCTTCCAGAGACCGATCGGCATTCTTTTTCATAAAATTCAAAATATTATACCATAAAGAGAGATTTTTTCCAAGTGAAATATTCTCTCCCACCCCTCATCATTACGGTTTTGCAAAATTATTCGGATTTTGCCTTGAGAACTGTTCCTTTTCGAACCAGTTTTCGATTGAGATCGAGTCCCTCCAAATCACATTTTTCATCGAGAACCGAATGGGAAATATGACAGTTCTGGAGCTGACATCCTGGGTATATGACCGAATCAGTAATACGACAATTTTGAACGTTACTTCCCTCCCCTAAAAACACTTTTCCAGAAAAAAAATTGTTTTTTTGTTGTACATTTTCGGCAATGGCGAGATCTTTTTTTTGCAATTTTTTATGAGCGCCGAGATATGTCTCAAAACTGCCGACATCAAACCACTCTCCCTCAATCTTTTCCGCCAATACTGTTTTCCCTTGGCGTAAAAATTCAGAAAAAATACCGCCCAAAGCATCTGGGGATTGATCAGCAAATTGGTGTAAAACCGAAAAAAGCTCGGAACCAATACAAGCAAATCCTGTAGAAACTAGCGTTGATTTTGGTTTTTCTGGTTTTTCTTCAAATCCAATCACCTCAAAGTTCTCCTCCTGCAAAGAAGAATGAGAAGGAGCGATTTCTACTACACCAAATTTTCGGGCTTCTTCTTTACTTTCGACTTCACGAATTGCAATTTTGGATTCATTTTTTGAACAAAAAATTTGTTCAATAGAAAGTTTAGGAAGCAAGTTGTCCCCCGCGAAAATAAAAGCATTTTCCGTCAGATGAAATTCTTTTATCGCGACTGACACTGCTCTCAGTGCCCCTAGTTTTTCTCCATCACTGTGCGCATCCTCACAAAAAATATGAACATTTTCACGATTTAATTTTTTGCATTCACGAATAAAATCCGACTGAAATTTCTTATTGGTGAGTAAAAACACTTCTGCCTGAGAAGGAATTTTTTCTAAAATATGAGCCAGAATTGTTTTCCCGTCCAAAAGAAGGAGCGGCTTGGCACGCTTTTCTGTCAAAGGCCAGAGACGTGTTGCAAATCCTCCAGCCAAAATAAGAACATTCATCGTATGTCAGTATAAAAAAAGCTCGCACATAGTGCGAGCTTTTTCCGTTCTTCTTTGTTTATCGTTGTTTTAATTCGGAAAGCCGATCCTGCAGAGATTTCCGAGGGTAGGCACGGACATTTCTGAGTTTCATAAGCCGTTGTTTTGCTTCTGATTGACGATCTCGAAGCATTTGGATATCAGGCGTAATATCGATTGAAGTTCGTTTTCTTGCTGTAGAATTACTCACTGGCCGCAAGAATTGATTCATATTTGGAATATATTTATGACGATAGGGAGACTGCTTTACTTCTCTCTCATTCTCCTGAGAATTCAAACCTGGAACACCCCATCCTGGTCCTCCCAATACGGGACTTTCTTTTATAGGACTTATTCCCGTTCGAGAATCATCATTCATATCAACCTCCAGAGCGTCATCACCATACGGCATGATTTCATCCAGAGGTTCAGGCATTGGGACTGGTCCTGGATCTGTATTGTTTTCTTGCTGATCTATTTGTTCTTTCAGTTCCTCTAATTCATGAACGAGGTCTTTTTCTTGTTCTCTCAATTTTTCCATACGATAACGAAGATCTCGCAGTTGTCTTTCCAGAGCATTAAACCGAGCGACAAGTGATACTTTCCCTGTTGATGTTCCAGGTGGATAGGCTCGCCCTGTAGAAGTTCCTGCAGGAATTGCTCTTGAAAAATCCTGCATGGGTTTCATCTGAATAGGAGCTATGTCCTGCGTTGGAGCTTTTTCTGTTTGGTCTTCTAAGTGTACTGGATCAGTCTGCAATTCCCAATAAGCCTCAGAAGACAAAGCCTCTGATGGAAGAGGGAGCAGAAGAAGAAATGCGAAAGCGAAAAGAAATGAAAACTTTTTCATAAAAATGGGGGTCAAAAAATAAAGGCAGATTGTATTATAGGAAAAATAACTTTTTCGCAAATAAAATTCTCTTTACGGACTTTTATTTTTGTTGTAAATACCGCCTTCGAATTTGATTTTTAAAATTTGAAACCCGTCCCCCGCCACTGTATCGATCTTCTTTTCTCTCACGGGCTTTGAGACGTGCTGATCGACGAGCATAATAATAGGTATTGAGAGGTGTTTCGGTACTGCGTTGCAACTGAGAACGAATTTGTTCTCTCTTCTTTTGATATAAAAAGATGCGACGTTCCTCGGCTGTAGCACTTTTTTTCTGGTCGGGAAAAAGACGTATTCTTTTTGCTCGAGACTGACGTTCTTGCTGACGACGCTGATAAAATTGAGGCAGATATTCATTCGTCACAGATTCTTCATCAATTGCCCGCACAAAAAACGGAGGAGCGAGGAGAATGAGTGCCGAAATCAAAAGAATATGTTTCATGATGGAAAAAGAATACTTCTTGGGTATAGGAAAAGAAAAAAGAAAATGCAAATTCTTTTAGCGCAAAAGCTCCTGTATTTTCCGACGGACAGAAGAAGTCAGACGAATAAAAAAAGGAAGTGATATTTTCTGTCCCTGAATATGAATTTCGACCGAAGTTCCTTCTGTTGTTTTTTGCTGATATAATAGTTTTTTGAGCTGGTCGACCTTTTCTTTTCGTGTTCCTTTGGGGATATCGACTACGAATACTTTCTGTTTTTTTGGTTCAGATATTGTTTTTGCAGAAACATCATTTTTCGCTGTTAATTTTTTTGTTCCATTTTTTTCCTGCCATAATCCTACTTCCGAAAGATCTCCTACTTTGATCTCTTCGCCGATCATATTCAAATTCCCATCTCGCTCCTCTATCTTTCCTCGAAGGCGCAAAAAAGTATCTACCTTGAGTGCTTCTGGAGCGATGTTGTCGTACATATTCGGAAAAATTGCGACTTCTATTTTCCCTGATGTGTCCTCTATTTCGAGAATCGCCATATTTTTTCCCTTTCGTGTCACAATCTTCCGAACATCGGTCACAATACCATGAATTGTCCGTCGTTTCCCGGCATCTTCTAATTCCGAAAATGTTCCGATTAATTGTCCGTATTTTTCAAAGTAATCATTCAATCCTTTGAGCGGATGATCCGAAACAAAAAGCCCCAGACTTTCACGTTCCCAGCGAAGAATGTCTTCTTTGGTAGCTTCTTCCTGGCGCAGTACAAAATCAATACTCCGATCCCCTGCTCCTCCAAAAAGTCCCATTTGCCCGGCTGTGGATTTGGTATGATGTTCTTTTGAAAATGCCACTAAATCTTCCAGAGAAGAAGCAATCGCTTTGCGATCTCCAAACCCATCCAGCGCTCCGGAAAATGTGAGTGCTTCGAGTGTTTTTTTATTCATAAGTTTCGCAGGAACACGACGAGCAAAATCCTGAAGTGATTCATATTGCCCATTTCGACGTCGCTCAGAAATAATTTGATAGACTGTTTCTTCGCCGATTCCTTTTATAGCGGTCAGCCCAAATCTGATTTTTTTGTGCGGAGTTTCTTGTGATGCAAATGATGTTTGCTGTTCGTTTTTTTTATCAGAAATAACCGTAAAATAAGACCCCGATTCATTAATGGAAGGTGGTAAAACCTCAATGTTCATCGTCCGGCATTCGTTCATTTCCAAAACAATTCTGTCTGTATTATTGCGATCCGTGGTCATCATTGCCGCCATAAACTCAACCGGATAATTGGCTCGCAAATAGGCGGTTTCATACGCAATTCGGGCATAGCACACCGCGTGAGACCGGTTAAATCCATATCCAGAAAAAGGTACGACAATCTCATCAAATATTTTTACCGCCAGTTCTTTTTTATATCCTTGAGCAATAGCTCCATCAATAAATCGTTGTCGTTGCTTGGAGAGAATAGAGGCGATTTTCTTTCCGATAGCCTTGCGCAAAATATCCGCCTCCCCCAGAGAAAACCCAGCAAATTCACGAGCAATCTTCAATACTTGCTCCTGATACACTGCTATACCATAGGTTTTTTTGAGAATCGGCTCGAGCACCGGATGTAAATATTCTACTTTTTCGGGATGGTGTTTTCCTTCAATGTAGGTCGGAATATACTCCATAGGACCTGGTCTATAGAGTGCATTCATCGCAACCAAATCTTCAAATTCAGTCGGTTTTAATTCTTTGAGGTATCGCCGCATACCGGCTGATTCGAACTGAAAAACTCCGGTCGTTTCTCCTCGGGCAAGCATCTGAAACACTTTCTCATCATCAACCGGTAAATGGGTTAGGTCGATATCTTCCCCGGTCGATGCTTTAATATTCTGAATCGTTTTTTCTAGGATAGAAAGATTCTTCAGTCCCAAAAAATCCATTTTTAAAAGTCCTAAATGTTCGAGTTGCTGATATGGAAATTGCGTGATTTTAATCTTTTCGTCTCCCGGTGCCCATTGCAGAGGCGTCGAACTCATAAGATTTTCTTGGCCGATAATTACCGCACAGGCGTGAACCGATACATGACGAACACAACCTTCCAGTTTCTTAGCAATTTCAAATACTTTTTTTAGTGTTGCACTTGTGTCGATAAGCGTCTTAAAATCCTTATTCTTTTCGGCATCGTCCAGTGTGAAACCCGGACGATTGGGCAGCATTTTTGTCAGTGCATTCATTTCCGCAAAAGGAACCCCCAACGCACGACCGACATCCTTGAGTGCCGCTTTGGCGGATAATGTTCCGAAAGTACACACACGAGAAACTTTTTCGGCTCCGTATTTTTCGATGACATATTGGAGAACTTCATCCCGTCTCTCGTCAGAAAAATCAATATCGATATCTGGCATTGAAATACGTTCTGGATTGAGAAATCGCTCAAAAAGCAATTCATACTTGAGCGGATCAATATTGGTAATACCCAGCAAATACGAAACAATGGAGCCTGCTGCAGATCCTCGTCCAGGACCAACCGCGATACCATTTTCGCGCGCAAAACGGATAAAATCAGCCACAATCAAAAAATAAGCTTCAAATCCCATCTTTCCAATAACCGATAGTTCATATTCCAGTCGGTCCCTGACTTCTTCGGAAATATTTTCTCCATAGCGATATGATAGATTTTCTGTACAGCGTTTTTGGAGTTGAGAACTCTCACTTTCGCCCTTGGGAACCTCGAAATGCGGCAATAAATTCTGACCAAATGCGAGAGACAAATCGACCTTTTCGGCAATGTCGAGGGTGTTCTTTCGGGCTTTTTCCAAAACTTCAGCATCGATATAACTCAACTCTGCCGCAATCTCTGAAAATGATTTAAAACAATTTCCTTCTGCAAATTGAATACGGCGGGTATCTGATACTTTGAGATTCTTTCCGATGCAGTACAAAACATCTGCTGCCTCTTCTTCGTCTGGGTCTGTGAAACGAGCATCCGAAGTAATAACCCGCTTGAGTCCTTCTCTTTCTGCTAATTGAACCGCAAATTCATTGAGCTGCCGTTGCTCAGGAAAAGAACGGGCCCCCAACTCCACAAAAAGTTGATCTTTTCCGAAGATTTCTTTTAATTTTTTTAACTCTTGCGTCGCTTTCTCTGATCCATGATTGCGTAAAGCTTTGCCAAGTATTCCTCCGGTAGCCCCAGTAAGAACAAAAAGTCCTTTTTTGTATTCTTCGAGCAACTCCCAATCCACCCGAGGCTTGTAGTAAAACCCTTCCAAATAAGCATGAGAAATAAGCGTTAAAAGGTTTTGATATCCTTCTTTATTTCGCGCAAGAAGGACGATGTGTCCTTCTTTGCCATCGATTCCGGCTCGACGCTCAAATCGCGAATCGGAAGCCACAAAGACTTCTGCTCCTAAAATTGGCTTTATTCCTGCTTTTTCGGCCTCTTCATACAACTCTACCAATCCGTATCCTCCACCAGTATCGGTCAGAGCTACGGCAGGAGAATCGATACTTTTGGCCTTTTCTAAAATTTTCCGAGGACTGCTGGTAGCCTCCAATAACGAATAAAATGAGTGTGTGTGTAAATTCACAAAGGGTTTTCCCATCAGGGCAATTATCAGGGAAGCCTGATGAATTATCAACGAAAAATATTTTCTTTCACAAAAACTCTTTCTTTCGTTCCGTTTCCAACTCGTTGACGTAGATAAATTTACTTAATCCCGTTGGCCAAGAGAATCGATTTGAGTTGATCTTTGTCCTGTGCAAAATCCAATGCTGTTTCCTGTGAAATCCTTCCCGAGATAACAAGTCCCGCCAACGACTGTTCGAATTGCACCATGTAACCGGAAGAATCCGTCTGAAGGACATTGGGAATCTGATAAATTTTATTCTGTCGGATATAATTTTGAATGGCGTAATTACTGGTCAAGACTTCGTAAGCCAACGTCAGTGAATTCCCATCTTTTGTCGGAATCAAGCGCTGAGAAATAATCATAGTCAACGCTGCTGATAACTGAGATCGAATTTGATCTTGGTGTTCAGGAGGAAAAACATCGATAATACGTGTAATGGTTTCGGGACCATTATTGGTGTGGAGTGTTGAAAAAACCATATGTCCGGTCTCTGCCATCGTCAGTACCGAAGAAATAGTTTCGAGGTTTCGCATTTCTCCCACCAATAAAATATCCGGATCCTCACGAAGTCCGGCAGTAATTCCGTCTTTAAAATTCAGAACATCCCGTCCCACTTCCCGTTGCTGAACTACGCTCTGAGAAGATGAAATGAGATATTCAATGGGATCTTCAACAGTGAGAATGTGCTCTGTTTTTTGTTTGGCTCGTTCCTGAATCATTGAAGCAAGTGTCGTCGACTTCCCTTCTCCGGTCGGCCCGACCACGAGAATCAATCCCTGTTTGAGATTGAGAAATTTATCATAGACAAAATCAGGAAATCCCAAGCTTCTACTGTCCCTGATTTCCCGTGGAATAATTCGGAATGAAGCAGAAACACCGTATTCCTGAAAAAAGGCATTCCCTCGTAAACGTAATCCACTCTGGGTTAATGCCAAAAAATCCACCTGTCGTCTGTTTTTGAGTATTTCTTTGTGTTCGTCGGCCAATAAAGAATCCAAAAGTTCCTGAATCTGCTCAGGGGTAACTTTTTCTCCCCCGTTGAGCGGTTTCATTCGGTTGGTAATACGCAGGAAAACAGGTAATCCTGGGGAAATATGAATATCGGAAGCATTTTCTGATTCTGCGTAATCGACAATTTTTTCAAAATCCATCCTTTTATTCTATCATAATTATTCTGTTTTTACAAACATTTTCAGAAATATTCCCTGTTTCCTTTCTCTTTGCAAAAACATTTTTTTGACTACACTGCGACTGAAAAAATACCAAACATATGCTTCAGAAATTTTTTGATTCTGTTTTCGGGAATTACAACCAAAAACAACTCCGCAAACTCCAACCATCTGTCGAGGCAATACAGCAAAAAGAAACGGAGCTTCAGTCTTTGACGGATGCGCAACTGCAAAAAAAATTCGCGGACTGGAAAGAAGAACTCACCGCTCATCCTGAAAAGCGTGATGAGAAAATGGAAGAGGTTTTTGCCGGTGTTCAAAATGCAGCCAGAAGACTGGTCGGAAAAGAATTCGAAGTGCGAGGCAAACCTCAAAAATGGAACATGGTGCACTTCGATGTACAGCTTTTGGGAGGTATCGTATTGCATCAGGGAAAAGTCGCCGAAATGAAAACGGGAGAAGGAAAGACTTTGGTCTGTACGCTCCCAGTAATCTTGAATGCTCTTACCGGAAAAGGAGTGCATGTGATAACGGTCAATGATTATCTCGCTCAGCGTGATGCAGAATGGATGGGACCGCTATATGAATTTTGCGGATTAACATATGGCGTTATCGTACACGGAAAAACAACCGAAGAACGCCGTGAAGCATACACTGCTGATATTACCTACGGTACGAATAATGAATTTGGGTTTGATTATTTGCGAGACAATATGGCCCAAGACCCAGCAGATCTCGTGCAGCGAGAAATGCACTATGCGATTGTGGACGAGGTAGACTCGATTTTGATCGATGAAGCAAGAACGCCACTGATTATTTCTTCCCCAGCAGAAGAATCAACGGAAAAATACCAGCACTACTCTAAAATTATTCCTCAACTCCAAGAAGGAGAAGACTACAATATCGACCTAAAACTGAAGGCTGCCACACTCACCGAAAAAGGTGTCGAAAAATTAGAGAATATTTTGGGAAAATCAGATCTTTTTACTGAAGGCGGATTTGATGAAGTACACCATATAGAAAACGCTCTCAAAGCAAGAGCTATTTTTGAAAAAGACAAAGACTATGTCGTCCGAGACAATCAAGTTGTCATTGTGGATGAATTTACAGGACGCCTAATGCCGGGACGAAGATATTCGGATGGACTGCACCAAGCTCTAGAAGCCAAAGAAAATGTCGCCATTCAGAAAGAATCGAAAACACTCGCCACGATTACGTTTCAGAATTATTTTCGTCTGTACGACAAACTCGCCGGAATGACCGGAACTGCCGAAACTGAAGCCGAAGAGTTTGCCAAAATATACGAATTAGACACCCTCGTCATTCCCACCAATAAGCCCTGTGTCCGGGAAGACCTTGCTGACCGAATTTTTAAAAACGAACGCGGGAAATTTACCGCTCTGGTTCGAGAAATCAAACGACTGTACGAAAAAGGACAACCGGTCTTAGTCGGAACCATCAACATTGATAAATCCGAAATCTTATCACAGTTCCTCACCCAAGAAGGAGTGCCTCATGATGTTCTCAATGCCAAACAGCATGAACGTGAGGCTGAGATTGTCGCCAAAGCCGGAGAAAAAAAATCCGTGACCATTGCCACCAATATGGCCGGACGAGGAACCGATATAAAACTTGGCGAAGGAGTCATTGATCTAGGCGGACTGGCAATCTTGGGAACCGAACGACACGAAGCCCGACGAATCGACAATCAGCTTCGTGGACGAGCCGGACGTCAGGGAGATCCCGGATTTTCTCAGTTTTATGTCTCGATGCAGGATGATCTCATGCGACGCTTCGGCGGAGAACGCATGGGAGCGGTTATGGAAAGAATGCAGATTCCAGAAGACGAGCCAATTGAAAACAAAATGATTTCTCGCAGTGTCGAAAACGCTCAGAAAAAAATCGAAGGATTTCACTTTGATGCGCGAAAACATATCGTCCAGTACGACGACGTGATGAATATTCATCGCGAAAAAATTTATACTCAGCGACGAAAATTTTTGGGATCGGAAGTTATTTTGGATGATATCGAAGAAATTATGCGAGAGCTGGTTTCTCATCTCGTACACATTCACTGCCCTGCTCCTGAAGCCGACAGCAACTGGAATGTAAAGGAAATATGGGAAACCATGAATGCCTTGCATATTCCAGAAAAAGATCCACTGCAACTCGAAGAACTGGAAGCCTTTCACCATCGCGATGAACTCATCGAAAGCGTGACCAATTATCTTCTGCGCTTGTGGGACGAGAAGAAAAAAACATTCCCCGAAGAAATCGTGGATAAAATCAGTAAGTATGTGGTGTTGCGATCTATTGATGAATTATGGCTGGAACACATCAATGAAATGACACATTTGCGAGATCGTGTAGCGCTCTCAGGCTACGCGCAACGAGATCCCGTGATGGAATACAAACGAGAGTCCTACGAGATGTTTCGACGACTCTTGATCAATATCAGAACGAGTGCCGTACAGAATCTTTTCCGTGTGGAGTTCAAAGAAGATCTGAAGATGCAAAAAGCTGATTATTCGGATGCCAAGACCAATGAAGATCAGATCGAAAATACTTTAAACAGACCGGTCTCTACGGGAGACCGGTCTGTAGAGAAACATTATGCTTCTGAAACCCCTGGACGTTCGGTGACAGCCGAAAAACTCGGCGATAAATACAAAAACATCGGACGAAATGACCCGTGCCCCTGCGGATCAGGAAAAAAATTCAAGAAGTGTCACGGAAAAGACCTGTAGTATTCCCTCCCCCTTAGAAAAAGGGGGAAAGTACGACTTGTCGGAACAGGGGGATTTTTGTAAAGAATCAAATCTCCCTCTCACTCCCTCTTTTCTAAAGAGGGAGGATTTCTGTTTTTGAGTTCTGTCATTGCGAGCGACCCGAGGGAGCGTGGCAATCTCTGAATTTGGATTCGAACTCTGGGGTGCTTTGAGTTCGAATCCTAAACAAGCTATTAAAAAACAATTTTTCCTTTCTTTCAACTCAAAATTTTCCCAAATCATTCCGCCTAGGTGAACTTTTGTGGCACAATGACACAAAGACAAAGCCTGCCACCCACAACCCCATGCTTTTTCGCAACAAATATATTTTTATTCTCGCCGTGCTGGCACTTTTGATAGGGGCAGGAATTATGCTGGCACAGGGACAACTGGGTGGTGGATGGCTCCAGACTTCATCGCTCCAAAAAGGACTTGTGGGGCACTGGAAATTGGATGCTACTGGAAAAACAAAAGGAACAAATAAAATTACAAATTGGGATGTTGAGTCAGGAATTCCTCAGATGACAAGTTACGGAACGGCGAGAGGAAGTGTTGAACAGAGTACTGAACAAGTATATCAAGGAATCTACTCTGGGAAATACACAGGAGATGGAGTGACAGTCGGGATGAATCACTTCGATGTACTCGATAGTCCTGTTACCAACCTAGAAGTAGGCAAAACATACTATGCAGAAGTTATGGTCTACCTTCCCTCTGGACAGTCAGCTACAGGACTCAGTTTTCATGACAGTTGGGGTAGTTCTACAACTATAGATAGTACGACAACAACGGATCAATGGGTAAAACTCAATGGAATATTTTCTGTGGAAGCAGACTCAGGGAATAAACATAATTATTTATATCTTCAAGGCACTGATAGTACGGCCAATACTGATTATTTTTACTTTGATAATTGGATCATTCAGGAAATTGATATGGCAGCTGACTCTACTGGCCATACCAATCACGGATCAATTCAAGGAAATCCCACCTACACCACGGATCACAAAGGGACTTCTAATAGTGCAATGAGCTTCTCTGGAGGAGATTATATTAATGCTGGTAGTGATGACAGTCTTGATAGTGCAACATTGACGATATCTGCTTGGATCAAAAGAAGTAATCCTAGTAATAATAGAGATGTAATTGTGGGAACTACAAATACCAATGGTTATGATAGAAATCATTATCTCGATTTCGAAATATATTCTGACAATAAATTACTCCTTCTTTTTGGAGACGGGACAATCCATGGAGATGTATACAGCACTGGAACTATTACAGATAGCAATTGGCATCATGTAGTAGTTACCAGAAACGATGCTACTGAAAAAGTGCAATTTTTTATTGATGGAGTAGCCGAAGCAGAAAAATCCTATGCTAATTCTCTTGGAACAATTATTCCACTTGGAACTGATGATTTATTGATTGCCAAAACTGGCTTTGGTGGTCCTTTTGATGGATCACTAGATGATGTACGACTTTATAATAGAGTTCTCTCCGCCACTGAAATCCAACGTTTGTACGAAACCTACCAGCCCGAGATCCGGACTTCTCAGCATAAAGGTTTGGTCGGTCATTGGCCGCTGACGAGTGAGAGTGTGACTTCCAGCGAAGAACTCCTCACTAATGGTGATTTTAGCTCTGGTGATTTCACTGGCTGGGGTGGTGCCAATTTAGAAACTAAAGAGATTGTAAGTTGGCAGGGTGTTCCGAATGTTGTTCATTTTCAAGAAGATAGTGACACTTGGAATGGGATTCCTACTACTGGTACGAATCTTGTAGCAGGGAAAAAATACATTCGAACTGTTTCTTTATGGGTACCTACAGGAGGAACATTAGCGGATATTCGTATTGGAAGTTATGACAACTGGTCCAATGTCGTGTATGGGTTCCAAACCCCTACCAAAACTGGTGAATGGGAAACCCTGAGCTACGAAGTTATTGCTTCTTCCACCGGAAGTGCCAGCGGAGCTATAAATATACAAACTCGGAACAGTCAGGATGTCTATATAGCATTTGGAAGTCTCAAGGAAATTGATACAAAGGCGTCTGACCTTACCCCCAATGCGAATCACGGTGCCATTACTGGAACAAGCGTGCGAAACCATGGATATGAATTTGATGGGACGGATGATTATATTGAAATTGGAGACAAATCTGAGTTAGATTTTAATACAGGAAGTTTTTCCGTAACCGCATGGATTAAGGATAGTGGTAGTGGAGGACATTGGTTTGTAAAACGAGAATCTGGAAGTACCAATGCTGGATATGAACTAGGGATTGATGGAACAAATGGAAGTTTGAGTTGGTATCTCAATGATGGAACAAGCGCAATAGCTGATACCGCTGATACAACTTCTGCAAGTGATGGAACATGGCATCATGTAGGAATCGTTTTTGATAGAACTAATAATCAAATCAGAAGATACGTTGACGGAACTGCAACAGGAACGGTGAGCAATTTTGGAAGCTTGGGAAGTATTGATAATGCATTTCGAGCATCAATTGGAGCTCGACTCGGATCCTCTCCTGACAATGAATTTACTGGTTCTATCGCAAACCTTCGGATTTATGATCGTGCACTAGCGGCAAGCGAAGTCTCAGATCTTTATAATGGAGCTGATATCCCCTCGCCTATCGCACACTGGCCTCTGGATAATGGTGCCGGAGACACCTCCGGCAATGGAAATCATGGGACAGTCAATGGAGCCACACTTATCGGCGAAGCGGCGAGTTTTGATGGGGTGGATGCTCAAGCAACAATCAATAATGATACAATGTTTCAATTAGATCCAACATCTGATTCTTTCACGCTTTCTTCGTGGATAAACATTGATGCTGCATCAACTAGTAACGCATTTATTTTGGGAAAAAACTCTGCCTATGGTCTATCTGTTGGAACAAACTTAAAACCACGTATGTACTTTGGTGCATCCAGTTCAGATGTAGTTGCCAATACAACAATAGATACCAATACTTGGTATCATGTAACAGGGGTGTTCAATGTTTCTGAAGCTAAAATTTATGTAAACGGAGTACTTGATAACTCGGGTTCAATATCAGGATCACCTTCGCAAAGCAATAATGTTACCATTGGTGGAATAACATATCCAAATTATTACTTTAACGGTCAAATTCGTGATGCTCGCATTTATAACCGTGCCCTCTCTGCAGCAGAAATCTCTCAGCTCTACAACCAACGCCGATCTCCTGCCGTCCTCAAGACGGGAAGTTTAAATAAAGGTCTCATCGGTCATTGGGATATGAAGAGCAAAGATCTCAAAACTGGAGAAAATCTTCTTATCAATCCAAGTTTTGAGACAGAAGATTTAACAAATTGGACTGCTAATGCAAATTATTCAGCATCAAATGATCAATCAAGATATGGGAATTACTCTATAAAGGGAATTCACGATGGAAGCATCGAAAAGCCACTTGCCTATCAATATGCCACTGTCGAAGTGGGAAAAGACTATGTAGTGAGTGGTTGGATAAAATCAGATCTTACGGCTGGAACACACTATCTCACGACTGAAGGTGCAGCAGGTGGCATCGTAGGAGAAACAATTAGTGGCACTACTGATTGGACATTTGTCCAAAAAACGATAACAGCCACAACTACTGATTTACGAGTAAATGTATACCCTCATAGTTATCCCAACGGAACAACTTGGTCAGATTTTCTCTCTGTCAAAGAAATCAACATTACCGCCGACTCTACTCCCAATACGAACCACGGAGCAATCTATGGAGCGACCGCAGGAGATAGCGCTACAACATTCGATGGAAGTAGTGATTATGTCGATTTAGGCGATATTTCTTCCACAGAAAATACTCAGCAATTGACCGTCTCTGCCTGGTTGAAATCTGATCCTTCAAGTGCTTACAGAACTGCTGTAAGCAAAGGATATTACACAGGTGGAAGCTGGGAACTGCGAATGACACGAGATAGTGAAGGTCCTATAATGCGCTTTGGGATTACTACTGAAAATGGTCGCGTAGAATCGCTTGCGAATTTCGAGAATTCCACATGGCATCATGTCGTTGGTGTTTATGATGGAGCCCAAACTGCGATTTATTATGATGGCGATCTGCAAGACACAGGCCCGCAAACAGGTACCATTGTTGATACCAGTACAACCGTAAAAATTGGTCAAAATGGAAGCACTTCTATTCCCTATGAATATTGGGACGGTGACATGACTGGTGTCCGAATCTACAACCGCGCCCTTTCCCCCCGTGAAGTCAAAATGCTCTACGATCAGGGACGGTAGCGATTTTATTTTGTCATCCCGAGCGAAGCCGAAGAGGAGTCTATTTTATTTTCCCCTCTCGTCATTGCGATCTCCCGCCTTGGCGGGGGAGAAGCAATCTTCTTTCCATTTTGACTCGTAAATTTTATAATTTTTCTATGGGGCGAGGGTATGTATACATCATCACGAATCATTCGAACAATGTGCTATATACAGGGGTCACGAATAATTTAAAACAAAGAATATATGAACACAAAACAGGAAAAGGAAGCATGTTTGCTTCTAAATACAAATGCCAAAAATTGGTTTATTTTGATGAAACCGATGATATTTGTGCTGCAATCAAGTATGAGAAAAAAATAAAATCAGGATCCAGGAAAAAGAAAATCCAATTGATCCGAGAGCAGAATCCTCAGTGGGTTGATTTGGCACAAGGATGGTTTGATGCGTAGATTGCTTCGATCGTTTTACTCTCTCGCAATGACGAATTTCTTTCTCAAGATTCGAATGACACTCAGGATACGAACTCTGGAATTCTTTGTGTTCGTATCCAAACTCATTTTCGGGTTTGAATCTGAATTTATTGAACAATTTTTTTGTTCAATAAATAATCATCCAAACGTCCATGCATACAGCTGAATATTTTCTCCTTCAGTGAAACGAATCTCAATCTCATGCTCTGTATATTGATCACCAAAATCAGCCACATTATAGAGTGTTTCTTCATCGATCTGAATGGTTTCGGAAAATTCTCCGTCCAGATAAATCTCAGCTGTTGCCTTTCCGCCCATCACTAAATTGGCTTTCGCGGCGGTAAAATTCATGTGAATGGACGCGGGAAATTTTTGCGTAAAAACACTTTCGCCATTTTCTTCCCATTCACCGGTCAACTTCCATTCATTGCGTTTCAATGACTGATCTGAGCCCACCATATTTTCTCGTCGACGCGTCCCCAGATACGTCTCATGAGTTTGAATTTTTCGAAAGTCAGCTCTGTGAGCCACATCTGATAAGCCCTTTGCTTTCGTTCCCAGCAAAGCGACTACCGCTCGCTCGGTCTCATCATATTCCCCTTCTCCGAAATGATGGTATCGCACAAAGCCGTCCCGATCGATCAGATATTTTGCGGGCCAGTATCGATTTTCATAATTCCGCCACGTTTTAAAATCATTATCCTGCACTACCGGATAGGTCAAACCATGTTTTTCGACCGCCTGGCGAACATTGTCTATTTTTTTCTCAAACGCAAACTCCGGCGCATGAATTCCCAAAATCACCAGCCCATCATCGGCATACTGCTCATGGAGTGCCTGAATATAAGGCAAAGTACGAATACAATTGATACAGGAATATGTCCAGAAATCAATCAGAACCACTTTCCCTTTGAGCTCTTCCAGAGAATTAGAGCCGTCAGAATTGATCCAGTTTTGAAGTCCTTCTAGTTCAGGAGCGGGATATTTTTCCGAAAAAG
Source organism: Candidatus Altimarinota bacterium (assembly GCA_021734395.1). Lineage (GTDB taxonomy): Bacteria > Patescibacteriota > Gracilibacteria > UBA4473 > UBA4473 > JAIPGI01. The sequence continues at coordinate 76,631 of JAIPJB010000003.1, forward strand.
AAAAAGAATTTTGTACCGAATCTGAAAATTGGTCTGTCATAGTTTTATCTTGAGAAGATGATTTTCGAGGCGCAAATTTTTCGAGCAAGACTTTTTCAATACCCGTACTGTCAATTCCCTGATCGAGGAGCCAGGTCTCGGCTTTCTTTTCCCAACCGGTTATAAGAGCAATACCGAGAATCAAAAATAAAACCCCCAATCCCCGTCGAAATTTTCCGTGCGGATCTGCCGCCCAGCGAAAACGCGAAACCGCTTTTTGTCCGAGAAGAGCAATAAGAAATAAAATCAGTGCGAGCCCGAGTCCATAAACCAATAAGTTGATGAGCCCCCAAGTAAAACTGGCTGGCAAAACGGTCGCCAAAATCACGAAATACACCGGTGAACAGCTCGCGAATACCGGTCCGAGTGAAGCACCCAAAGCAATGGCTCCTCCAATCCCCTTTTTCTGAGACGAACGAGCAAGAATTTTTTGAGATTGAGAACCCAATCGAAGTTTCTGAGAAATCTTTTCCCAGAGATCCGGCCATGTCGTGATAATACCAAAAAATATGATAATTCCTCCCGACATCCATTTCCAAAAATCCTGCGGAATCTCAATCAGCAATGTCGATGCCTTGAGCAGCAACGTGAAGAGAACAATCGAAATCCCTAGAGAAAGAGTGATTACCAACGGCCGCAGCCAACTTTTTTGTCCCAGACTTCCCCCCAAGACAACCGGAAGCACTGGCAGCACGCACGGTGCCAAAACGGTCAATATCCCCGCCAAAAATGACAATAATAAAAATTCCATGAATAAAAATTATGGGAGAAAGTGTGCCTGCACGATTTCAAAAGAAGGATCTATTTCTTTCATCGTTACCTCACCTGCCGCATCAAAAAAGACAACGGTCGTCTGACTGGTGATCTCAAACATTTTTTTGAGTTCGGTTTCAGTATCGTAATCAGCTTCAAGAACAAGAGTATTCGACGGAAGATTTTCTGTTTGGGAGAGGATCATGTCTTTCCAGTTTCGGCATGTGGGACACCAGTCTGCGTGGAAAAAAAGAACAAAAGGTTGCGTTCCTTTTATTTGATTGAACTCTTCGGCTGTGTAATCCCTATAAAGAGAACGCTTCTTCTCTGCCTCTGAGGGAGAATTTTGAGAAGCAATATCATCTTGTTGGTTTTCTGAAATATTTTTGGGTTCCTCAGAACGAACCTGCTGACACCCAGAAACAAACAAAAGAGAAAAAAGAACGAAAAAAGAAAAAGAGAATGTTTTCATGAGAAAAAATAAAAAAGTACTCTGTCATAGTAGGAGAAAAATCTTCTTTTCCCAAAGCATTGTGTAGCCTGAACGACACGATGATCAGTAACACACCGGACACTGAATTTCGATACGTTGCTTTTGGGTGCAGATACGGCAGGCAATATCCAGGCTCTCCTCGAATTCTTCATTGAGAGAAGTGAGCAATCCTACACTTCGGCGCAGATAATTTTGATACTGTTCGGCATGTTTCCCCGTCGCGAAAAGAACTCCTTCTCTGAAGGAATATCTCTCTCTGCTTTCTGAGTCAGACACAAAATCAAATGTTCCGAGTTTGGATTCGTCTTCAACTAATACTCCCGACTCTCCTTTTTTTTCGTCCAAAATGAACTGTCCATCAATAAATCGATGATAGTCTGCTATAAAGGAACGATGCAAGTCTTCAAAATCTTTCTGCATTTCAGGCTGCAACTGATACTGCTGTATGGTGAGAACTGGTTTCTCCTCCCAAAGGTCGCTCCAAAAATCCTGCAACGAAAAAGCCTGCAGATATGACGCATACTCTGCCCCACTTCCCAGGAGTGTAGAAAAGGCCAGAAGGGCTATCAGAAAAAATTTCTTCATTATTTTTGGGGTTTGGGTTCAAAGTCGTCTTTAAAAATCTGGTGAATTTCTTCGGCGGATTTCAAATATGATTTCAAATCCTGATTCCACTGCTGCATTTTTTCACTCAGAGGAAGAAAGGGGTCAGTCGCCGCATTCCATTCCGCATCAAGCTGAATTTGCTTCAAATCACGCTGAAAATCGTCTTCACGAAATTCTTCACAGGCAAAAAAAGTTTCTATTTTCCCCTGATAATCTCTTCTTTCTGTTTGAGCGGTTTCCACACAATGAGATTCGAGCAATTGCTCTGTTTCTCGGCGAAGCTCTTGGGCTATGTCTTGGCTTTCCACCTGATCAGCAAGAGGCTCGGTTTTGTCAGGTGGTGATCCTTTTTTTCCAAAAGCTCCCGAACCTGTGGAATCCTGAGACATGCCTGAATGACTCGCAAATTCAAACATTCCTTTGGTAGAAATGCCTCCCACCAAAGGATATCCTGTCATTTTTTGTATCGGCTTGGTAACAATGCCAACAATGATGCCCGTCAAAGAATCTGAAAAGTTATCATATTCTTTATCTGTAAAATCACCGCCAAACTCTTCCTGTAACGACCCTTCCCTTTGATCCTGCCAATTTTCCTGCTCGAGAATAAAGTCTGTCTGCCCTGAACCATAGGTCAAGAAAGAAGGATTATCGGGCTTCTGAGTCTGATATTTTTCTCCGAAAAAGAGCGCATCAATCTCACGTAAATCTTGAATCAGATCAAAGGGAGAATCCGAAAGCGTATCGTTGGCAAACATACTCCGCAATCCATTCCGACGAGCCAAATTGTTTTCTTCACGTAATAAACGAGATTCATAGTTATAGAGATTCTGAATATTACGTGAAGTACCGATCTGTTGCTCCAAACTTTTTCCACTCTGCTGATGCACATCCGGAACCGAAAGTTCTGACAATGTCTTTCTCTCCTCTTGGGTGAATTCCCGCCCTCTCTCGTGCTGTCCTATACGGTTGAGAATCTCCACCCCGTAGGGCAAAGCAGCGTCATCAAAATCGCTTTCCTCGTGCGCATCCTGATAGATTTTCATGTAGATCCCTTGCATCGATTCCCACCCGGAAAAATCTCTCAGTTTTTGCGGATATGGCTGAAACCCCGCCTGACATGAAAGCGAAAAGAAGAGTGTACCGACAGCCAGCAGAAATTGCTTCATGGACTGGCGGCGTTAATAAATTTTTCGGGATAGAGATCAAAAACAGATCGTAAATCCTGAAGGAGCTCTTTATTTTCCTGAAGCTTTGTATAAATCGCACGCAGCCAAGCATGTGTTCGATATGCCTGTTCGTATTTTTGATAGAAAAGAATTGTGTCGAGTAAGCCACGCCGCGCTTTTTCCATCTCGTGCTCATAGATATTTTTTTGCTGTGCAAAAAGGACATTCCATTCTCGAGGTGTGGAAATCTGATCTCCAAACTCCTGAGAAAAGGAAGCATCATCTCGTATCTTCCCCCAGAGATACTTTTGATAGCCGCACCATTCGACCAGTACTGTTTCCCCAACGCGACAGGAGGAATACGCATCTTTTACCGTTTGGAACTCACTGGAGCTCTGTGGGGAATTCTTTGAGGGAACACACTGCGTGCGAAGCCCCCGTGCTTCCTGCTGTTGTCGGACTTGAGAAGCTAGAGAGCGGCATTCATTATTTTGGGGTGGTTTCTGGAGCTGTGTTTTTTTTCCGGAAAGTTCTTTTTGGATTGTGTCGGCCACCTTTTTGCTGCCCTGATACAGAGCGTCATCAAAAATACAATTTACGGTCTGATGATACTCCTCCTGCACCTCTTCGAAAGGACGATCAAGTGAGTAGTCGATCGTGGAATAACAGAGATCCTGCATCAATTGCGGAAATTCTTCACGAAACGTCTTGTCTAGTTCTGCACTGACATTTCCTCCCCACATAAGTGAGAAGAAGATCAAAAATGTTTTTGTTTTTAGGTATCGCACGATGTTATTTTAGAACGGAATCATAGACTTTCAAAGTTTCCTCTGCTGCTTGATCCCAAGAAAATCTTTGAACGCGTTCTTTTCCTTTTTGAATCAGCTCTTTTCGTCGAGGTTCATCTACTAAAAGGCGTTGAATATTTTGAGCCATGTCATCGACATTTTCCGGATCAAAATACTGAACGCCTTCCCCACATATCTCCGGAATAGAGGAAATACGAGAAGCCGCAACCGGGGTTTCTGATTGCATCGCTTCCAGCGGCGGCAAACCAAATCCTTCGTACAAACTCGGAAACACAAAGACGCTCGCAGCACTATACAACCGCAGCAAATCTTCCCGAGATACAAGACCAATACATTGTACAGAATCCTGCAGTCCCAGCTCAGAAATTGTTTTTTTGACCTCCGGATAGTAGGGGTCTTCTTTTCCGGTGATTATCAATTGAAGATTTTGTAAATGTGAAGGACCACCGGTCCTTTTGGTTTCACGAAGAATTTTCCCAAATGCCCGAATCAGGCGGGGAAGATTTTTATGCTCGCGCCAATTTCCAGTGTAGAGCAAAAACTCTGATCCGATATGAAATTTCGAACGCACCGCTTCTTCTTCAACGAGAGGAAATGGCTGAAATTCTTCACCAATACCATTCCAAATGGTTTTTATCTTTTGTGAATCGATATCGAATAAACGCTCGACATCTTTTTTCGTATTCTCTGAAACCGTAATAAGCCGAGCAGCATCTCGTACTGCATGATCGATAACTTTCTCATAGGCCCATTTTCGCCACCAGGAGTTCATTTTTTTTCCCGGATAAAAAGAAATCGTGGTGTCATGAATGGTCGTAACAAATGTTCCGGAATAAAAAATCGGCGCATTAAAATGCGTAAAATGAACTAAGTCACATTGTTCCCGCTGAAGCAGACGAAGGAATTTCCACTGTTCGGAAAAACTGTAGTGTGGCGCATCGACGAGAATTTTTTGAATGTTCTCTGGAAAATAAAACTGAGAATATTCCGGTTCATTGAGAAAAAGAATCCACTCGATATCCGGGCGCAAAACAAAAAATCTCTTCGTCAGTTCAAAGTTATACCGGCCGATACCGGTAAAACTATCCGAAAACATACGCGCATCAATGCCGATTTTCATGTGTACAAAATATATCATAACCTCCTCATCCTGGCTTGTCTAAAATCCTCTGACAAAATATCTTCCTCACCAAAACGAAGGAATGGAATGATTGATGATGGGGCGGACGATGGGGATCGAACCCACGGCATTCTGGACCACAACCAGACGCTCTACCACTGAGCTACGTCCGCCGTCACGAGAACGCCGGCAATGTACTGCTTTCGGGAAAAAAATCAACTCTTATGAAGATATCTGACTGATTCCTTTTTCCGCTACAAAATTTTTGACTTTCTCTGAATAGGGTGCCCCCAAAACAAATGTTTTATCATTACTGCAAAAATGATAGCCCAAAAGTAAGCTGTGGAACCTCATTCCCACTACAAATGATGATCGCTGAAAAAGATTGAGTAGAGCTGTTTTATTGCGAGGGAAAACAACATCATCAAAAAAAGAAGAATCCGAAACGAATCGTAAATCTTTTTTGTGCAGCGCAATAAAAATCTTTTTGTGATGTGGAAATTGTTCTTTCAGTGCGCCGGAACGCCATCGACGTTTGGAATTAACCAGAACCATTGTTTCTTTTTGCGCTTCTGAATGTTGGAAATATGTGGATAAATATCGTTCTACTCGATCATGAGTATTGGGCACATCTTTTCCACAGAGATCTCGGACAGCTTCCCGTGAAGCCTCATCACGAACAGAAATTTCATCGGTTCGGGAAAAAACAAAAGCGGTCATCTTTCGACTCAACCAGCTTAAATTTTTATCGACCCCCTGATGCTGAAAAATAATTTTTTTATCCGGAAGAAGAAACCGAATCCAAAGGAAAATAAAAAACCACAGCAGACAGGCTCTGAATTTTATCGCAAAAAGACCTCCTCCCGGAAATACCACTTGAACACATTTTTTGTTCAAAGAAAAAATCTGATCCCGATAAGCACTGGAGAAAATAAATTTCAACCAACTGCGAACACCAATCGGTACAAAAGGAACGGTTTCAAATTTTTTTTCGGTAAAATTTTGTGAATACTCACTATCAGCAGTCATCACGATGCAATCCGGATAATCTTCCAGGGCTGAGGAAAGAATCAGCTCATCACCGATATTCTGCGCTCCGAAATTCCCGATAAGCAAGGTTTTCATGCAATGACACGCAAAGAATGTCATAAAATATATTTTTTAGCAATCGCAGAGACAGAGCAATGCTCCGTCTCTAACGGTAGAGGCGCGATAAATCGCGCCTCTACAAAATTCATTCCACAATTTTTAGATACTCTTCCTGACTCACGACTTTTCCTTCGAATTCTGGTGGATACGTCGTCTCGATTTCTTCTCCAGAAATAGCGCATTTCCGGTTGTATAACTTTCTTTCTCCTAATTGATTCCAGAGGTTTTCTATGCGCTGTACTGGAGCAACTGTGGGCAAAGGAATCCCCCACTTCTGGTAGAATTTAATTTCTTGAGGAATAAAGCGAAATTTCTTCCCGGTTTCCTCACACAGAAAAACTTTACTCGTAAAATCATTACCGATCTCTGATAGGTTTTCGGGGATATGGTGCTCAGCCGATTCTTTTATCTCTTCTTTTTCATCCAGCCATTTCCACCCACGAGACAAAACCTCTTTTTTGATCAAAGGATAAAATCGCTGTGCCATAGTGTGATTGTACGGCTGAGGAGACATTTCAATCGGGAAAAATTCACCCCACTCTCCGGTTTGCTTCATATGTTCGATAATCTTTGACGTAAGCTGTTCGTATTCTTCTCGGGAATATTTTTTATTGAGGATACAATATTTTTCTTTCTTGAGGCTGGTAGATCCAAAACAGTTCTGACAATTATAGAGGTCGATCGAGTAGTCAATATCAGAAGAAAACCAAGTGAGCTGCGAAAAGCGATTTTTATAGCCTTCTGGGCCGATATGGTTGCATTCATAGCACAGTTCTCCTTCATAAATATTCACGTCCATACAATCCTGTGATCGGTGAATATCAGTACAGTATTTGCAATCTCGTAAATAATCCACACAGAAGCAATATTGTGCGTTTTTGGAGTGGGTAATGTAATCCCCCGTGCTGTCTTCACAGTGAATAATAGTCGCGGCAGGGAAATACTGTGTTTGTAAAAATTCAGAAAATTTTTCTCGACAGGTTTCTCGGTTTTTTTGACTCCCTGAAAAAAGGAAATCCCAGTATTTCTGAAATTCCTCTTTTGAAACTTTCTGGTTAAAAATGTGATACTCCTTATTGCGTAAATTCGCACAAAACAAACATTTCTTACAGCTCCGACAGTTGAGCAAAAAAGCAGATTCACTGCAATGAAACACGTTTTTGGAATAAAATACCGCATAGCAATTTTCCGCCTTTACCAACTGATATCCTATTTCCGAATCATGAATATAGAGCCCTTCGGTAATATTTTTGACCCGCTGAAACGTATATCCAAAATAGCAATCCCACGAATCATCCACTTCATCGGCCATGTAACAATTTTTATTTTGATGAGCCGAAATAATATATTCGCAATTTTCATTCTTGATAGCATTCGAAATATGATGTGGAACCGCATAATAGAGTTCTCGGAATTGCTCAAAAAAAGGCCGCGAAAAATCAAAATCCCGCCCATATTTTGTGGCATCAAATGCTTCTGAACGAAAACAATCTTCGCAATATGTTTTTATTTCTGTGAGCTCAGGAGAAAACCACGCCATTTTTTTCTTTCCGCAGGCATCACATTCACGCAGGAAAAAATCTTTTCCTCTCCATGCCCAACGTCTTCTTTCTCGCTCCTCCGGACACAGAGTCGGCGGCGGAACGCTCATCTTTTTATAAAACTCGAGGTCTTTTTCGGTGATCTCGAATTCCTGTCCTGAAACCGCACAGATTTTTTTCATGACAGTTCCTTTTTACGCTGAAAAACCTGCTCATACAAATCTTCATACACCCCTGCCAAGTTATTCATAATTTCTCGATTCTCATAACGGATTATTTTTAATCCATAGTTTTCCAAAACATCAGTACGAATTTCATCATATTTTTCTTTTTCAGCATGAGAATCTCCATCAATTTCAATCACTAATTTTAATTCTGCACAATAAAAATCGACAATATAATTATCGATAGGACGTTGACGCAAAAAATTTAATTCTTCAAACTTTTTGCTTCCCAAAATTTCAAACCACATTCTTTGCTCTGGTTTGGTCATGTTCTTTCGAAGCTCTTTTGCTCGTTCTGCAAGTTTAGAATTGTACGGCAAACGATGATGTGCTTGGATAAGACTTCTTGACTCTAACTCACTCCCCCCTGTCCCCCCTCCAGGAGGGGGGAAGATTCCGCCTTGGCGGGATTGGGGGGAGCTTTTTGCTTTTTTCATCAATCCACTACCTCATTATAGCACTTCTCACAGAGGATTGTTTCTGGTCTGTCGGGAGCGAAGGTGGATTGTAAATGAATGCCACATTCATCACAGTCTCGAGCCCAGAGTTGCTTGGGATTACGAAGGTCCATTCTGTCCTGATGACGAGTATCAAAACATCGCCGAGGAATTGGAATCCCCAGCTTTCGATAGAGTTTTAGTTCCTGTTTTTCGATTTTGTAATTTTTTCCGGTTTTCTCACAAGCCAATACTTGCTCCAGAATATTATCTTCTACATCATTCAAGGAATCGGGGATTTTGTATTCTTGTTCCTGAAAACCACGAGTATCTTTTTCTTTCCACGCCCATCCCTGTGAAAGGACTTCTTCTCGAGACAGGGGAAAATACTCCATCGCCATAGACTCATTGTATGCTACAGAAGAAAGCTTTATCGGAAAAAACTCTCCCCACTCGCCTGTTTGCTTCATGTGATTGATAATTTGATCTCGAAGAGTAAAATATTCTTCTTTTGAATATTGCTTATTGAGAATGCAATAAGAAGCATGCTTGAGTCCCTCACAACCAAAAAGATCATGTGATCCCTTCACGCAAAATTCCGAATAAAAAATATCGTGCACGCCTTCCCATATATTACTGCAAAAGGCAATATTCTGAGCACCTTCTCCAACGACGTGCCCTTCGTAGCATAATTCTGCCCCAGTGCCTCCCCATTCATCCAAATCCCAACAATCCTTACATTTTTGACAGTCCGCTAAGTACATACAATCACGACTATTTTCCACGTTATAGCAAAAATGCACATCTTTGGAGCCATCAATATAATCGCCCGTTACATCTTCATTTTGGGTTCCCTGATAATATTTATGTGGAAATCTCTGTATAAATGCAGCAAATTTTTGTCGCATATCTTTGAGTTTGGACCATCGATGGAGCTGCAATGTTTCGAGCTTCTGAGAATACTCTTCTTTGGTGCACTTTTTATTGAGAAAATAATACTCTTTATTCCGTAAATTCACACAACCAAAACAATTCTTGCAGCCAATACAAGATTTCAAAAACCAGCTTTCCACACAATTTTTGCAGTCCTGTAAAAAACGACAGTCATAGCAGTCGTAGGATGTGATACATTCGTAACATAATTCGCAACGATTGATATAAAAAGAGTCGGCACAATTTTTATTGTAGAAAGCGTGTACCAAATAATAACAGTCCTGATTGTGATCCGAATCAAAAATAAGGTAGCAGTTCTGATTCCAACCCGCATAATTTACAAACTCGGCATTTTCATTTCCCGCGGTGACAAGGGCCATTCGAGGCACATCTCGCATAAGTTCAGAAAATTGGTCAAAGAATGGTCGATCGAAATCGTATTCTTTCCCCCAATCTCGTCCATCCCAACTATCGGAATGCCATACATCTTGGTGATAAATTTTGAAAGGTTTCTCCGGTGAATAAATAGACAGAATCGTTTTGCCTGTCGCATCACATTTTCGACGGTACAAATTCCGTTCATTGCGCCAGGACAAGCGTCTTCTCTGCCGCTCCTCCGGACACAGAGTCGGCTCAGGTACATTCATCTTCTTATAAAACTCGAGATCTTTTTCGGTGATCTCGAATTCCTGTCCTGAAACCGCACATTTTCGCTTCATAAACAAATATGATTTTATAAACTTCTCTTCCCCTTAGCAATAAAGTCCCGCTCAGCGGGATGTCCTGATACCGCACAGTTTTTTTTCATATCTCCTTCTGTCATCCTGAATTTATTTCAGGATCTCCAAAAAAAATATTCGAAGTGCACAGAGATGCTGAAACAAGTTCAGCATGACAATGGAATAATTATTTCCTTTCATTCTTCACAAAAAATAAATTCTGTAAATATTTTCACCTAGGATTTGAACTCAAGGCACCTCAGAGTTCGAATCCAACACAACTAATACAAATACTGCTGTTTATTCGCTACGTGCTCATCCAGTGTACGAGCATAGCGAATCTGTCCCGACATATCGTGCAGATAATAATAATACTGCGTTTCCTTCGGAAAAAGAGCCGCTTTCACTGCCGGCAAACTCGGATTGGAAATAGCGGTGGGCGGTAAACCATATTTTCGCCGTGTATTGTAGGGAGAATCTTTTTGGAAATCTGCCGTAATTAGTGCTCGCTTCCAGTCGTTTAATTCATAACGAGTCGTGGCATCCACCCCCAGCTGCATGCCTTCGTCTAATCGTTTCCAAAGGATTCCCGAAATAATCGGCATTTCTTCATCGGTAATCGCTTCCCTCTCTATCATAGAAGCCATAATGACAATCTGATTGAGTGTGCGACCGGATTCGGAAATGTCCTGCTGGAGTGATACAATTTGCTGTTGAAAAGTATTGTAGAGCCGAGAAATAAACCGACGGACAGAGAAGTTCTGGGGGTTTACAAAATAGGTCGAGGGAAACAAATACCCTTCCAAAGAAGGAACCGAAAAAGAAAAATCACAAAAATTGGCACATTCGGTAAACTCTCCCGGCTGGATGAGGCTTTTTTTGGCGAGCAAATCATCGATCTGCTGAATTGTAAATCCTTCGGGAATGGTAATCTTGATTTCTTTACTCTTTCCGTGTTGCAAAATATCAGCCACTTCCGAAAATGTCAGATTGCGCTGGATGACAAAATCCCCAGCCTGAAAACTGCGATCCAATCCTTTCCACCGAGAAAAAAGTCGAAAGGCAAAAGCATCCTGAATTACTTCTCGATCTTCCAGAAGATGAGCAATCTCTGAAAGCGTAGAACCAGAAGGAATCGTCACCGAAACACGAGCTTCGGATTCTGAATTTGGAGCATTCCAGACAAGACCAATCCTGGCCGAAAAATACAACACCAGCATCGCTCCCAAAAGAAGAAGTACTTTTTTCATAGCGAATTTATTGTCCTCCGAGTCCTGGGAATCCTCCCATAACGGATTTCATTTTTTCGGCCGCAATAGTCTGTGCTTTTTTCATGGCTTTATTAATAGCCTCCAGCAAATCTTTGGCCAAACGATCTTTATTGTCGAGAGAGGCTTCGTCCAAAAACTCAATACTCACCACTTGTTGCTCTCCATTCACGGTTACTTTCACACCGTTATATTCTGAAAAAATATGTGTTTTCGAAAGTTCTGCCTTTATCTTTTTGGCTTCTTTCTGAAGCTTATACATGTCACCGAGCTGTCCAAACATACTCATGAGAAATTTTTATGTGAGCCGATTATACGGTCTTTCAAAAAATGGTCAAAAAGGTTTGCAAAAAGAAAAAAAATATGGTACAATAAGGAGAATTATTCATTATTTTCAAATGAAAAATACATCTCAACAGATCGGCCCAGAGACACTCCTGCTTTCACGTGAAATTTTCAAGAATCGTGTGATGCAGGTCATTATGAGTTCTCTGCTTTTACTTCTGACCATCGGCGTTCAGATTTATCTGTTTGTCATTGTCAATAGTTTTATCAAGCTCAGATTGCTCGAAGCACTTTCATAGTTCTACAAAAAACATTGTTTTATAATCTCCCTTTATCATGAAGAAAAATCCAAAACTGATCTTGACTCCGGAAACACTCTTGTTATCTCGAGAAATATTTAAGAATAAAGCCACACAAGTGGTTATCAGCGGACTTCTTTTGGCAACACTGGGAATCCAGGTCTATCTTTTTGTGACGATTAATCAGATTCTCCGAACGCTGATCCAAACAACAGGATTTTAAGAGGAAAATCTTTCGTATTTCCCTTGCTCATAAATCTCTCTCCCGCTACAATGGAGGGGATTTTTTGCAAACATTATGAATCAATACAGTGCCAAAGATATTCAGGTTTTAGAAGGATTAGAACCGGTCCGAAAACGACCCGGTATGTATATCGGCTCAACCGATGAAACGGGACTTCATCATCTGGTTTGGGAAGTCTTGGACAATGCTATTGATGAGGCGATGGCGGGATTTTGTGAAAATATTATAGTCCGTATTCACAATGACGGCTCTGTATCTGTGCTGGATGATGGACGTGGAATTCCTGTCGAACAACACGAGCAAACCGGCGTTTCCGCCGTAGAAACTGTTTTAACGGTTCTGCACGCAGGAGGAAAATTCGGTGGAAGCGGTTATAAAGTCTCCGGCGGACTTCACGGTGTCGGTGTGTCTGTGGTAAATGCTCTTTCGACTCGTACAGAAGTCACTGTTGAACGTGATGGAGGGAAGCATTTTATTGCTTTTGAAGCAGGAGCCCCTGCCGAGCCACTCAAGCAAGTCGGAACTTCCGATAAACATGGTACTTTTGTACAGTTCTGGCCCGATCCAAAAATTTTTGAAACCACAGAATTCAATTTTGAAACCATTAAAAAGCGTGTTCGACAACAAGCATACCTTACGCGTGGTGTAACTATTACTCTGCTAGACGAACGAAAAGACCAAGAGAATGCTGCTCAGTTTTATTTTGAAGGCGGTATCGCTTCTTTTGTGCGTCATCTCAATGACGACAAAGAAAGTATCAGTCCTGTCTTGATGTTCGAAGGAGAAATAAATGATGTCGCCGTAGAAATTGCACTTCAGTACACCCAAGAGTTTCGGGAAAGTGTTCTGACTTTTGCCAATAATATTCAGACGATTGAAGGAGGAACTCATCTGACCGGATTTTCGAGCGCTCTCACCCGAACGATAAATAAATACGCACGCGAAAATAATATGCTCAAAGAAAAAGACCCAAACTTTGCCAATGAAGATGTACGAGAAGGACTGACTGCTGTTATTTCAGTAAAAGTAAGAGATCCTCAATTTGAAGGTCAAACCAAAGCAAAACTCGGAAATTCAAATGTCCGTACAGTCGTCGAGAAACTCTTTTCTGAAAAATTAGACGAATATTTGGGCGAGTATCCTTCTGATGCAAAAAGCATCATAACCAAATGTGCTCTCGCAACAAAAGCTCGGCTTGCCGCCCGTGCAGCACGAGATACTGTTATCCGAAAAGGAGCACTCGAAGGCAGTAATCTTCCTGGAAAATTAGCTGATTGTGCGTCTCGGGATCCGGAGAAATCTGAGCTTTTTATTGTCGAGGGAGATTCTGCCGGAGGATCCGCAAAGCAAGGACGTGATCGCCACACACAAGCGATCCTCCCCTTGCGTGGAAAAATCCTCAATACCGAACAATCACGTCTGGACAAAATGCTCGCCAATAACGAAGTCAAAAGCCTCGTTGTGGCATTGGGAACTGCTATCGGTGATACATTCGAAGAGGAAAAACTCCGCTACAAAAAAGTCGTGATCATGACTGATGCAGATGTGGATGGAGCCCACATACGAACACTCCTCTTAACGCTTTTTTATCGCCATTTTCATACACTCGTTGCCCGAGGAAACATCTTTATTGCGCAACCCCCTCTCTACAAGCTCCAAAAAGGGAAAGAGATTTGGTATGCCATGACTGAGGCCGAAAAAGAAAAAATTCGGACTGAACACGATGTTAAAGGAGACAATATCCAACGCTACAAAGGTTTAGGAGAAATGAATCCTGACCAACTCTGGGAAACAACCATGAACCCCGAAACGAGAACACTCGTCCAGGTAAAAGTAGCAGACGCTGAACGGGCAGATCATATTTTCAAGGTTCTTATGGGAAGCGAAGTCGCTCCCCGAAGAAAATTTATTCAGACCCATGCGGCAGAAGTCAAAGACTTGGATATTTAAATTGCAAATCTAAAAACTCCAAGCTTCGAAAGAGAAAAGAAAGAAAGAAACTCTTCGTATTTTCTGTTTGTCATTTGCTTCTTTTAAGTTTCACTAGTCCACATCAAAGACCTGTCGCAATACCCAATCAATAAATCGGTATTTCCATTTTTTTATGCCCTGATAGTTTCTCTGAACAAAAGAAATCATTGTCTGACCAGCCACCTCACGAATGCGAAGATTTTCTTCGTAGATCCCTCTGAGCGCCGGATCAAACTGAAATTTAATATCTTTTTCTTCGCAGAAAGAAATCAAATTCATCGTATGCTCAAACGCATCACACTGGATAATGGCGGTAATATTTTCTTTTTCGCACACAGGCTCCAATTGGTCCAGTTTTCCGATGACACGAGAGTCTTTTATTTCTTTGGCCAAACCATACGGATCGATAACACCAATAACAATATACGGCGCATAGGCATCATGCTTGATAGCGTGAATGAGTTTTTCGGCAACTCTATTAGCCCCTACGATAAGCGCTCGATACACATCCTTGTGTTTCTTTTTTCGTGCCGAGAGAATCAGACGAAAAACAAACTGAGAAATCAGTAAAAAAATAGTGCCGAATAAAAGCGCATAAATATTGAGAAGTCGGGAAAAAAAGAGTTCACTCCGAAAAAAATATGTCACGATCATAAATCCTATACCGATCGCCCCTCCGAGTCCGATAAGAAGGGCGTCATACCCCACTCTTTCCTCAGAACGGGGAGGAATTCTGTAATACTTGGAAAGCAGTAAAAATCCGATCCACAAAATCGTCGAAAAGGCACTGACCCACGCGAAAGGCTGAAAAGGGAAGTCTGTGGAAAAAACCCACCCCACACGGACAAAATAAGCGAAACAGAATGCTCCGTACACGCCTAATAAATCAATGACGATATGCCCAAGCCGAAGATAAATCCATTTTCGCGACATCAATGATAATTATTAATGAAGAATGAAGAATGATCAATATTACTGAGCATATTTTATTCTTCGTTCCCACAGATGTCTCACTAGCATCAAGAATGGAGAATCAGGAATGAAGTATGAAATATCAAAACAAAACCTCGGTTTGAGCGAAAAATGAAAGATTGAAAATTGTAGATTGAAGATTATAGATTGTAGATTGTAGATTAATTACTGTCCTGGTGCTGAATTCTGAATTTCTCCGTTCGCATCAATACCAAAGTATACCGGATCCTGACCTAAGAGAGGGTTCGCAAAGGAACGAAGCACTTGAAACGAAGAGGTATCTACGATTCCATTTTCACAGACAAAATTCTCACGCACAATATCCCCTGCTTCAAAGAGTGTCCACAGTCCCAACCTTACCTCCTGAGTGCCGTCAACAATCGGTCCCGGCTTATTAAAGAGTTCTAGATTGCTTTCTTCTCCCCACACCAGAACAAAAAACTGATTATCATCACCGACTACCTGAGTCCCCTTTCCCATCCCTAAAAGGTAGCAATAATTATTGCTGGCTTTGGGAACTCGGTAGTCATTTTTTTCGAATAACTGACGCAGGCCAAACACATTATAGATATATTTTTCATTGGACCATTGATCCGATGCATCCACTTTCACGATCAAGGTAATATTGTTAACTGTTGCTTTTCGCGCCGCATCGCGAGCTTTGACAAAATAATTTTTGAGTGTGGCGGTGGAAATAGTCGCTAAAATACCAATGATAATAATGACAACCAGTACTTCAATCAGCGTAAAACCCAAAGATTTCGAGGAATTCATTCTCAGGAATTATAAACCAAGAAAAATATTTGAGAAAGAAAAAAACCCCCGCCGAAGCGAGGGTTTTTTAAATCTTCAAATGTAGTATTTCCTAAGTATCTGTTTGAACTACTCCATCTGAATCAAGCCATAAATATCCACCTATTGGATTCTCTACTTCATCAGGATCACCAGAATTTACAAAAGCCGTCTGAACGTCATCCATATCATTCGCTGTACAACCAAAGTTTGCCTGAAGCAATCCACCACCCACGACATTCCCACGTGCATTGGTCGTTCCATCCACTATAACTCCTCCTACTGTTGGGTCTGCCGTACTGGTTTCTTCTCCCCAAGTTGCGACGGCAAATTCATTATCATCTCCTACAGGCTCTGGTCCCCGTCCCATTCCAATATAATAACAAATATTATTTTCTCCCTGAGGTGGGCGGTAGTCGTTGGCCTCAAATAACTCCGTCAGACCAGCTGCATCATAAACATATTTATCATCATCCCAGCGATCTGCCCCATCCACCTTGATCATCAAAGTGATATTCGCAACAGAAGTATTTCTTGCCGCATCTCGAGCTTTTCCGAAATACTGTTTAAATGTTGCTGTTGATATGGTCGCCAAGATACCAATAATGACGATTACGACCAACAGCTCAATAAGTGTGAAACCGATATTTTTGTTTTTCATTTGCATGTGAATAAAGAAGGGGGGTAAAAAAATAAATGACAAAAGAAGAACTTCAGAAAGAAGTGTATGAATCTCTCTTTGAGAAATCAAATTTTTTGTTCAAAAATTTGTGGCATGATACCGAAAACCATGTTTTTATATACTTCTTCTTTTATTGTCCCATCGCCGGATTCGGACGAAGAGCAAATAAAAGATTTTCAATTCGCTTTCGAGCATTGATGTCTTGAGGGAAAGAAAAAGGTTCGCCGGTCATTCGTTCATATAGCTGAATATATCGCTCTGCTGCACGCACACGAAGATCGTCACACAAAAACTGTGCTGGGTTTTGATTTATATTATTCACGTCATATCCTTTCTGAACCACCATGCGGCGGACAAATTCTTTGTCGAGCATTTCCGGTTCTTCTCCTCGTGACATACGATCGCTATAACTATCAGCTACCCAATACCGTGATGAATCCGGCGTATGAACCTCATCGATAAGCATGAGATTCCCTTCTTCATCGATTCCCATTTCATATTTGGTGTCGACTAAAATCAAATTTCTTTCGGCGGCAATCTGCTGCCCAAAGGAAAACAGTTTGAGCGCATATTCCTCCACTTTTTCATACATCTCAGGCGACACAAGTCCCCGAGAAAGAATCTCATCGCGTGAAATAGGTTCGTCGTGTCCTTCTTCTGGTTTGGTCGTGGGTGTAATAAGGGGCTCGGGAAATGGTTCGTTTTTTTTCATCCCTTCCCTCATTTGAATTCCGCAAATTTTCCTGTCCAAATGCTGATACGCATACCAAGAAGATGTTTTAGTACTGCCAGTCAGATATCCTCGAACAATAATTTCTATAGGCAACGGTTTTGCATTCTTCACAATCGATACGTTCGGATCTGTCGACTCAATAAAATGATGAGGAACGATATCATCCATCTGACGAAACCACCAAGCGGCGATCTGATTGAGAACTTGACCCTTAAAGGGAATCGTCCCCAGTATATAATCAAAAGCCGACACACGATCTGTCACCACAATGAGACGTTTCCCATTGGGAAGAATAAAGCTTTCCCTCACCTTTCCACTATGATGAGGAAGATTGTCCGGAAAAGAAATATCATCAATAGTATATTGAAGAGCCGATTTGATTTTTTCTTCCATAGACAGACGGAGATACGAAAATATAATCAGCAAAATAATACTAAATTTTTCTCTCTTTTCAATTCTTATTATTCCTCTTTTTATAAATGCCACAAAAAGAAGGGAGATTGACGATTGATAATTAGAGATTGAAGATTTATAATTGATTCCGATGCAATTTGATGTTCTGACACTCTTTCCTGAAATGTTCGAAAGTTTTTTGAAGAGTTCTATTTTGGGGAGAGCGGTGGAAGCGAAAAAAATCACCATTAATATTTTTAATATCCGAGACTTCTCTACTGACAAACACCGAAAAGTAGACGATGTCCCTTACGGAGGTGGGGCGGGAATGGTACTGATGTGTCAGCCGCTTTTTGATGCTCTAGAATATGTACAGCAGACAAAAAAGGACCAAGCTCCGGTTCTTTTTCTGACTCCTCAGGGAGAGCGATTCGAACAAAAATTAGCCGAAGAATTCGCTGACACCAAAAAATATACACGTCTCATCCTTCTCTGTGGACACTATGAAGGCATCGATCAACGAGTCAGGGATACTTTTGTGGATCGAGAAATTTCGCTGGGAGATTTTGTATTGACCGGAGGAGAACTTCCGGCGCAAGTCTTTATTGATGCCGTATCACGACTCATTCCCGGTGTTTTGGGAAAAGAAGAAAGCACACACGAAGAAAGCTTTTCTGCTGCGCTCAATAGAAAATTGGAATATCCCCATTACACTCGACCGGAAGTTTTTCAGGGGAAAAAAGTGCCCGACGTATTGCTTTCTGGACATCATGCAAAAATCAAGGAATGGCGGGAACAACACTGTCGTCATCCGCGAAAAAAAATGTGATATTTTTCTTTTTCTGTTACAATGAGGGAAAGTTTTTCCCGAATAATCATGCAAACTCCACAACAAAATCACAGTGTCGCTTCTATCTTTTTTCGTTTTCTTATGGGCTTTGGTTCCGGATTTATCGGAACGGTTGTTCTGGGAATCATTCTTTTCCTCAGTTGGAATATTGTCGGAGAAACACTGTCTCCCAGTGATGTTATAAAAAATGAATTTGGCATCAATATTAGTGATAATCAAACGCACCCTCTCTTTTTGAGTATTGTGACACTGGCTGTTTTTTTAGCGACTATGTCAGCCAATATTGCCTACGTTTTACTGAGCAGTATCACCGAAGAAAAATATGCACGACGCTCGACAACCCTCACTCATGTTTTCTTTGGAAATCTTGTTTTTTTATTGTTTGCGCTCCCAGTCTATCTTATTAGTAGTAGCCTTTTTGGACCAGAAGGAATCGCTATTTCCGCCCTTTTGCATGTCACCCTCACGATATTGTTTAGCTTTTTGGTAACCGAAGCCCTCCATCAATCAAAATATTTTATTGTCAATTTATATGGTGCTCTCTTTGGTATTATCCTCTTTACTTTTGTAGGGAATATTTTTGTCAGCGACAATACAACTACACTCACCCTTCTGGCTCTTCCCCTTCTTTTGGGATGCATTTGTTTGGGGAGTCGCTTTATGGAAGTCCTCTATGCTTGGCTGGTTCAGACATATGGAACTGATTTTCTGAATGTCGACAATCAATTCGGTCGTGACTACGGAAAATCAGAATCCAGCGATGATTTTGATATTTAAAAACTCCGCCAAAAGCGGAGTTTTTATTTTTTGTTCGGAATAATAAATATCTATTATTCTTCTGTTTCTGTTGTTTCTGCAGGAGGTGTTACCTGCTGAGCAGGAGCATTCTGGGCTTCACAAGCAGGGTTTACCAGATTGACCTGGTTTTCTCCTGCCGTCAAAACAACCGGTTGACACTGCTGTCCCATCTCTATCATCTGTACAACAGCATTCGTGCCGCCTGCTCGAACACCAGCGTTGTAGACAGCATTAATGGTATTGACTCGGATATCATTCGCTATATAAACAACCGAAAAGATAATCCAGAGAACCAGAATGACCCGAGAAACACTCCATTGAGAAACTTGAAAAGGGTTTTTCATTGTGGGAAAAGTTAAAAAGTACAAGGTCGGCATGAATTGTAGAAATGACTGATGTTTTGGCAAGAATTTTCATTTGCAGGATTTCCACTTTTATGGAAATGATTCACTCTGAAAAAAAGAAATAAAAAAGCTTGCACTCCCCAGAGAAGTTGTTAAAATTTTCCAAGAAGCGTTTATTGATGCGCTTTTCACCCACAATATTTCATCTTATTATTTCTTCTTTCATTGAAATGAAAAAATTACTCTTTCTGGCATTGGTTCTCACATTTGGTTTTTCTTTGTCACTTCACAGGGCTGAAGCATTCGCAGAAGAATCTTCTACGCGCTATTCTCCATATAGTTTTGCAAATAAAAGATCTGTACAAGAGAAACTAAACGATGCTATTTGGCGACGTTATAGAAACGACGAAACAAAACAGTACCGAAACGGTATACAAAAAAGTCGTCCCTACCAACAAGCGATACATAATCTTGGAAAAAAGGAAAACAATGTCAATGAGCGATCCACGCAAATGAATCGATCAGGAGAATTGAAAAATGTTCCTTATTATGATGAACGACAACAATTCAACAATCCTTCTATGATTCGAAAAAATCCAAAACAGGTTTTTCGAAAACGAGTGATTGATTATTACGTCGATGGAGGCGATGCTGGATCGGAAGCTCTCAGGTCTGACGTCATCCTGGGGTCTCAGCACCAAGTAAATCGATATGGAATGCTCAATACATTCTGGAAACAGGATGTTCAGGCTATTCGTGATCTGCGTGCTGTACAGCGAAGTCTCTACACTCCTCCTCAGATCGGAGCTGGTCAGCAACGACAGCGCGCGCTCAACCGAGCAGATCGAACAAAAGAATTTATGCATCCCTTCATGCCTCAGGACTACTTGGAATAATATTGAATAATAAGGCCCCGCTTCGGCGGGGTTTTTTATTGCTGAATTATTGAACACATTTTTTGTTCAATAAAAAATGTCCATCCTCATCGTTGAAATTAAAAATCAAAGATTAGAAATTGAGAATTGAAGATTAAAGATTGAAGATTGATTTTTACCACTCCACCTTCTGTCCTTCGGGGCCACGATGATACACGCCAAAATCAGAATAACTGAGTGCTTTTTGGGCTTTTACGCACGGGCCGGTCTGACACATTTTTTCTCCTGATTCGGTGACACATTGTCCACACACGCCAAATCCGCATTTCATGTAGCGTTCAATCGATACTTCACACTCAATCCCCTTCTCTGTACACATCTGAGCAATCGCCTTCATCATTTTTTCGGGACCACAGGTCTGAACCAGATCAACGCTTTCTTTTTTCAGCAAATCTTCCAGAATATGGGTCGTAAACCCTTTTGTTCCGCGAGAACCATCATTGGTTGCTACAAGTGTCCGAAATCCTGATTTTTCACACTGATCCACCCATATTAGGAGGTCGGCGGAACGAGCTCCGATAATCATCGTCACATCCGAACTGTTTTCTGCATGGCGTTTTCCGGTAAAGTGCAGTGGAGCCGTACCATATCCTCCACCGACCAATACTATTTTTTTCTTTTTGGCAACCGTAAATCCATGCCCAAAAGGTCCTCTCATTCCCACTTTTGCTCCTTTTGACATGTCGAATAATTTTTCGGTCGCGGGACCAACCTTGCAAATTGTCAGCCATATTTCGCCGTCATAATCTCGAGCAATCGAAAACGGTTTTTCATCCACACCCGGAATCCACAACATGCAAAATTGCCCTGGCTTGGATCCGAGTGTCCCTTTAAAAACAAACGTGCGAATGTCTTTTGCTTCTTCCCAGAAATCCGTGATTTCGAAGGTTTGGGGTTCGGTATTGATCGAATGCTGGTGTTCAGAACAACAGGTCATTTTTTGTGGAATAAACCAATAATCTCAGAAAGATTTTTTATGCCTTCTTTCTTCAGCCATTCCGATATTTCATCGGTCGCTTTGTGCCAGAAGTCATCGCCGTCATAGTAAACCGCCGTACCGACCCCAACTAATGTACCTCCTGCCATCATAATCTCTAGTGCATCACGACCCGTGCAAACTCCTCCGGTCGCAATAATGGGGATTTTCACAGCTTGATAGATATCGTACACACATTTGACCGCAATCGGAAAAATGGCCGGTCCTGATACTCCACCGACTTTATTGGCGAGAATAGGCTTCCGTAGATCGATATTCCATCGCATTCCAGGACCAACCGTGTTGATCGCGCAAATGCCGTCCGCACCTGCCTCCTCGACTGATTTGGCAATCGAAACAATATCTTCCACATTGGGGGACAACTTCAGGATGATGGGAATCTGTGTTTTTGAGCGAACGAGTTTTGTGACTTCTGCCGCATCCGACACCGAACACGCAAAAGGTTTCCCCAACTCATCCTCCACATTGGGACAGGAAATATTCACTTCCAGTAAATCTGGTTTTACAGACAAATCATCAATTGCTTCAGCGATATCACCAAATTCTGATTTTTTTCCGCCGACGATATTTACAATGAGTGGAGCTTTCCGTTTGGGAATATAATCACCGAGTTCAGAAACAGCTTTTTTAATCCCCGCATCCGACAATCCTACCGCATTCATAAAGTAGTGTTCGTTGCCAAACATCGTCGGATTTTTATGCCCTGGATGAGGATTTTTCCAAATAGATTTCGTGGTGATACCTCCAGCTCCTTTTTCAACGGTTCGAGCAAAACTCGCCCCTGTCACGCCTAATATTCCCGAAGCCAAAACCAGCGGATTTCTGAATTTTACTCCGCAGAAATCAACTTCCAGATTTGTCATCGTGTGCAATTATTAATGATCAATGATGAATGATCAATACATTTTTCACTCTTATTCATTCCTCATTTCATTCTTCATTGTTTAAATATTTCATCGGATCTCGGTGGCGCCCTCGATCAAACACTTCCCAGTGCAGATGAGGTCCTGTCGTGAAAAACCCAGCTCCTACCGTGCCTGGCGTGCCCCCCGTACGGGCAATCAGATCGCCTTCTGAAACTTTCTGATCCTCATTGACCAGAATTTCCGACACGTGCCCATAGACCGTGTATAAATCCTGTCCGTGATCGAGAATCAGATACGAATACCCATACCCATTGCGCGCCACTTTACGCACAGTCCCCTGCCGAGGCGCGAAAATATCGGTCTCCTGAGGCGCAAAAAAATCTGTTCCATCATGCTGTCTTTCCCATCGTTCCTCATACGCTGGATCGCGAAATCCCGCCGTTACTTTGATCGGAATCTTAAGTGGAAACCGAAACTTGGATTCGGATCCAAGAATCTCAGGATCCGAATCCGACACAGTGATTTCTTCTTCCATTTTTTTCAGTCCTTCGCGCAGGTTTTGGAGCATAACAGTCGATTCCGCCTGCTCTCGCCGATAATTTTCCGCTTCCTTCTGGAGTTTTCCTTCCGAATATTCTAGTCGAGCAATCAATCGTGCTTTGGCATCGGTAAAACTCGAGAGGGCTTTTTTTTGAGCCGCAATCCTTCCTTTGAGATCTGCTGTTTCCTGGAGTAGCAAAGCCGTGTACTGCTCTTTTTTATCCAGACTTGATTTGAGATCCTGCAAGTGCTTCCATTCTGCTTTTCGCTGAACTTCTGTGTTTCGAGTGCGCCGTTTTTGCTCGAGAATCTCTCCCACGCTCTGAGATGAGAAAATCCATTTGATCATAGAAATAGATGTTCCACTTCCCAGCCTTTCTTGTTGAACAAATTTTTTGTTCAATAAAGAGTCCATCTCCCTTTTCTTAATGCGAATGAGCGCTTTGAGGTGATTTTTTTCACGGGTAATGGTTTCGAGTTTCTCGCGCCATTTTTTTTCTTGGACTTGTAATTTCTCCAGTTGTTGACTAACAAGCCCCAACTGCTCATCTAAATCCTGCAATTGAGATTTTAATGTAACCCTTTCCTGTTCTGTCTCCCATAATTTCTGTTGCGCTTCTTGAAGTTCCAGCTCAAAGGTTTCCAGTGTTTTTTCTTCTTCTTGAATTTGTTGCCGAAAATCCGTGATATCCTGCTCGGTCGGCCGAGAAGGAATCTCTACTTCTGGGAGTTGAAGCGGAGAGATTCTTTCTGTTTGAATTTCTTTCGGTTCCCCAAAAAAACGATCCAATAAATTATTTAGATCCTCACCGATACTGGCGAAAGCCAATATCGGAAAAAAGCATCCCATCAAAAAAATTGTTGTTTTGAGATTAAAAATGGAAGATTGAAAATTGAAAATTGTTTTCCGCTTCATTTTTTTTGAATTGTAGCGTAAAAAAGAAACGTATGAAAAAAATCAGTCCGAAAGTTTTTACCGAACGACTACTGAAAGAATATGCGGGAGAAATCTGTCATCTGGATTGGGATAAAAATCGTCCCTGGACGCTCCTATTTGCGGTTATTCTTTCGGCGCAATGCACAGACAAACGAGTCAATATGGTAACGCCTCACCTTTTTCGTGAGTTTCCGGATCTCGAAAGTTATGTGGCTCGACCCGTAGAGGAGATTCAATCGATTATCAGATCAACTGGATTTTTCCGTTCTAAAGCCAAAGCCCTCAAAGGCAGTGCCGAAAAAATGCTCCTGGAATTCAAAGGACAAGTGCCCGATACCATGGAAGGCCTCACTTCCCTGCCCGGGGTAGCACGCAAAACTGCAAATGTCATCCTGTGGAATATTTATGAGAAAAATGAAGGATTTGTCGTCGATACTCATGTCGGACGCATCGCCAGACGAACGGGGCTGACAAATGAAAAAAATCCGATCAAAGTAGAAAAAGATCTGATGAAGCAATTGCCCCGCAATCATTGGGGCGAGATGTCCCATATGCTGGTACAGTTTGGACGAGACACATGCAAAGCACCCGTGCCCAACTGCTCGGAGTGTTTTTTCAATGATATATGTCCACAGAAAGGAGTAACTCGATCTCGGTAGTTATTCTGGCCTACCACCAGGAAGCAACTTTATCCAGAATCCTGTTTATTGTGCCATTTTTCAAAGAAAGCAGTAAAAAATAATTCATTTCACTCAGAAAAGAATTTCTCTTTTTGCATGATTCCCGACAAGCGGGAATGACAAATTCATCATTATTTTCTCACAATCCGAATCTCGTGAATGGGTTCTGGAAAATCCATCTGCTGGAAAAGCTCCATCATTTCATGTGTTCGCAAAAAAAGTTCCGAGCTAGCGGATGAGTTTTCTACCTGAATAAATAAAACCCCATCATCATATTTGGAAGGAGCCCAAAGCTCAGCAAGTTCTGAATACCGTTCATTAAAAATCCGGCGTACTCGCTGGCAAACGAGCGACGCCTGTGCCTGTCGTCCCAAATTATACTTTTGGGTGGCAGAAAAAAGAAAATCACTGGCTTTGTCAAAAGACATCACTCTTTTTTGTATTGTAGAATGAAAAAAAAATCAACTCCCCTTTTTTGTAGAGGCGAATACTATTCGCCCCCCTACCGACTTATTTATTGCGGCTCCAAAATCCACAGTGGAGATTTGCCCGTAACTTCTCGGATCATCTCTCCCATTTTGAGGACCGGCACCCCAATGATATTCTGAAAATCTCCGTCAATAGATTCTAAGAAAAAAATACCTGTCCCCAAAATAGAATACGCTCCGCACTTCCCTTTCCAATCATCAAATTCTAAATAGCGTCGAATCTGACAATTGGTGATGTCCGAGCGAAATCGAACTGGGGAATCAACTATTGTGGTTTTTTCAAAATATTCGCCTTTCCAATTTCCGATCAGAGCTATGCCTGTAGAAACTTTTTGGGATTTTCCGATAAATTTCTGAATCATCTCAAAGGCGGCTTTCTTTGTTTTGGGTTTTCCCAACGATCGTCCCTCAAAATCAATCATCGAATCAAACCCCAAAATGAGAACATTTTCTTCCGCAGAAAATTTTGGAAATACGGATTTTGCCTTTTCCAGAGCAAAATGTTCGATTTGTTTCTGGGGAGGCATATCAGGTTGAATAGGTTCTTCAAAATCTGGAGTAACGGCCGCAAACCGAAACCCCATCCGATGGAGTAACTCTTTTCTGTTTTCAGAACTGGAAGCCAGAATAATTTTCATTGTGTCAAACAGGATTTGAACTCTTTATAATATACTATGAAGATTATTTTGAAATTCAAGATACTTCGCTTTTACCACTATTTCTACTGAGTTTGAATTCAAAACTCAATGAATAGAAGAGATCCATATCAAAAGTCCTCCTCCCGCCAAAATACAATACGGGGCAAACCAAATCCAGTGTTTTTGGATCAGCTTCATCATCCACTGGATCGCTGCCAGAGAAGCCAGAAATGAAGCAAAACATCCCACAAAAAAGGCTGTATTTATTTCTGGGAAAGCACTGACCTCGCCCAAAGAAAACACAAGCGCCCCCAAGATCGTCGGAATAGCCAGAAGAAAGGAGATTTCTGTTGACTTAGTGCGTTCAATCCCGAGCAAAATCAACAATGAAATCGTTAAACCCGATCGAGATATCCCAGGGACTACCGCAAATCCCTGTACAATCCCCAACAAAAAAACCAGCGGCCAGGAAAAAGCAACGAGTTTTTGAGGCCTCCACTTTTCCGCCGCAAGGATAAAAATCCCAGTAAAAATCAGTGTCAGAGCTACAACAGGGATCGATAAAAGCACATCAAACTGAGACTGAACTCCCAACGCTATTGGTACCGTGAGAAGCGTGGCAACGATTAATTTCGCGCCAAGAATACCTTCTTGTCGGTCACCCGAGCAGATACCAAATATTTGTCCAAAACCTCTCACAATACGCCACAAACGTTTGTGAAAAAAAATCAAAACCGCCAAAAGTCCCGCCGCATGCAGACTGATTTCCAAGTTGAGATTTGGCTCCAATCCCAAAAAAGTCTCTGCCAAAAATAAATGTCCACTGGAAGAAATCGGCAAAAATTCCGTCAATCCCTGTAAAATCCCCAAGAATATATTTTCTCCAAATGACATCAGCGCCATTCTAGCGGGAGGAAAATATTTGGAAAGAAAATACAACACCATATTTTTCCTCTTTCTTCAATGTTTTTTTGATAAAAAAGGATTGACACGCCTACATCTAGTACAGTAAAATGTTCCGGCATACAATATATTGTGCCCACAAGAGAACTGATTGAAGTTTTTCTTTCAAAAACAAAGTCGTTCTCTGTATTTCAAGCTCTCTTGAATACAAAATTTGTTCAATATTCTTTACCTTCTCTCTCCTTATGCCCCTCGCAAAAATCAGAAAACGCAGTGGTCAGATTGTCGATTTTGACAAAATTCGTATTGAAACCGCCGTACAAAAAGCCACAACAGCATCAAAAATAAAAGTGGATGATTTCTTTCCTCAGAGTATTACCAATGATGTTGTTCTGCATTTACAGGATCAATTTGATGGAATCGAAGAAATTCCCTCGGTTGAGCAGATACAAGATACTGTCGAACAAAAACTCGTAGAGTCTGGAAATTTTGAAATCGCAAAACGATATATCCTCTACCGAGCGGAACACGAAAAACTTCGAGCTGAGCAACGATTAGATCATCTCAAAAAACTAGAAAAAAAACTTCTCCATGTGCAGAAGTCAAACGGAAAAAGCGAGGTTTTCCAGGTCGGAAAAATAAAAAAAGCAATTGACCGAGTAGCGGAGCGATACCCAAATGTTGATATAAAACTGATTTTAGAAGACATCAAAAAGAATGTTTTTGATGGTATTTCTAGCCGAGATATTTCCAAAACACTGGTGATGTCGGCAAAAAGTTTCATTGAACGCGATCCAGAATATAGTTTCTTTGCAGCCGGACTTCTTTTGGAAGTGATTTATCGAGAGGTTTTTTCTGAGAAATTCAACGAAAAGAATTTTGACAGTCTCTACAGAGCTTCTTTCAAACGAAATCTCGAACGCGGAGTCGAGGCCGGACGGATAAATAAAGAGCTTCTGACCTTCGATTTTGAAAAAATCAATGCCGCATTGAAGTTGGATCGCGATCATCTTTTTGCTTATTTGGGACTGCAGACACTCTACGACCGATATTTTATTCATATCAATGATATACGCATCGAAGCTCCACAACATTTCTGGATGCGTGTGGCTATGGGATTGGCTCTAGCCGAGAAAAAGTCTGAGCGAGAAAAACGAGCCATAGAGTTCTACGAAATGCTCTCCCAGCTCCGATTTGTGAATTCTACACCGACACTCTTTAACTCTGGAACCACGCATTCTCAACTTTCCAGCTGCTATCTTTCCACGGTCAAAGACAATCTCAGGCATATTTTTAAGGTTATTGGCGATAATGCGCAGTTGTCGAAATGGGCCGGAGGTATCGGGAACGACTGGACCCACATTCGAGCCACAGGAGCCCGGATTCATGGAACCAATGGACGATCTCAAGGAGTGATTCCTTTTTTGAAAATCGCAAATGATACAGCTGTCGCGGTGAACCAAGGAGGAAAACGAAAAGGAGCGGTCGTCGCATATCTCGAGTGCTGGCACTTTGATTTCGAAGAATTTCTAGAACTGCGTCGCAATACTGGAGACGAAAGACGCCGTACGCATGACATGAATACCGCCGCTTGGATTCCAGATCTCTTTATGAAACGAGTCCTGAACAATGAACAGTGGTCTCTTTTTTCCCCCGATGAGGTCGGCGAACTGCATGATACTTATGGAAAAAAATTCAAAACGCTCTATGAAAAATACGAAAAAATGGGAACCGAAGGAAAACTCAAAATCTTTAAGCAGGTGCCGGCCCAACAGCTCTGGCGAAAAATGGTCACTATGCTCTACGAAACCGGCCATCCCTGGATGACTTTCAAAGACCCCTGTAATCTGCGTTCACCCCAAGATCATACTGGTGTTGTGCATAATTCAAATCTCTGTACCGAAATCACGCTCAATAACTCCGAAGAAGAAACAGCTGTCTGCAATTTAGGGTCGATCAATATCGGACGACATTTCGATCACAAGAAAAAACAGATCGATAAAAAAATGCTCGAACAAACGGTAAAAACAGCTATGCGAATGCTGGACAATGTGATTGATATTAATTTGTATCCCACCAAAGAAACTGATACCGCTAATGCCCGTCATCGTCCGGTAGGACTGGGTATTATGGGCTTACAAGACTATTTTTATGTAAGCGGTATTAATTTCGATTCGGATCAGGCTGTTGAAAAATCAGACGAAATCATGGAACTTATTTCCTATCATGCTATTTTGGGAAGTTCCCAACTCGCCTCAGAACGCGGCGCTTACTCTAGTTTTAAAGGATCGAAATGGGATCGCGGCATCCTGCCAATCGATACCATTGATCTTTTGGAAAAAGAACGCGGCGAAAAAATTGAATCTTCGCGTGAACAAACACTGGATTGGAAGAAAGTCCGTGAATCGATTAAAGCTCACGGAATGCGCAATTCTAACTGCATGGCTATTGCGCCTACAGCAACAATCGCGAATATTGCCGGATGTGTCCCCTGCACCGAACCCATTTATAAAAACTTGTATGTCAAATCCAATATGGGAGGCGAATTCACAGTTATCAATATCTCGCTCGTTGAGGACCTAAAAAAAGAAGGATTGTGGGACCAAGAAATGCTGACAAAACTCAAGTCAAATGATGGCTCTATTCAGAATATCGAAAGAGTCCCCCAACATCTCAAAGATAAATACAAAGAGGTCTTTGAAATTTCTTCTCAGTGGATTATTCATCATGCAGCTGCTCGGGGAAAATGGATCGATCAAGCACAATCGACAAATATCTTTTATCGTGGCAGTAGTGGGAAAGAAATTTCGGAAATTTACCAAGCTGCCTGGAGGGCGGGACTCAAAACAACGTATTATCTTCGGACATTGGGCGCTACTCAGATCCAAAAATCGACCGTTGATCTCAAAAACCAGAAAATTTCCCAACACGGTAAAAAAGACAAAGACTACAGTGAAGCTGAAAAAGTCGTCTGCTCACTGCTCAATGGCGATCAATGTGATGCCTGTCAATAACTTTCATTCATAATTCATAATTCATAATTCGTAATTTATAATTTATAATTCATAATCCTTCATTCTCATGTCAGATAAAAAAACAGCTTCGGAAAATATTAATACTGATGCCTTTGTCGGCGCGACTATGGGCGCACAGAAATCTCAAACCGGGAAAAAAGAAAAAAACGTGCTCGGTTCTTCCCAAACAGATCCCAACAAAATTCTTCCCATCACGTATAAATGGGCTCGTGAATACTACAAGCAAGGCGTATCCAACAACTGGTCTCCAGAAGAAGTCTCCATGCAACGAGACATTGAGCTCTGGAAATCCAAAGATGGACTGACCGAAGATGAACGTCGCATGGTTTTGTGGAACTTAGGATTTTTTAGTACAGCGGAATCGCTCACCGCAAATAATATTGTCCTCACTATTTATAAACACGTGACCAATCCTGAATGCCGACAGTATCTCTTACGTCAAGCATTTGAAGAGGCAATCCATACCGACACTTTCATCTACTGCTGTGACTCCCTGAGTTTGAATCCAGATGAAATCTACAATATGTATCTCACCATTCCATCAATTGAAGACAAGGATCGTTTTGTCGTAAATATTACGCAATCTCTCATGGATCCCAATTTCCGAATCACGGATGAAAAGAGTATTCAAAAATTTGTGAATGATTTGGTTGGTTATTATATCGTTATGGAAGGTATTTTCTTCTATGCCGGATTTGCGATGATGCTCTCAATGCTGCGCAATAACAAAATGGTCGGTGTGGGAGAACAGTTTCAATACATTCTGCGAGATGAATCTGTTCATCTGGCTTTCGGAGTGGATCTGATCAATACCATCAAAGAAGAAAACCCAGGCATTTGGACTCCTGAATTTCAGAAAGAACTCACCGAAACAATCCAAAAAGCCGTAGAGTTCGAAAAGAAATATGCGGAAGATTCGATTCCTCGAGGCATTTTGGGATTGCGCCCAGATGTAGTGAGCCAATACGTCGAGCACATCGCTGATCGACGACTGGAGTCTATTGGACTCAAACCACAGTATAATGCCAAAAATCCATTCCCCTGGATGAGTGAGGTAATCGACCTTTCCAAAGAAAAAAACTTCTTTGAATCACGTGTGACCGAATACCAGCAAGGCGGAAGTCTCGGGTGGTAGCTCATAGCCCATAGAACAAAGAATAATTGAACACATTTTTTGTTCAATAAATTGATTCATTCATTTCTTTTCTGGTTTACATTTGCAATTTTTATTTCCTTTTTTACAATTCGCTTCGATCTTTTAAGTTCCCCAGTGCACAACAGAGAGCCACTTCCCTGCTGCAGAGTTTCAACAAAACTTTAGCAACCGGGAGATATTCTCTCTGTTGCCAGAAAATTTTATCCACAATAAATAAAGGAGGTACGTATGTCCTTTGAAAGGTTCAATTTGCCAAAATCACTCCTAACACTACTTGTCAAAGAAAAAAAATGGCAGGAAATGTCTGAATTAAAATTCTGTGTGCAAACAGAAATTTCTTGTCAGGCAGAATCAAGCGAAACTCCATTTGTAATTCTGCAACATGGAGAATCAATAGCTCTTACAACAGCGAATCAGAAAGTTTGCTACTTTCGATATCACGGAGGAGGCAGAAGAATTAAAATGCCCACCAAAGAATTCATTTCTCATCTCCAAAAAAATAATATCTCATTTTCTGGCAACTGAGATTCCCCGGTCCTACTGCGTAGCGGTAGGCCGGGATTATTTTTTGCTCTTTTTTATGAATAAATAAATTATTCAATAAACATTCTTTTAATCTCTCTTATTTTTCTCCCAAATCCAACTCTATTCCCCCCTCATCATCGAGCTGTTTTTCTACCTCGATCGGCATACTGTCAGGCTTGAAACGTTTTGTAATCTTCGTCTTTTCTGTTTCCTTTTTTTCTTCTTTTTTGGTCTCTGGTTCTTGATTTTTAGTATTCGATCTTTCCGGTTGCCCCTGATCTCCTACATGTCGCTGAACCAGATTAGAAATTAATTCCTTGAGGGCTGATTCTTCGGTAAAGTTTTTGGCATCCACTTGGCTTTCACGATAGGCTTCTATCTCACGAGCGGTTTTATTGGGGCGACTCACCCGCTTAAAAGAGTGCAATTCCGCTCCCCCCGCCTTCATAAAAAAAAGATCTCCATAATTGGAGAGAAAAGAACGAATTCCCACTCGCACGACCTGGATTTCATCTAGATTCCAGTAATCAATACGACTCGAACGGGTTTTGAAAAAGTTTTCCCATTCCACAAAAACAATGTTTTCTGTGGTTACTAAAATCGCATTCATGTACCAATGCAAGAAAACTTTATAAAGCTTGTAAAACGTCAGAAGGAGCATCACGATCCACAGTGGATAAAATTGTGTTCCGTGAAAAACAAACCATAGTACAAAGGTTATGCCTCCATACAAAAACCCCCACATCACTAGCTTTGAGAATGTTGTGGTACATTCTTTGCGGTAGATTTTCTCAATGAGTTCCTGGTCATTGAGCAGGGAATAAAATCCCAGGCTTTTTAGGTTCCAATTGGTCCATTTTTCCATTTCAAAAAAGATTGTAGCATAAAAAGTTTTCGTCTACACTTCGGCAGAATTTTCTCATGATAAAAGATAAAAATCAGAGCTGGGTTGGGTTTATTGTGGAAACTTTAATTCTCATCGGAATCGTTCTTTTTATCCGATTTTATATTTTCCAGTTTTTTCGTGTCTCAGGCCCCTCTATGTGCCCGACACTTAACGTTTTGGAAGACGAATGCCAGTATGGAAAAGGTGAATTCATCTTTGTGAATGAGGTTTTATATCATTTCATTCGCGATCCTCAACGAGGCGAAGTCGTCGTCTTTCGTCCCCCCAATGAAAATGTATACTACATAAAGCGAGTCATCGGTATTCCGGGTGACACTGTTGAAATAAAAAATGGAAAAGTTTTTCTCAGCAATCAGGATGTTTCTGATTTTGAAATCGAAGAATCCTATCTTTCTCCCCGAAATCAAGGCCGAACTCAAACCAGACAAAAAGATACTTTTCCCATTCCCGAAGATCACTATCTTCTTTTTGGAGACAATCGAGCAGAAAGTTTAGATGCCCGTCAATGTTTTAGTGTTTCTGGTTGTGATGGAAGTCATACTCCATTTGTTCCAGAAAAGTTCATTCAGGGACGAGCAGAATTTGTCATTTGGCCTTTTCGTACAGTCCGATGGATTCCCCATCCTTCCCTTCTCCCTCAAAAAGAAGTTTCTTCTTCTCCTGAAAGTACTTGACGATACTTCCTCCGGCCTTACAATCGGAAGTGCTTTTTTCTTAAAATACTCATACACATGAAACGCTTCTTTACTATCGCTTTTGCTCTTTTGGCAGGGTCTTTCTGGTGGGCAAATATTGCTCATGCCGATCCTATCCAAAATCTAACCGTCTCTCCAGCCGGGAAATATATCCTGATCGACTGGAATGATGTTTCCGACAGCGTAAAATCTCAAACTCAAGGATATGCTCTGCAGTGGAGTAAGTATCAAAATCAAGTACGAAACGTAGACCTGTACAGTAAACTCGTAAATGGAAATAATAGTGAATTATCACTCTTTACTTCTGCTGTTTTTGAACCATTAGAAACTTACTATCTTCGAGTCTACACATATGTAAAAGATGGTCGTTATACAACTCTCTCCAATGGGTCTAAAATTCTCAAATTCAAACTCAACACTCATCTCGATGAGGTCGTCTCAAGTGAATATCTCGAACCCAATGATCCTGTCATTATGGATGATGGAGAGAGTGATGTTACCTTCGACTTTGGAAAATTAAGCGTGGTCACCTACGATACATACGTTATTTTTTCTTGGTCACGCCCCAATGTCTCTCTGAGCGATGCAAATGGGGTTATTATTGTTCTCACTGAACCGGATGACACCGACTTTTCTGATCCTATTGTGGAAATGAAAGCCGGACTCGATATTACCAGCGGGAAAATAACCGGACTGAAACCCAATACCAATTATATTGCTCGCGGCTATCTGTACAAAACAAGAGCGGGTGAAAATCAAAAATTCGGGCCTGGATCCGTCGAATCCTTCACTACGGAAGCAGCATTTTCTGATGCGCAAAAGGCACGAATTGAGCGCCTTCGACGACTGGGATATATTCGCGAACACGCACTCGTAACGGTTGATGCCAATAATGGAAGTGTCACCGATACTTCTTCTGATACCGAAGAAGAAGAAGAAGAAGAAGAAGAAGAAGAAGAGACTGAAGTCGAATCAGAAGCTTCTTCTTCGGGAACATATACACGAGTTCAGATTCTCAAAAAAATACGTGATCTCGAACAGGAACTTCAAGAATGGCGACTGCGTTTGAACCGTTTGAGTAATACTCGTCGTACAGCGACTCCCTCTGCATCACGAAACCCGGCTTCTAATAAATGGAGTCATCTCTCTTCTCGCATGCAACAGCTCTGCCAAAAAAACTCAAGGCTTCCTGCTTGTCGATAAATATATATTTTAACTCTTTTTTTGATGACAAATAAATACTGGTTTCTTTCATTCCTCTTTCTCGCTCCGGTAGCATTCGCTGCCGATGACGCTCCGCAATCCAATGCGTGTGTGCAGGTTATTCAGCCCGCTGTAAATGCAGATGGAAAATGTGAAATTTTTCCAACCCCCTGCTCTGTTCCAGAAGGCTGGAAAAAAATATCTTCTTGTGATCTGATCCAACCAGAAGAGTTTGGTCTCAGCCCAGAAGAAGTCAGCCGTCGGCGACAAATGAGAAGAATTCAAGCGCTCAAAGAAAAAGCAAAAGAAAAAGAAGCAGAAGCCGAAGAAGCTTCTCCTTATCGTATAGGAGCTCCCCGCATAGGGCGAGCACGATTTACTCGTTCTGACCGCTTACAACAATCACAAAGTGTCGACAGCAATAAAAGCGAATCTCACTTTTCTCAACGCGGCAGAAATATCCCGCAATTTGGAAACCGACAAGCGTATCAGCGATATCGAAGACTGAGTCTCAACCAAGCAAATTTTAAAAATGAACGAACCAGAGTAGAAAAATATCAGGAAAAAGTCCAAACTCGAGGTCGTCGTCGTCCAGCTATTATGGGCTCAACCGATGCAAATCGACAAGGATACCTGTCCAATGAAAGCTTCTTGGAGCGTCGTAAATTACACAACAAACGCGAACTCGGTGATGAACGGTACTGGAAATCGCCCGAATATATCGATCGAACACCCGATAAAAAAAGAGTATATGAAGGACCAACACTTCGAAAGATTTATCGTCCCAGCCAGGAAGGAAATCTCGAAGGAAAAGATTTATTGGAATAAGAAGAAATAAAAAATTCGTTCCAAAAAACACCCTGAATCTTCGGGGTGTTTTTTATTCATCTTTTTTTATTCTCAATTGAGGATGGTGCGCGGGGTGGGACTCGAACCCACACAGATTGCTCTACTAGCTCCTAAGGCTAGCGCGTCTACCAATTTCGCCACCCGCGCTTATTTTTTACTTCCTTCAATGTAAAAATTTTTTTAACTCTGTCAAAGTGTGTAGCGCGCCTGCCTGCCGGCAGGCAGGTCTACCAATTTCGCCACCCGCGCGTACAAAAGCTGGGGGCATTGTAAAAAAATATAAAAAAAGCTCAAGAAAGAGCGAGTTTTGTTTCTGAAAGGTGGGTCTGGATTGTTTTCCAATCGTAGGGGAATTTGTAATTTTCTGAGGCTCGTATAACAGCTGATAGAAAATGCCAAAAGCTATTCGATGAAAATGTGAACGCTTCCCCTGTTTCATTTTGAGCATCAAAATTTTCCAATCCGGCTCCCTCTGGAAGGACGGTGACCATTTTATTTTTTATTACATATTCCAAGTCTGACCGTGAAGGCTGAGCGGGAAAAACAAAAACATCAGCATTCTGAAGAATTTTTTTTCTATTCAGAGCCGTACTCTCCAAAAGCGTGAATCCTTTGTTTTTTTGAAGGAGATCGAAAGAAGCTTTCTGAGAAGTTTCATCTCCTTCTGCGAGAGCAAATACCTGAAATCCTAATGAGGTGAGGGCTTCTATAGATCTCAAAAAGAAATCCGCGTTATTTTCTTTTGTAAGGGGCATAATCATCCCAATACAAAATACTTTTTGAGATGAAGACTGAGACGAAGAAGAGGAAGTCAGGGTGTGGGCCATTTGTGAAAAGTATTAAATCAGGGTATTATAACGAAGAAAAAAGAAAAAGTCGAGCATTCCCTCTTGTCAAAAAATGAAAAGTATTATTTTAATTGATGGAAATTCACTCATGCACCGTTCGTATTACGGTGTCAACAAAGGGTTTATTCCTCTATACGAAGGGAAACCTATCGGGATGGTCTATGGTTTTGCCTCAACGCTCTTACATATTATTGAGCAATTTCGACCGGATGGACTCATGGTGACTTTTGATACGAAAGAAAAAACATTCCGCCATGAAATGGATGCTGATTACAAAGCGCATCGAGAAAAAGCTCCTGATGATTTTTACGAACAGATTCCCTATGTTTATACGCTTTTAGAACATTTTTGCATTCCTTCGCTCGACCTTCCCGGCTACGAATCTGATGATATCATTGGTACTATCAGTCAAAAAGCCGCAAAAAAAGAGTATTCTGTAAAAATATTCAGCAACGATCATGATTTTCTCCAATTAGTTTCTGAGAAAATCAAACTCATAAAATTTAACGGCGGAAAAAATCTTTTAGAATACGGACCCGAACAAACTTTTTCCCGATATGGAGTCTCCCCCCAACAAATCATTGATTTTAAAGCACTCACCGGAGATAGCTCAGATAATTATAAAGGTATTGAAGGTATCGGTCCGAAAACGGCTACGTCCCTGCTGCAAAAATATGAGCACCTGGAAGGAATTTATGAACATATACACGAGCTCAAACCCGCGCTCAGAAAAAAATTTGAAGAGCAGAAAGATTATTTATTTCATTGCCGTGAATTAGCAACAATCCATACAAGCGTTCCGATTGATTTCAATCTTTCTCAGATATTTCAGCTATGTCCTGAGACAACCATCGATTTTTTCGAGAAAATGAAATTTCATTCTTTGGAAAATCGCTATAGAAACTTGATCAAAAAATTTGATCAAAACAAAAAGAAAGAACAAAACGAAGATACAAAAAAATCGCAAGAGGAAGAGCAAATGTCACTCTTTTTGTAAGTATAAAAAGAGAAAAAAAACATTAAAAAAGAAAAAGAATAAATCCTTCTTAAAAAGAACGAAGAAATGCGCTTTCTTGTGAACACAAAATGTGTTTTTTAAAGTTTTTTTTCTTTCCACTTCAGAAAAAACAACCCGCTTCCGACCATAGGAAAGATGTTCAAAAAATCAGTTCACAAGCGGCTTAAGAGAAAAAAACATTTGCGCAAATATTTCTTCTCTGCTACTGTCGCAGGCGAATTTTGGTTCTCATCTTTTTGACAGCCTTTCTTCCAATCTTCCAACAATAATGGCTCAACAAAAAACACTCGTCTCCCTCGACATTGGCTCTTCTAAAATCCGAACCATTGTCGGAATTACCCAAGAGAAAAAGAACCTGATTAATATTATTGGTGTTGGGATATCCCCTTCCAACGGTATCCGAAAAGGAATGGTGACCGATATCGATGAAGCTGTTTCTAATATTACGGCCAGTCTTGAAGACGCGGAACGTATGAGTGGGGAACCTATCCACCGCGTATTCGTTGGTTTTTCTGGACCTCATATCGAAACCTATGATTCTCGAGGTGTTATTGCTATCAATGGTCCAAACGCTGAAATCACCGAAGACGATGTCGATCGAGTACTCGATGCCGCACGAGCTGTTTCTCTTCCTGCAAATAGAGAAATTTTGCGTATTATTCCAAAATCTTTCTCCATCGATTCTCAACACGGGATCAAATACCCTGTCGGAATGACTGGCATACGATTGGAAGTGGAAGCGCATATTATTGCAGGACAAAAAGCCTCTATTAAAAATTTAGAAAAATGTCTCTACGAAACAGGAGTAGACATCGAAGAAATTATTCCTTCAAATCTCGCTTGCGCGGAAACCGTTTTAGACAAAAAACAAAAGGAGCTCGGTGTTGTTCTGATCGAAGTTGGAGCTTGTTCAACCAATGTAGCTCTTTTTGAAGAAGGGACAGTCGTTTCTTCGGCTGTTATTCCGGTAGGAGGAGAGCATGTTACAAACGACCTCGCTATTGGATTGCGTTCCTCTATTGAAACCGCAGAAAAAATTAAAATTGAATACGGAACCTGTCTGCCTGGAGACGTCAGTGATCGCGAAGAAATCGATCTGTCAAAAATTTCTAAATCCGACAGCCATAGTGTCAACAAAAAACAAGTCGCTCAGATTATTGAAGCACGCTATCACGAAATATTTATGATGGTGCGTGATGAGCTCGCGAAGGTTGGTCGTGATGGACAACTGCCTGCCGGAGCAATTTTATGCGGAGGAGCCGTGAAAATGCCCGGTGTTATCGACTTGGCACGAGAATCACTTCAGCTTCCTGTTCAATTGGGTTTCCCCAATGACATCGAAGGCATTGTCGATCGTGTAGATGACCCCAGCTTTGCCCACAGTATTGGACTGCTTCATTTTGGAAATCGATACGGCGGAAGCCGTTCACTTCTGGATTTTGATTTCCGAAAAATGTTCGGTTCTCTGTCAGATTTTTTCAAACGATTACTCCCCTAGGTTTTCCTATCTTTAACCCCCTTTTCCCCTCTTAACCCACCCCTCCCCATGAAAGATATTCTTAAATCGGCTGTCGAAAATACAAACGATGATAAAAAAAATCAAAGAAAAGAATCTCATTCACGCGAAGTAACTCCTTCTGTTACCCCTGTTGCCAATATTAAAGTCGTTGGTATCGGTGGCGGAGGTGGAAATGCTATTAATCGCATGGTCAGCTCCGACTTTGCCAATGTCGAATTTATTTCGATTAATACTGACGCACAAGCACTCTATCACAATAAAGCCGAAACAAAGGTTCATATTGGACGAGATGCCACCAAGGGGTTGGGAGCCGGATCAAATCCCGAGACAGGGAAAGCTGCCGCTGAAGAATCACTCGAAGAAGTGAAATCTTCTCTCAAAGGGGCTGATATGGTCTTTGTGACCTGTGGATTGGGAGGAGGAACCGGAACTGGCGGAGCTCCTATTGTCGCGAGTATTGCTCGAGAGCTCGGAGCACTTACCGTCGGAGTCGTCACCCTGCCTTTTTCTTTTGAAGGGAAACAACGCCTGGCAAAAGCAGAAACTGGATATGAAGAACTCCGCAACAATGTTGATACACTCATTACTATTCCGAATGATAGAATCCTGTCTATCATTGACCGCAAAACACCACTCACTGATGCATTTTCCGTTGTTGATGAGGTATTACGTCAAGGAGTACAAGGAATTGCTGATCTGATCACACTCCATGGGTTGATCAATGTGGACTTTGCAGATGTTCGTTCTATTATGCGAGATGCCGGTACAGCATTGATGGGAATTGGCTATGGTGCTGGTGAAAACCGAGCCGTAGAATCCGCCAAAGCCGCCATCGAATCTCCTCTTCTCGATCAATCTATTCATGGTGCCAAAGGTATCCTCTTTAATATTACTGGTGGTGATGATCTTTCGATGTACGAAGTCGACGAAGCCGCAAAAGTCATTACTGAAGCCGCTGACCCAGAAGCAAATATTATCTTCGGAGCCGTTATCAATGAAAATTATACCGGCGAAATGAAAATTACTGTCATTGCTACGGGATTTTCTGACACGGAAAAAAAGAAACCCGGACATGCTTCTCTCATGCGACAAGCATTCAGCGTTGACGGAGAAAAAAAAGAAGAGAATGATCTGGAAACCCCAGCTTTCTTGAGAAAGAAGCTCCGTTGAATTTTTTCAAAAAACATCTAAAAAACGAGGTCGGATGACCTCGTTTTCTATTTAGGATACAATCACTTTGCAATGGAAAAAGAACTCCTCGATCGTCTTGCTCAGCTCCAAGAAAAATATTTTTCACTCCAGAAGCATTTGCATCTGGATAAAAAAAGAGCCGAGCTGGAAAAACGGCGGGGAGAAATGAACCAGCCTGATTTTTGGGGCGACCAAGAAAAAGCCCAAAAAACATCTCAAAAGGCCGCTCATTTGGAAAAGTTTATAGAGCAATGGAAAGGTATCGAAAGCAATCTCAAAGCACTTCCCGAACTCATCGAATCGGCAAATGAAACAGAACAAAAAGAATTGCAGCAGGAAGTGGAACGATTGGAAGAGCAGATCCAAAAAGGAGAAACCGAACTCCTGCTTTCTGGTCCATATGACCAAGGAGGAGTTATCCTCTCACTGCATGTCGGAAATGGCGGACAAGATGCCGAAGACTTTACCCACATACTCGAACGAATGTATCTGAGGTTTTGTGAGAAAAAAGAATGGAAGACTCATATTTTGGACGAATCCCCCTCCGAAAGTGGTCTCAAGTCTGCAACCATTGAAATAAATGGTACTCTGGCTTACGGACTCCTCAAGAGTGAACATGGTGTCCATCGACTTATTCGACTCTCCCCTTTCAATGCCAAAAATCTCCGTCAGACTTCTTTTACGAGAGTAGAAATATTACCACTCATAGACAATGAAGCCGAGATTCAAATCGATGAAAAAGATTTGAGGATTGATGTTTTTCGATCATCTGGATGTGGCGGACAAAGCGTCAACACAACCGACTCTGCTGTACGCATAACCTATCTTCCACTCAATTTGGTCGTCACCTGTCAGAACGAAAAGTCACAGTTGCAGAACAAGCAATCGGCAATGAAGGTGCTGAAATCTCGATTACTGCAACTCAAACTTGAGCAACGCGCTGAAAAATTCGAGGAAATCCGCGGAGAGCTGATGGAAAGTTCTTTTGGTTCACAGATTCGAACCTACACTCTCCAACCCTATAAGCTCGTAAAAGATCATCGTACTGACTGCGAACACCCAAATCCCGAAGCTGTTTTCAACGGAGATTTGGAAGATTTTATTGATGCATTTCTCCAGAAATAGATTTCGCAACCTTATCTTTTATAGCAGAAACCATTTCCTCGTCTATACAAATTGAACCTCCTTCTGAAATTTCAGCTGATACATCTGCCGAAATCCCGAGAGCAAAAAGACGTATCTCTGTATCAGAGACTCGTCTTTCATCAGCTTCAATAACTTCGACCACTCCATCGATAGTTACCGTTTCGTTCTTTGAAAATTCTCTCTCCATAAAAATATTTTTTACGTAGCTTATTAGCTAGTTTTTTTATAAAATGTCAAATAAAAAGGGAAAAATACAATATATCAACTTTTGTGAAAATTTCCCCCTCCGTCGATCTCAAGCGCCCTATACAACTGCTCAAGCGTCATCAAACGTGCTAAATTGCGTGTCCATACCATCGGACCAAAGCTGATCTTTTTGTCAGCTCGATGAAGAATTTTGTCCGATAACCCATATGCTCCCCCGAGGACAATGTGTGCGGTTTCGTGATCCACAAAAATTTTCTTGAGAAATTGAGAAAATTCTATCGAGTTCATTTGTTCGCCTTTTTCATCGAGCGCAATAAGAAAGTCCTGCTGAACAATTTTTTTGTTCAATTAATCACCCTCTTTCTCTTTCGTCTTTTCCGGATCACGAACCCCCGCCTGAGGCAGAGCGAAAACTTTGGTCGAGCAACGAAAATTAATGCGCTTGAGAAGCTCTCTTTCTCGTTCTGTCATTTCATTTTCCTTTCCAAAAAAGAAGAGTTTTATTTTCATGGATTCTCACTGTACAATGCGACTCGTAAAATGCGAAAATTTTTCTTGGGATTGTTGTGCTTGGTCTCTACAGGCTGTAGTGATACCGACAGTGGACTATTTCAGCAAGAACCGACTGATTCTTTTCGAGTTGAGAGTGAAAATTTTCATCTCGCGCTTCCTGAAGATTGGACGCGAGGAGAAGTCCCAGACAATTCCGAAGCTGTTTTTTTTGCTTACAAAGACCAGCAAAGCTTTGTCATTTTGCGAGCAAAAGGACAGAGCCAAAATCTTGCCGAAAATCTCTGGGCGAACGCACAGAATGATTTCTATTTTTTTGAAGAAGTGGATTTTACCCCTGAAAAGTGGGTGTTTCAGGGCAAAATAGATCCGACCGATTCACTCCAACTCATAACACAAAAAGCTCTGGCTCTTCCTGACTCCAATACTTTTCTCTTGGGAAGCTGCTCTGTACCAACACAAATAGAGGGCTCAGAATGCGAATCTATTCTCGATTCCTGGCAAATTTCAGTAGACAAAGAGCCCGAAGAAAAATAAACTCCGTGCGTTCTTTGCGAACTTTTGCCCTATCCGTGAATACGGGGAAGTCCAAGAAAAAGAGACTTGAACGTACGTAGCCAGTGAAAGCCGTTTCTTTTCCTGGGCATTCCGTATAAACGAGAAGAGCGATCACAGAGTATGGCGAAATCCACCTCAGGCGGAAAAGCCCAACGAAGTGATCCAGCGACGACGGCGCCATGGCGGAGTGGTTACGCAGAGGCCTGCAAAGCCTTTTACTCCGGTTCGATCCCGGATGGCGCCTCCATTTTGTTCTTTTGAATTTTCCCACGAGCATAGGGACGTCTCGCCTTGAGCGAGCATCTCCATGCGAGTGAGAGAAGTGATCCAACGACAACGCTCGGGTGGTGGAATGGTAGACACGAGGGACTTAAAATCCCTTGCCTTCTCTGATGGCGTGCGGGTTCGAGTCCCGCCC
Organism: Candidatus Altimarinota bacterium; assembly: GCA_021734395.1. Classification (GTDB taxonomy): domain Bacteria; phylum Patescibacteriota; class Gracilibacteria; order UBA4473; family UBA4473; genus JAIPGI01. Next base: position 119,020 of record JAIPJB010000003.1, read on the forward strand.
CGAGCACCATACTCATGATCTTCTTTTCTATTCTCTCTCTCTTCGGACTCCTGCTGATTTTTTATTGGCTGGCTAAAATATGCGACGAGTATTTCGTCGGTAGTTTGGAAATTATCACTCAAAAACTCAAAATCTCTGAAGATGTCGCCGGAGCGAGTTTTATGGCAGTTGGATCTAGTGCCCCAGAACTTTTTACGGCTATTATCGCCCTCACCAAAGTGGGATCAGAAAATATTGGTGCGGGAACCATTGTCGGATCAGCCATTTTTAATGTCTTGGTTATTATTGGTGCTTCCGCGCTCGTACACAAAACTCTCCTCAACTGGAGAACGATTATTCGGGATGTGGGATTTTATATGATCACCCTGACACTTCTTTTGTTTACTTTTTGGGATGGAGAAATCACCCGAAATGAAGCCTTCTGGTATTTAGCTCTCTACGCTTTGTACATCTTTGTTCTTTCTCAGTGGAAAAAATGGATTCCAGCGCATTTTCAGGTTTCTCAAACTCGGATCAACGCTGCCGAAAAAAAGAAAAGTATTGCTGAGTATTGGGCCGGTTTGCGTTGGATAGAAAAAGGAACCAATTTTCTCTTTTCTCATCTCATTCCTGATCCTGACAAAAAGCGACATCTCTATGGCATAACTTTTACTATATCAGTAGTACTGATTGCCATTTTGAGTTGGGCGATGATAGAGCTCGCTGTTTTTCTCGCACATAATTTTGGTATTCCTCAGGGGATTATCGCACTGACGGTTTTAGCAGCAGGAACTTCTATTCCGGATCTTTTGAGCTCGATTATTGCGTCCAAGCGCGGTGCCGGCGATATGGCTGTCAGCAATGCTCTGGGAAGCAATACATTCGACATTCTGATTGGCTTAGGACTCCCATGGCTCATATATATTTTTTGGAAAGGAGGAACCGTGGATGTCGGGACAGAAAATCTTTTTTCATCGGCTATTTTGCTTTTTGCAACCGTTATTCTTTTTGCGGCTATTGCGATCGGAAAACGGTTTCAGATATCCAAACCCGAAGGAATTTTTCTCATTTTGATTTATATTTTCTACTTGTGTTCTGCTATTCTGATGACGATATACCCTGACCTATTGTAAATCCATGCAAGAGCTTGTGCGGCAGTATTTGACCCGATCTTGGGACGCTGAAAAAGCAGAAAGAATTCAGTTTTCAGCCGTTCCCAAAGGGCAATTTGGCGATCTGGCTTTGAGTTTTTTTGAACTCGCAAAGACAGAGAATGTTTCTCCTGTCCAAATCGCACAGGAAGTACAAAAAATATTGACAGGATCGAATTTCGTAGAAGAAACCAAAGGAGTCGGCCCATATCTCAACATTTCTTTCGACTTGAACACATTTTTTGTTCAAGTGTTAAATACCCCTCTCTACACCGAATTTTCGAAGGGAAAAACTATTGTTCTCGAATTCTCGGGTCCTAATACCAATAAGCCCCTGCACCTCGGACACATGCGCAATCATGCTCTGGGCATCGCTGTGGCCAATCTGCTCGGGCAATCCGGCGCGACCGTACACCGAGTCAATATTATCAATGATCGTGGCGTCCATATCTGCAAATCCATGCTGGCTTACCAGCGCTGGGGACAAGATGAAACCCCTGAAAAAACCGGCGAAAAACCAGACCATTTTGTAGGACGGTACTATGTAAAATTTGAGCAGGAAGCCAAAAAGGATGAATCGCTCAAAAATGAAATACAAAATATGCTGGTTCAATGGGAATCGGGTGATCCGAAAGTCCGAGAGCTGTGGGAAAAGATGAGTCACTGGGCTCTTACCGGACACGAAAAAACATACGCGAGACAAGGTGTAGAATTCGAAAAAGAATACCGAGAATCAGAACACTACCAGTCTGGTGTTGAAGCAGTTCAAGAAGGATTCAAAAAAGGAGTCTTTCAAAAACGAGAAGACGGGACTCTTTTTATTGATTTAAGCGAAGAAGGTCTGGATGAAAAAGTGGTTCTACGAGCCGACGGGACCGCTATCTACCTCACGCAGGATATCGGACTGGCAAAGTTGCGGTACGATGAATTTCATCCCGATGAAATGATTTATGTCGTGGCCGATGAGCAAAACTATCATTTTCAGGTACTCTTTTTGTGTCTGGAAAAACTCGGCTTACTCGATAAAAAACATCTGCATCATCTGGGTTATGGTCTGGTCAATCTGCCTCATGGACGAATGAAGTCTCGAGAAGGAACGGTTGTAGATGCCGATAACCTGATGGATGACCTGTCGAATCTCGCACTCACGGAAATCAAAAAACGAAATCCTGATCTGAGTCAAAACGAAGCCCAAAAAATCGCCGAACAGATCATGAATGCCGCCTGGAAATTTTATCTGCTCACGACCAATCCCCGAAAAACCATCACTTTTAATCCCGAGCAATCGATTGCTTTCGAAGGCGCAACAGGTCCATATCTGCAGTACGCAGGAGTGAGAATGAAATCAATCTTCAAAAAAGCAGGATCATCACTTGAGTCCAACAAAGAAAGTGTGGGCTTTCTTGAGAAAGCAGAAAAACCACTCGGACGGAAAATATTGGAATTTCCAGACGTTTTGGATCGATCCGCCGAGCAAAAAAATCCCACCTACTTAGTCACCTATTTGCTGGAATTGGCTCAAACTTGGTCGAGTTATTACAGTGAACATTCAATCTTGAAAGCCGAAACCGACGACCTCAAAAAAGCGCGTCTGGCACTGGCTCACAAAGTATATAACGTTTTAGAAGCAGGACTCGGAATTTTAGGAATCGAGATTCCAGAAGTAATGTAAATTATTCCTGAGAAAATATTTGTCGCAGTGCTTTTTTGGCGATTTCAGCGGAATGCTTCTGAATGCTTTCTTCTTCTAATTGAGCAAAAGCCGCATCTACACAAGATTGAAGATCCTCTGTCATACCAGGATCTTCCGAAAATTCAGATGCTTTTTCCCATTCGACCGATGAAAGCTCTGAAGGATCAATACTGAGAGATGGCTTCTCTTTGGAGAAAATAAAACCCATAGAAAGCGCTCTGGTTCGTTTTTGAGTTCGATCTCCTAAAGGATACCCATCATCATTATAAAAAGCCGTAGGCACCAAGTAAATCGTGTCTGGGTCATTTATTTGGTTCGCCTCTGCCCACCGATTAAGCTCGTGTACAGTCCCCTGCCACACGTCAATCGAAAAAGAAGGGGTCTCTTCTCCGTGTCGCAATTCTTCATTGATTTCTAGAGCCGTATTGACCAGAGCTGTATTGTCTTCATTCCGTACCTTGGATCCATTCTGAAAATATAACTGCTTCGCGACTCCGTGCGCAGAAGCCGAATATTTTCCTGGATCAATTTTTTTTTCGGATGAGCGCTTCTGGAGAAGCATCTCTTTTCCATGAAAAAGAAGCGTCGTCACTACGAGATAACGGAGTCCTTTTTCTCGCGCTTCTGCGCGGGAAACATCTTCCTCGTGTACATTTTTTCCTTCTTCGGTCGTGCAAAAAACAATTTCTTCATTCTTTTCTGCTGTTTTTTCTGTATTCGAAAAAGGAATCGGCTGAATCTTACAAATTTCTCCATTCAGAAGCGAATACTCTATGTCACATAATTTTTTCCCTTCTGGATCATATAATGATGATTTTTCTCGAAGCACTTCTCGCGCTTCTCTTTCTTTGTTCTCCATCTCCTTATTATAACATAAAAAACAAAAAAAGTCTATCCACCTACAACAAAAACTTCGGTGGTTTCATATTTTCTATTTTTTCCAGAATCTTCAGGTCTTCGATTTTTATTTTTCCGATATACAGCGGCTCAAGTGTTTCCTCTTTTTTCATAAATTTTTCTACTTCCCGATGACCAGAAAAGTAGATATGATCTTTCGTAAATGCTCCCAATTTTCCTGAATCTGTCAGCCCGCGTTTAGCCTTCACGCACAATCTCCATGCCAAATCATCATTCAATTGATACGTATCTTTCAAGAAATGAAACAGATCACAAAAAGACATTTTTTTTGCTAAATGAATCGCGATTACCTGGTAGGCGGGTTTCAGAAATTTATCCCCTAGTTCTAACCCCAAATTATTTTGATTCCAGATAGCGATTCCCTCCTCTATCTTCAAATATCCGGCAGTACCGCGCTCAAAAATACGAAAGGGCTGTAGCTTCCCATTTTCAAAACGAAATACATGCGTGCCGATTTCATGAACCAAGAGCGCTTTTAATCTATTTTCTTGAAAACGAGCGCCTTTCTTGAGTAAAATAACATTCCGCTTTGTCACTTGAATATCAGAGACTGATTCCTCTATTTCTTTTATTTTCCAGTGCGAGAGCTTGTGATTTTTTAGGAATTCCCACAACAAATCCTTTGCCTGTTTGAGATCTACTTCTTCACTTATATCATCCTTATTCTGATCGATATATTTTTTAAGAAAATCCAGCGCCTGACGATACATTCGATCACTGACATTGCCAAAAGTGCGCTTTGAAAAATCTGAAAAATCCTCTGATCCTACAGATTGAATCAAATCAATTTTTGCTTCGATCTCTCTGGCTTTTTCGATAAAAAGCGGATAGAGCACGTGATCTACTTCGGGAAGTCGTTTTATGTCTCGTTTGAGAACTGAAAAATCCAAATCCTGTTCCCGGTACGAAAACCGAGGAGAAAACTCAGGATTTTCCAAAAATAAACGCTTTTGTTCTTCTAGATTCCGAGGATTAATATAGGAGAGAAGCTTTATCTGCTCATCAACTTCACAGATCTTGTCATCAATATTGCGGATCATCTTTTCGTCTACATGAGACGTAACAACCGAAGGTCCTTGTGGTGTGTGTTTCTTGTTGGGATCGATGTAAAAATCGGTCAAAAACTTTCCCGCCAAAATCAAATCTGCATCCCGAACCGTTCCTTTCTGAACAGGGATTTTGATACGTTTTCCAGCCAGAGAAACATCCAAAATCGATCCCGTATAAAATCGAGAAGTAATCGTGTTTTCTTCCGCTGAAAGATCCACTCGCGCTTGAAGTGTCTGTGGTTTTTCAGCGTTGAGAATGACATTTTCACGAATACCAATAACCGGCTTCTGAGTGCTTTCTGTCTCAGTTGTTGCTTTTGGTGAAAAAAGTGTTTTCGCTACTTCCACGCCATCCTCAGGAGTAAGAACTTTTACGTCAGTAACTTTTTCCAGTCGAGTTTTGAGAGGGACTTTATTGGCAATCTGAATCTTTAATCCCGACCGAGCATTAATTTCGAGCACTTTTACTCCGGTTTTGGTAATCACTAAATCCACCCCCAAAAAACCAATATGTGTCGACTGTTGGATTTTTGAGCCGGCATACAAAATTTCGTCCCAGAATGGCACCTGAAATCCGGTTGTAGGCTGACCATTGGGCATTTTTCGAATATAATGAGAATATTGGGCTCCTCCAATAGTTTTTCCGGTTCCAATGTCGATTCCCAGAGCCACGGCTCCTACTTCCATGTTTGCTTTTCCCTCTGATTCATAGGTAGGAACTCGGAGCATAGCCAATACCGGCACCATATTAAAAACGATAACCCGAATATCAGGAAGACCTATATCGCTGAGTTTCCGAAAGTCAGGGTGAGGCTCTAATCGTTCCTCAAAAATAACCTGATCATACATTCCTGAAATTGAATATTTCCCATCCAAAATAGCGACACAATGGCGATATAAAAATTCCTGATCGATTTTTTTTCCCGAAGCAGTAACCCAAAATCTTCCCTGCTTCTGGACAATAACGAGAATCCCCGCTCCTCCATAGCCACGATTTGGCTTGATTACAAAGCTATTGGGCAACGAGTCAAAAAAATCTGATGTGAGTTCATTGTGTTTCTGAACAACCTGATAAATCTTCGCCACACCAATCCCCCGAGATTCGAGGAAGTGCTTGGTAAAAATTTTATTGTCGGCAAATTTTTTATTCGCATAGGAATTATATTTGGCAATGTAATCCAAATTACGGGAATTAATTCCCAAAATTCCGGCAGCTTTCTTGAAAAAAGACATTATTCTTCGTGAGTATCCTCTTCTCGAAACAGAGTTCGAAATTTAAAATATTCGGTGAGCCTCAGCCCCGTAAATCGTCCCAACCAGATCAGTCCAACAATCGGCAACAAGATCAGTTCTGGCATGGCCAAAATAGCACTCTCCATCCAGCCCCATGTGACCAAAAAGTAACCAATAAAAGAAACGATAACTGTCTCTCCGGCGGCAAAAAGAGCTTGCTTAATACCTGATGATGATTGGGCAGAAAGAAACTTCTCCGACAGAGTTGCCATCACCAGCATCGGGAAAATGGTTAACGTCAGATTAATGGTCGAATCAAAGTAAACCGCCAGTCCCAAAACCAAAAAGAAAGACAGCGCTAAAATACTCAAGAGCAAACTCACTTTTGGAATATAGAGCAATTCCACTTTCTCGAATAACAGACGAATCAAATAGCTCACCAACATCACAACCGCAAAGACCATGAGGCCGAAATTAAATCCCAGCACCAAAAAGCTCAGAGCCAACATCAAAGGTGCATACACACCAAAAGTGGAAATCCCAATAAATTGGCGCAAAAAAGCAATGACAAAAACAATAAAAGGAACCGCCAAAAGCAAATACACAACATTCTGAGAAATTCCGTGTGAAACAAAGTAGGTTGTCAGGTTGGAGAGAAATAAAATCTTTGCCGTTGAAGTCCGCTCATCAATAATTTCAAATCCGATTTCTCGTGCTTTCAGTTTTTCTATAGTATCTCCCGTATGAATGGTTTCAAAGATAGGATTTAAGGCTTCAGGACGGGTCAGAAGTATAAAACTTGGCTTCAAAATAGAAAAAATAGGCTGGAGTAATTTCCCGGTTTTATCCAACGAAGAATCTGAAATATGAACCCAGAGCTTATTTTTCAGATCAAAAGTATTTTCGGATGGCAACTTTTGCCAAAATTGAGCAAAACTCTGTAAAGCCGATAAGGCATCGGGGGTAAAAATAATCAACTCTGCATCTCGTACAAAATCTAATTTTTGTTGAATACGCCGAATAAAATCTTCTTCGGCTGAAAATCCCGTTTCGCCTTTTTTATATTCAATATTGTTCAACCATATACCGTGCTCTCCAGCCTGAGAAACAATCCCCTGCCAGTCCGATTCTTCATCGGAAACCAAAATCCCTTTGGTATCAAAAACAACCACATCTTTTGTGATTTCTTCCCGTTCTCTTCCTTGGCGAACATGAAGTGTCACGGTATATTTCCCTGGTTTTTGATAGGTATGGGTAATTTTTTCTCCCCATTGCATACGACTTTCGTCACCAAAATCCCAGGAAAAAACAGGAACGCCTTCCGCTGGGGAAATTTTTTTTGTTTCTGAAGCATCAAACAGTGTTTTTTTGCCGATTTCAATAAAAGGATCCACCGAAAACGCAGGAGCTATTTGTTCCTCTTCAAATTTTGGAAGAGGGTCTTCTTCTGGTGCTGCTGCCTCGTTCTCTTGTGCAAAAACCACAGGAGAAAAGAGCAAAAGCGCGAATAATATCCATTTTTTCATCGGGCAAAGTATGACAAAAAAATGCTTTTTCGCAATTGAAAATGCTTTCTTTTTTGATAGAGTATAGACAATGAAAGTAGAGATTTTTCGAATTGATCATTCCCTTCCCCTGCCAAAGTATGAAACAAAGGGAAGTTTTGCGTTTGATTTTTTGGCACGAGAAGAAACAATCATTGCTCCTCATGAAATCAGCTTCGTGCCTGGCAATATTATCGTTCGATGTCCCAAAGATTTCGCACTCCTCATCTTGCCACGCAGTTCAACACCCCGAAAAAAATCTCTCGTTTTTCCTCATTCAGTAGGACTCATCGATGCCGATTATCATGGAGAAAAGGATGAAATCCTTATTCAGGTGTATAATTTTTCTGATACACCTGTCAGAGTAGAGAAAGGCGAACGCATTGCACAGGGACTTTTTGTAAAAACCGAAAAAATTAAATTCGAAGAAGTACGCTCTCCCGGTGAAATTTCCCGCGGAGGCTTTGGAAGTACTGGACAATGAATCTTGAAAAAGTTTTTACCGATTTTTTACAACGAGAAAATCTTGTTGATAAAAAATTATTGCTCTGTGTATCAGGGGGTGTAGACTCTCGAGTTTTGCTGGAAGTCGCTGCAAAAGCGCATCCGAAAAAATTACTCGCCGTCTTTCATCTGGATCACAACCTGAGAAAAGAATCACACAAAGATTTTCTTTTTGTACAAAAAATTTGTTCAAAAAATAAAATCAAATTCTACGGTGAGACTCTTCAAAATCTTCCCGTTAAAAATCGAGAATCATACTGGCGAAAAAAACGACTCCAACTCGCCCACAAAGCCGCTCGCGATTTTGGAGCGGAAAGAATCTTGACCGCTCATCATGCGACGGATTTGGTCGAAACGATGATCTTTCGACTGACCAAAGGTACTGGCGTATCGGGGTTAGCTCCTTTTGAAATCGAAAAAAAACCATTCTGGTCCGTGTCCAAATCCGAAATCATACAGTATGCTGATACACAGAAGCTCGAATACCAAGAAGACAAAAGCAACACTGATGAACAATTCGAAAGAAACCTAATCCGCCAAAAAATTCTGCCACATCTGCGGACAATTACTCCAAACCTCGAAAAAGTATTCGTGACCGAAAGTGAGATTTTTCGGGAAACAGCAGCCTTCCTGTCGGCTGAACTGGAAAATCATTTTCATGCTCGCAGCATTCCTCTCTCCGCCTTCTTACAGCTCCATCCGGCTCTCCAAAAAGAATTTCTTCGTCGCATTGCCAAAAAAATTCCCAGCAGTAGTGATGTCGAGGACTGCCTGCTCTGGCTCCAAAATAATCCCAAAGGAAATTCCACCAAATTACTCGGAAAAACGAAGCTTTTGATCCAAGAAAAGACAATTTTCTGGGACTAAACCCATTGCTGTACGACCTTCCAGTATTCAGGAGCAAAATACTCTGACAGTTTTTCTTTTTCCACCCAGGCAAAATCTTCGAGCTCCTTGGGATTTATTTCCACCCTCCCCTGTACAAATTCCGCTCGAAAAAATCGAACATGCGCTCCACGAATTTTTTTTTCGTGACGATGAAAGTCAGTAGGGAAAAAATATTTATACTGTCCAAGAATGTTTCGCCCAAAATCAACGTCTAGATTTTTTCCACATTCCTCTTGAAGTTCTCGTTTTACAGCCTGCAAAAATGTTTCCTCCGTTTCGACACCGCCCTGCGGAAACTGCCACGCATAATCTTTTCTGGGTTTCTTGACGACAAGGTATTTTCCTTTGTGGCAAACAATCACTGCCGCCACATCTCGCAACTCTCCTGCCCACGAGGCTAAATCCAGCCAAAATCCGGGCCAAGATTTGGATACACACTCCGGATGAGAAATATCTAAATCCAGATCAAATACTTTGTTCAAAACACCAAAAATCATCGCTATTCTATGGTCTTGAAAAGAGTTTATTTTTTTGTCATGAACATTTTTTTTATTCCACTGTGAGTTTTCCCCAATTTGTGCACATCCATCATTGTATTTCATCTCTATTCCAAGCTTTTCTAGATTTTCCTGGAGAGCATGAATCCGGTCCGACTCTTTCCACTGCAGATGCCCAACCCCCTCAAAACAGGAAGTCCTCTCAGCAAACGAAGCCAGAACGGCAACGCTCGGAAAAAGATCCGGTGTATCGCTCATATCCAATATTTTTGGAAGTTTGAATTGTTTGGGAGGAATTATTTTTATTTGATCATGATCAATGCGTACCTGAGCGCCACATTGTCGAATTATTTCCAGAATCCTTTCATCACCCTGGAGTGTTTCTTTTTCTCTCTTGTGAATCATGATTGATTGTCGGGAAAGCATCGAGTACACAATCGGGTAGCTGACAGCAGTCATATCCGAAGGAACTACAAATTCTGCTGGAGGAGAAAAACCAGGGATAATCGTGAATGTACGGAAATCTGGAGAAACTCGAACATCCGCGCCCCACATTCTCAACATTTGAAGCGTCATCTGCACGTATGGACGAGAAACAAGATCATCTATGAGCTGAATGTTAAGTCCGTTTGGAAGAGAGGGAGCAACCAATAATAATCCGCTCAAAAATTGAGAAGAAACTTTCCCGGAGAGTTTCACTTCTGTTGGTAATTTTTTAGGACGAGAAGCGAGATTTGAAAATTGAAATCGTGCCGGGAGAAAATCTTTTTTGTCCAGGCATTCAATCTTCACTCCTAATGATCGCAAAACATAAAATAAATCCTTCATTGGACGCTGATGGAAACGTTCCGTTCCGCGTATCACAAAAGGATCTTTCGCCACTAAGCTGAGTACTGCCAAAAATCGTGCTGGAGCTCCCCCATCACCTACAAAAAATTCTTCCTCTTTTGAAATAAAAAATGATGAAAGCGCATTCTTTAGAAAGCGCACATCGTCACATTCCGACATATTCCGAATATCGGTTTTCTCTCCATTCAAAAAATTGAGTACCAGTGCTCGCAGAGAAACTGATTTTGAAGACGGAAGCCATACGTCAATCATCAGGAATCATTGTACTGCAAAACAACCTCTTTTCGAATGATTCTTTGACGGGGCACTCAGGCTATCTTAAGAATCTCATATTCGAGAATTCCTCCAGGAGCCTCTACCTTTACTTTTTCTTTGGCTTTTTTTCCGATAATAGCTTCTCCTACTGGAGATTCATTCGAAATTTTGTGCATAGCTGGATCCGACTCTGTAGAACCCACAATCGTGTATTCGTGCTCTTCTCCATTCGGCAGACGAAGCTTTACCGTCGAACCGATTTGTACCAATCCTTTTTGCTCTTTTGTGCCTGATTCAGAAATAATTTCTGCATTTTTGATCTGTTCTTCTAATTCTGAAATACGCTGCTCCAAAAAAGCCTGTTCGTTTTTGGCTTCATCATATTCGGAATTTTCTGAAAGGTCACCATAAGAAATCGCTTCGGCTAAACGGTCAGCAATTTCTTTGCGGCGAGTTTCGGTAAGATACTGCAACTCGTCTTCGAGCTTTTTGAGCCCTTCTTTTGTGACCAATACTTTTTTCTGAGGAGCAACGGATTGTTTTTTTACCATGGGAAGGGAGAAATATTCGTGCGGAAAGGTACTGTTTTATTCAAAAAAATCAAATATTTTTATGTTCTCTATGCTTCGATTTTGATCGACATCGGGTGATCTCGCAGTTTCTCGAGAACCTTTCCTTCGATCTGTCGGATACGCTCACGAGTCACATTAAATTCACGTCCAACTTCCTCCAAAGTATGAGGAATACCATCTTCCAAACCAAATCGCATTTTTATAATTTTTTGTTCTCGAGCGGAAAGATACTGCAACAAATCATCAATATTTTCTTTGATCATTTTTCGGTGCGCTGTTTCAAAAGGAGAAATAGCCGATTCATCTTCGATAAAATCAGAAAGTTTGGAGTCCTCTTCTGTTCCGACAGGAGCTTCGAGTGAGACAATATCCTGAGAGATTTTGAGAATATAATTTACCTTTTTCAGATCCAAGCCCATTTCTGCTGCTAATTCTTCGGGAAGTGGTTCTCGACCCAGTTCTTGCTGCAATCGACGCTGTGTATAACGCAATTTATTGATCGTCTCCACCATATGCACCGGAATGCGAATAGTACGGGCCTGATCCGCAATGGCACGAGTAATAGCCTGTCGAATCCACCAAGTAGCATACGTAGAGAATTTAAACCCTTTCCGATAATCAAACTTTTCCACAGCTCGCAAAAGACCAAAATTTCCTTCTTGCATCAGATCCAAAAACGGCAAACCTCGTCCGATATAACGCTTCGCAATAGAAACCACTAGACGAAGATTGGATTCTGCCAATTTTTGTTTGGCCGACAAATCTCCCATTTCTATTCGTTTGGCTAATGAGACTTCTTCTTCGGCTGTCAAAAGTGGGATTCGACCGATTTCATTGAGGTACATACGCACCGAATCGTTGGAAATTTCTGACAGATCGACACTTTTGGGTTCTTCGCTGGTCTCTTCCTCTTCTGATTCTTCTCCGTCTTTATCTTTATCTTGACTGACTACAATTTTAATAGATTTTCCTTCTTCATCGCTGTCTTCTTCGTCTTCATCTTTATCTTTGTCTTTTTCTTCCTGCGCTTTTTCCTGCCATATTTTTTCCTCCCGAACATCAATCACTTCTACATTCAGATCGAGAAAAAGCTCGTACAACTCATCCAGTAATAAAAGATTTTCTTCCACATTCGGAACTACTTTCATGAGTTCCTGTTCGGTAATGAATTTCTGATCGCGGCCTTTGCGGATGAGGTGTTGTACTTCTATGGGAAACTGCTTTATTTTTTGCTCAAATTTACCGGTTCCCTGATCTTTTTTCTGCTTTTGAGTCATAGATGGAAATTAAAATTGAGAGAGAAAGTCTTTTTTCTGGGAAAAAAGAAGACGGATGTCTTCGATCCCGTAATGAATCATGGCGAGTCTAGTCAGTCCGAATCCAAATGCAAATCCAGAATATTCACTCGGATCTACCCCGCAATTTCGGAGAACATTAGGATGCACCATTCCCGCTCCCATGAATTCCAACCACTGAGATTTCTTCTTTCCCTGTCTGTCAGTGCATTCAAACCAGATATCAACTTCCAACCCTGGTTCCACAAAAGGAAAATATCCTGGACGAAATCGTATTTTTACTTCTTTTTCAAAAAGTTCAGATAGCATTTTATGAATCGTCCCTTTGAGGTGGGCAAGCGAAATTCCTTTGTCCACCAAAAGTCCTTCGACCTGATAAAATGTTGCATCGTGAGTGGTATCGACATCTTCATTTCGATAGACACGACCCGGAACGATCATCCTCACCGGAACGCCATCCTCCATCATTTTTCGAATCTGGACAGACGAAGTATGCGTCCGAAGAACGGAATTTTTATGAGGATTTTTCTGATCACTGCGAATCCAAAAGGTATCCTGCATATCTCGTGCAGGATGTGATGAGGGAATATTGAGTGCATCAAAATTATGCCATTCGGTTTCTACTTCTGGACCATCGACAATCTCGAACCCCATAGAGGTAAAAATTTCTTCGATACGTTTTTGAATCTGTGAGACAGGATGCTGTGCCCCTTTTTCAAAAGGATAATGCTTCGTGACATCAATCCAATCAGAAGCAAGTTTTTCATCGAGAGCTTGTTTACGAAGTTCTTTTTGTTTCTGTTCAAAGCCTTCCGTAAGAGATAACCGAACCGTTTGAATATGGGGACCAAGCTCTTTCTTTTCGGCATCAGAAAGATTTTTGAGTTCCTTTAAAAAAGCATTCAGCTCACTTTTCTTTGATAAAAACTGTGTATAAAATACCTGTAGATCATCCAAAGAGTCCACTTTTTCAAATGCGTCTCTGGCTTTTTTTTGAAACTCCGAAACGCGATTGACCAATGCCTTCACGAGTGAAAAGGGTCAAAAAAGGTTGATTTTCTCTCTAAAATCCTGTAAAATATAAGGAACGATATCAAAAAGTCAAACTTTTCATATTCTCAAATCTTCATGGTGAAATTTCACTTCGGTCTCGGCGGCAGCAAAGACGATGATGCGCAGGACAATCAAGCCCAACAGGCTTCAGATTCAAATGCCTCATCTCAAACACAGACACAATCCGATCAATCTCCTACACCGGTAACTCCTGCACCGGAAAAAGAGAAACAAAATGACTCGATCCCCGAAACACCAGAAACCGAAGCCAAAGAACCTCAAATCCAGGTCGATCAAACAACACCCCCTCATCCTCAGGAAACAGAACCCCCAACTCCTGTTTCTTCTCCTCAAAAAGAAGACACTTCTGGACAGAAAGAAGAAAAAACAAAGAGTGAAGAAAGCCCTTTTCAGATGGTCCCTGAATCAACCATGAAGAAAGAAGAATCTTCGCATGATGATGCTTCTGCTCCTCAATCCGATCCAGGATTGGGTATTTCTGAAAGTCCTGCGGTACCTCCCACAGAAAATCCTTTTGCAAATGGAAAAAAGACCGAAGCTTTTCAGCAAAAAAATGAAAATTCTTCTTCGGAAAAAACAACAAACCAGAATATAAATAGTGCCCCTCCAAAACCCGTCATCCCTCAATCTCCCCCAAAAAAAGAAAGCGGAACCAATGAAAACATTCCGTCTTCTGAGACGCAAAAATCTTCAGAGCCCAAAAAACCGATATTTCAGAATAATTTTCAGAAACCAAAATCTGATTCGGATGCAACAAAGTCGGAAGAACAAAAGACGGAAAAAGAACCAACTTCAGCAAGCACGGAAATTGCTTCTGCTTCCAGCAATGGAGGTGATCCGCTCGCAACACTGAAAAAATTAAAAAGCGAAATCGAAAACTATGTTCAGAATCATAAAAAGAAAATTCAAGAATACGAAAATCAGATCAAAGAACTCAACCAAAAAATTCAAGACGAAAAAAAAGAACTGCGCAAAAAGCAGGATGAATTCTCCCAGATGTTGTCAGAGATGAAGGATCTGACCAAAGGATTCGAAAACGGAGGCAGTCAAAAAAACGAAAAAAAATAGGAAGACATTTCTCAAATAACAAAAAATCCCCCGCCAAAGCGAGGGATTTTTATTATCCTTAGAAAGGTTCGAAATTATCGAACAGCTTCTTTCAGATTCTTACCAGCCTTGAAAGTTGGAACTTTTGTTGCTGGGATTTTGATCTTCTGAGAAGGATTCTGAGGGTTAACACCAGTGCGAGCTGCACGATGAGAAACCTTGAATGTTCCGAAACCAGTCAAGGTAACGGTTCCTCCTTTAGAGAGTTCTTTAGTAACAGTACCAAGAACTGCTTCGAGTGCATCAGCTGCACTTTTTTTGGTGCCACCGGTTGATTTTGCGACGGCAGCTACGAGATCGCCTTTAGATAAAGCCATTTTGTTTGGGGTTAAGAAATACAAAAAAGCTGTGGGCAGATTCTAAACGTTATTTTTTCCCTTTTGCAAGGGTTTTTTGCCAAAATTCTATTGCAAAAAGAAAATTATATGTTCTTTTGGTATACTTAAAAAAGCCAATTCTAGTCAGGATTGATGCTATTTTGTGTTCACCAAGTTAAGCGGCTTTACTAAACCTTCTATATTTTGCTCTCAAATCGTTATCGTAGTTATTTTGTGCATAGCCAGCTCCATTATAAAGATATGCTATTCGTTGAAAATCCTTAGATTTCAATGCTGTAAGCATTCCTGGTTTTGTTCTCACATAACGTGCATAAACTTTAAGTTGGGAAGATAAATCACCTGTTACAGCTGCTTTAAACTCTTGCGGTGTATTATATCCCATTGTCTTGAATCCTTCTCCAAGAATTTGGAAATATCCATAACTTGTTCCCATAATTTCTGCGTCTTCTCGTGAATATTCTTTTCTGAGAGATCTTTTTACAACGTGTGGTTCACGTCTAGTAACATACCCCCTAAAAGATGATTCTTTATCAATAGTCGCGAGCATTAAATTCGGATCTATTCCTAAGATATTAGCTGTTCCTTTAATTTTTTCTGCAAATCCTCCTTGTATTTTTTCGATTGCTTCGAGTTCTTTTCCTGGATTTTGAAAAAAAGCTTCTAATATTTCCACTTCCTCTTGATAACTTTTATTGATTTCATCAGCCTGTGATTTCCAGGCTTTCCAATCCGCTTCTACGGGTTCTAAGGATTTTTTTTCTTCCTCGGTCAGCTGATCAGCAGTGAAACCTTCGATAGTATCACCACTAAAAATGCGCAGATAACTTCCGTTTCTGAAATATCCCGGCTTGTGAAATCCCATTTTTATTCCGCGTCCTCCCAACGTGCCATTAATTTTTGCGTAGGGAAATTTTTCGGTAAACGCATCAAAGTGAGCCAGTCCCAAGAGTTTTTCATCGACGCCTCGAAAATCAATTTCGTATTTTCCGTCTTCCTTTTCTTTGAAAAAAAGCTGAAATGCTAGTTCCGGATGTTTTTGGACAAAAGAAAATATTTCTGACTGCGGTGCCTCGGCAAAAATACGCAGCTTTTCCTGCTCGTCTATGGCCTCTATTTCATTGGCCATTTTTTCTCCGGTTTCGTCAAAAACACTTTTGTACTCTTCTTTGTCAGCCCGAGGACCAGCCGGATTCAAAAAATCCTGCGCCGCTGTTTCGAGTTTTTTTTGCCAGTCTTTTTTCTTTTGCTCGATTTTTTTCTCGTTTTTTTCTTCTTTTGTATCCGTCAGTACCTCCTGAGACTCAGGGTTGTTCTTTTCCGTGGGAAAATTTTCGGGATTTCCAGACATAAGAAGAGATTATTCTCCTTATTATATCACATTTTTGATTTTTTTTCAATAGTTTGAAACAACTTTTCCCGGTCATCATCGGATGCAATTTTATTACGACGAACGATCCCGCATTTTCGACAGCAAAAAAGAATCGATTCCATTTCTCCTCGATGAAGCTCTATATCAACCGGATCCATAATGTCGGCGCAACTTTCGGCTCTGTCACCAGGATTGCGATCGACATGTTTGGAATGAAGACATTTTCGACAATGATTGCGGCAGGTGCATGAGGCCGGCGGATTTTCCTCACCACATACGTCGCAGCGAAATCCTTCATTGACGTGGATAAATTTTTTCATCATTCGAATAATACTTCAATCTCAAACTCAAAAGAACCTTTCCCTTTTTGATTTTATCAATAACAGGATTCGTATCCTGCAGGATACGAATCCAAAATTCCAAAATTGAAGCAGATTGCTTCGTCGTGACGCCCCCTCGCAATGACGATTTTACACTTGATACCTGATACCGAATACTTGATACTTAGTCTCGATGAAATCATTTCGTCTGCTCGGTATCCGAATCGATCAGATTTCCCGAGACGAAATCAGGTCTCTTATCGCTCAGAAACTGCAGAGTGACACATTCTGCCATATTGCCACCGTGAACCCCGAATTCCTCGTTGAAGCCCAAAAAAACAAACGATTTCGGGAGATACTGGAACAGACCGATCTGAATATCTGCGATGGAGCCGGAATAGAGCTCTTGGGCAAACTTCTGTACGGAGAAAAAATCGAACGAATCCCAGGCGTGGAGCTAGCAGAGATGATCTGTGGTATTGCCGCACAAGAAGAAAAATCTGTCTTTTTTCTGGGCGGACGAGGAGTCGCAAAAGCATCTGAACAAAAAATGTGTTCAAAATATAAAAACCTCCAATCCGTCGGAGCAATAGACGGAAACCCAGAAACATTTGAAGAAGTAAAGAAAACTCAGCCTAATGTCATTCTGGTCGCTTTTGGGGCTCCAAAACAGGAATACTGGCTGGCCGAAAAAGGATCACAGATCCCTTCCTTGCGCTTGGGAATCGGTGTGGGAGGAACCTTTGATTTCTGGGCTGGGAAAGCGAATCGCGCGCCAAAAATACTCCGAAATATAGGTCTAGAGTGGTTCTGGCGACTCGCGACACAACCCTCTCGATGGCGAAGGATTCTGAATGCGGTAGTAATTTTCCCCTTTCTCTCGATACAGGAAAAAATCAGGCAGAAATAAAATCCACATTCAATTTTTATGGGAAAAGACTGGTCTTTAGAAAAATGTTTTATAAATTTTACAGATTCTCTAGTTCGGCAAGTGCCGCCTGCTCTACACCGCGTTCTGCCGCTTCGTGAGCTGTTTCTTTTTGGCGAACTCGTTTTTGTTCTTCTTTTCGCTGTTGGGCTCTCTTTTGAGCCCGTTCAAAAGCTTCTTGTGGGTCTTCTGATTTCTCTTCGTATTTGCCCTCAATCTCTGACAGGCGAACTTTTTCTCGCTGCAAAATAGCGCGCAATTTCCCCACTTGCTCATCGGTCATGACGTCAGTGAGATTAAACCAGTACTGTCGCTCATCATCAGACATGGATTCCGAGCCCATGATCAGCGTGACCAGCTCCTCGTCCTGCAGGAGTGCTTCCGGAATCGTGAAATCCTGAATCGTCTTGCCGGTTTTGGTGGTGAGATCTTGGAGTGTCATTATTTTCGAAGGGCTTTATCCAGCCAGGTAAAAAATGTTTGTACATCAGTAAAGTCGGTGTCATTCCAATAATATCCTCCTGCTTCCACATCATCGAGAGCAAACGTGGGAACTTCTTCCCCGTTATTGATGGTCGCTCCTTCTATTTCTTCATCCGACCAAAGATCACTCGACTGAACACCGTCAGAAACCCGTATCAGTTTCCCCTCTTTCAGGGTGTAATAATCATTGTCTTTTGTACTCCCATAGACATCATCGTCTATATCCAAGACATCTTCTGTTCCGGATCGAGCGAGATTCTGAAGATCTTCTTTCGTCAGCTGGTACCCACTCCAAAATTGTTCATCGAGGTTAAATATTCCTCGTGGAACCGATTTTAATTTCCCAGCGCTAGGGTCATCATCTTCCCAGAGAGTTTTTTCTTCTACGGCGAGTTTTTCAAATTCTTTCTTGGGCTCTGGAAAGACCTTTCTGAGTAATTCCTGATCATATGTCAGGTCGGCTTCCGCTTCTTGGAGTTCGGTTACTAGATCATTACTCCATCCTTTTTCTGAAGCTTCTAAAACTGAATCTTCTTTTCCAAACTCTCTTTTTTCGTATTTTAATTGTCCATTATCCAAAACAATTTTATCGGCCTTCTCCATGAGAGCAAGAAACGTTTCTTTGGAAATGCCTTCTGCATCATGAGCCACCGTTCCATTTTTCACCGCTCTCACAAGTTCGTTGATAGCAAGACTTTTTCCTTCAGCATCCTTTATTTTGGTTTCATCCCAGCGTTGTATGTCTTCAGGAGAAATAGCTCGGTAATCCCCTGTCTCTTCTTCATCGGTTTCGAGGTTTTCAGTTTTTCCATCTAAGAAAGAAAAATATTCGTGAAACTCTGTTCTGCCCTGATCGAATTTTTTCTTCATTTCGGCATTTCCTTCTTTAAACCAGGCTTCAAAATTCTTTTGCTGCTGAGCCCATTCATTGGCCTCTTTCAGGGCTGTATTATTTTTCTTATCTTCATTGGATTCATCAGTATCAAGATTCAAAAACTTCTGAATGCCTTCGGGCAAAAAGTCTTTCATAAAATCCGGCAAAAATTGTCCTAAAATACGAAATAATTTCTTCATACCACGAGCAAATTTCTCAATTGCCGATCGAGGCTGAGCATTGTCCCATTGCTCAAATGTTCCTCGATATCCATTCTGCAGAGCAGTTTTATATTTCTCTGCATATTCACTCATGCCTTCCTCGGTAAATTCCTCATTGGAAACAGAATCCAAAAGTTCGGCATATTTCTCAGCATCTTTCCCCTGATAATCCAATGGCTTGACCGCTTCCCAGAGGGCTGCCGCATCAATTTGATCTACTTTCGGAACAATCCGATCATAGCTCTTGTCATTCATTTCTTTGGGGAAAATTCTTTCCAGGCGATGCTTTCTCTCATCAGGGCTTCCGAGAACTCGGCTCATATTCATGCCTAAAACTTCTGTTTCACTGTTTTCGGGATTTTCTATAAAAGCAATGTCGTTCTGTATTTCTGCAACCAGTTTCGTTTTATAATCTTCTGCATCCTGTGCTTCCAGACTCCCATAGTAGAGAGAAATATTCTCGAATGAAATGAGCTGTTTTTCTGCTGTTTTTGTCGCATCAGGGACCGCTTCTGTGTGTTTTATTTTTGGAGCTCCCTCTTCCTCATTTTCCTTCTCTTTAAACTCATCTAAAATTTCTTCCGCTTTTTCTTTTTCTTCCTTTTCTACTTTTTCGTTTTCTTTTTTCACCTCTTTGCGTTCGTCTTTATTTTTTTCGTATTCATTTACTTCGTTCGTCTTTTTTCCTGCTTCTTCTTCCGTATTTTCGTCCTGGACAGGGGGCGTCTCAGAAACATTGTTTGAAAGACCATTAACTCTTTTGAGAAATCGAAGAGCTTCTAATGACTGATAGAAATCGAGACGAGAAATGTTTTTCATGGAGTGAAATAAATCTGTTTATTATATCACACAATCACTCTTCCCACAAATGTTTTTTGGCCTGCTCGAGTTCTTTTTCGGCTTGTTTGGTTTCTTTTTCTTCGTGAGCAAGAATTTTTTGATTGAGAGCTTCGACTTCTTCCTGACTTTTAACAACCCCCCCAAAGACACTTTTCCTGTCTTCAGTGCGAGGATGACGCTTCCAGAAGTGTGGGAAAAAGCCCATGATGATTGAAAAGTTCTCAGTATTATACCATAATCAACTCCGAAAAGAAAGCCCTATGCAAAAGCAAGAAGCCCAAAAGCGCATCGTTCAACTGCGACAAAAAATTCGTGAAGCCAATCAGGCATATTTTAATGAAAATCGGGAAATCATTCCTGAATCGGTACGCGATCAGCTCAAGCAGGAGCTAATCCAACTCGAAACGCAGTTTCCGGATCTGGTCACCCCCGACTCCCCAACTCAGCGCGTGGGAGCTCCTCTCAGCAATAAACTCCCAAAAGTCACACACCGGTCACGTCGGTATTCACTCTCCGATGTTTTTGATCCGGACGAACTGAGAGAATTTGATGAGCGGGTGAAGCGTTTTCTCAAACACGACACAATCGAATACTCCTGCGAGCTCAAAATCGATGGCATTAATATTACCCTTTGGTATGAGGACGGACGACTTGTCCGTGCTCTGACTCGTGGTGATGGGATCACAGGGGAAGATGTCACCCACACTATCCGAACCTGTGAAAACTTGCCGCTCAATCTTCCCGAAAAAGTAAATCTGGAAGTCAGCGGCGAATGCTTCATCGCCAAAAAAGACTTTGAGAAAATACAAAACCAAGACCGGTCTTCAAACGAAAAGACCGGTTTTGAAGGGGAATCCAAGTTTGCCAACCCCCGCAATCTCGCCGCCGGAAGTGTCCGCCAGCTCGATCCCAAAATTGCAGCCCAACGAAAATTGAGAATATTTCTCTATGAGTCCTATCAAAAAAATCAGGATTCGAACTCAACTCTTTCAGAGTTCGAATCCAAGAAAATTCAAAATCAGAAAGAACTCTTTGCCCTTTTCGATAAACTCGGACTACCCCACGAAAAAGAATTTGAGGTTTTCTCTGATATCGAGCAGGTCATTTCTTTTTGCCAAAAATGGAGCGTCAAACCCCGACGGGAAAAACTCTGGTACGAGATCGACGGAATCGTCGTCAAGGTTCATGATTTTGGACTTCGCCGAAGACTTGGCTACACCGCCAAAACCGCGAAATATGCCATCGCCTGGAAATTTCCCGCCGAAGAAAAATACACGAAATTGCTGGATATTCATTTTCAGGTCGGACGTACTGGTGCTATCACGCCGGTAGGAATTCTAGAGCCAGTAGAAATCTCTGGATCGACCGTTTCTCGAGCGACACTTCACAATAAAAGTGAAATCGAACGCAAAGGCGTGATGATCGGCGATCAAGTCATCGTGCGCAAAGCCGGAGAGATTATTCCAGAGATTTTGGAACCGCTCTCGGATCTACGAACCGGCGATGAAAAGAAAATCATTTTCCCCGCGCAATGTCCTGAATGCGGAACGAAATTGGATTTTGAAGAAATCGTCGTCCGCTGTGACAACCCCGAATGTCCCGCTCGGCATCGCGAAAGCCTGTACTACTTTGCCAACATTCTCAAAATTGATGGTCTCGGGCCCAAAACCATCGATGCGCTTTTGGAACTGGAGCTTATCAAAACTCCAGCCGATCTCTGGAAACTAAAACCTTTGGATCTCGCCACACTGCCAGGATTCAAAAATAAAAAAATTATGAATTTGATTTCCTCTCTCGAAAAACGAAAAAAACTCAGACTGGATGAGATTTTTCTGGGCTTGGGAATCCGTTTTGTAGGCGGAGAAAATGCCAAACTTCTGGCCGACTATTTCCGTTCGCATTTTGGTGAATGTTCTTTTTCTCGGTTGAACACATTTTTTGTTCAACTAAAAATAGAAGACCTCCTTTCTATCGATGGCATCGGGCCACAGGTCGCCGAAAGCTTTGTGGAATTTGTGCATCGGGAAGCCACCCAGAAATTATTGCAAGAATTTGAATCAGTGGGTTTAGAAATTTTGTGGGAAGAGAAATCTGCCGAAAATCAAATTTTCAGCGGTCAGAAATTTGTTATCACGGGAAGCTTCGATCGCTTCAGTCGGGACGAACTCAAAAAAATCATCGGCGATCACGGCGGAAAAATCCTGTCGGCAGTTTCAGGAAATGTGGACATACTGCTGACCGGAGAGAATCCCGGATCCAAGCTCCGAAAAGCAGAAGAGCTGGATATCGATATTTGGAATGAACAGAAAATTCGGGAAAAACTCGGAATGCAGAATGAAGAAAAAACAACGCTTTTCTGAGTTCAAAATTCTCTCATGGTCATTGCGAGCAAAACGCGGCAATCTTCTTCTTTTTCTAAAGATTTCTTCCGTCTCTTTTGACAAGTTCCATATCCCTCACAATGACGAAATTAAAAATAAGAAAAAAAGGCGATACGATGTATCGCCTTTGAATGTCCTGCTTAAATTCTCAGAGAATCAAAAAAATCTTTCGGTATGAGCGGAGGGAACTTTTGAATAAAAGTCCAGCCCTCATATTTGAGTTCGCCGTTCCCGATTTTTTTATCGGTATTTAAGAATTCTCTGATCTCGGGACGAAGTTTTTTTTCTGATCCCCAATTTTGAACGTATGTTTTTTCTGGTATGTTCATACGTTCTATTTGGAGAAGACAGATGAGACCTTCATTAAACTCTTCCTTGAGTTTTTCTTTTTCCTTTTCGACAAACTCTAATGATTCAAATTTTTTCTTTTCCACTGGATAGCCTTTTTTCTTTCCCAGTGTCCGAACTTTTACTGATATCGGCAATCGCGGGAGGATATCCACAAAATGATGCTTAATATGGAAAAGTTCATCATCATCCTCGAGTCCCGGACAGACGATTTTTTGGAGGGTCTCAAAATCGAAACCAACCAATTGTTGATTTCGATCCGTTTCCCACATGGCAACTACCGAATAGAGAAGATAAATGTCTCTTTTTTGGTAAAAATCTGCCTTCCCGGCAAGAATTTGCTCTCTTACAATCGGAAGCATCTCATCTTTAATAAGATGACGAGTAAAATTCGTGATTTTCATACAAACCTCTCTTTTTTGTTAATTAATTGATTGAGTGAATAATTCTTTGACCAAGCAGGACAGCTGAAGACTGCCTGGTTTAAAACTTTTTAAACGCGACAAGATCGCCAGCTCACTCCTTGGTCATGTACTGTAAAAGAACAAAGAATCTTTTAACATGTTTTTTATTTTTAGTCAATTTAATGTTTTTTTGAAAGTCCCCCTCTTACCCCAACATCAGAAGAAAAAAAGAGGCTTTGACGTCTTCTGAATTTTATGTACCATTCGGCAGAATTTTTCTCTCCTCATGCGCAAACAAATCATTCATCGTTTTCTCTTTGTGATCGCGATAGCGATCTTCGCTTTTTTGGTGGGCGTTCCTTCTTCTTTGTACGGAGACACCTTCATCGGGAAAAAATTGTCCGATCTAAAAATTACTCTGGGATTGGATCTGGCAGGAGGAACCGAGCTCGACTATCGGATCGATCTGTCGGAAGCTCGCGAACAAAACAATGACGATGATCCAGCCAACGATGTCAATCTCAATACCATTGCCGAATCCGTCCGAGATTCTCTGGAGCAAAGGGTCAATCCTGCGGGAGTCGGTGAAATCGTCGTCAAACGATCACAGGTCGAAGGACAAGAACATGTCATTATTCAGATGCCGCCCAGCTCCAATGTAGAAGAAGCCAAACAAGACGCAGAACGAGACAATCGATTGGAATTTTTTGAAGAAGATCCCACAAAAGTCGCGGCAAAACGACTGGAAATTGCCGGGTATCTAGACCAAATGACCGCTTGGAACTGGGATGTTAAAGTCGAAGAACTCACACAAGAAGAAGACGCCTCCTTTCACGAAGTCGGACCGCGTTTTGAAGATCAGATCGGTGATCAAGAATTGGCTGAAAGACTTTTTTCAGCTTCCGAAGAAACTTTCCTCAGCAGTGTCGTAGAAACTCAAACCGAAGCTGATTACACGATTGATGACGAAGGAAACCTTCAGGTCACTGCTCTGCCAAAAAATGTTTTGGCTCTGATATATGTATCCGACAAAGAGACCGTCCCCCGAGAAAAAACTCTTCCCCCAAAAGCCCATGCGCGACATATTCTCTTCGCCTATCCAGATGCTCGACGAGCAGGAGAAGATGTTCCCTATGAATCCAAAGAGGAAGCACAATCCAAAGCTGAAGAAATCCTGACGCAATTACGCGAAGAAGGAACCGAAAACTTTGAGGAACTGGCAAAAGAGTTTTCTACTGAAAATGCCGCCCAGAGAACTGGCGGTGATCTGGGAACATTTGAGCCCGGAAAAATGGTCGCTGAATTTAATGACGCGGTTTTTGCGGCAGAAGAGCCAGGACTTTTGGATGTCGTAGAAAGTCCGTTTGGGTTTCATGTGATCGAAGTTTTGGAGATCACGCCCGAACAAACAACCACGGAAAACGAAACTCAAATTACCTATGAAATGCTGGCATGGAATGCCGATCCTCTCCGCTGGGAAAAGACCGAGCTTGATGGAGCAGAACTCGAAAATGCTACGGTCGGATATGATGAAATCGGACAACCACTCGTGAATCTTCTCTTTGACGATAAAGGCGCGGATCTTTTCGCACAGATTACCGAACGTGTTTCTTCTCGGCGATGTAATGGCGGACCTTGCCGACTGGGAATCAAAGTCGGAGGACAATGGATTACTCAGCCCACCGTTCGTGAAAAAATCATCGGACGCAGCGCGCAAATCACCGGACAGTTTACATTCGACGAAGCCAAAGATCTGGCTGATGGGCTAAATTTAGGAGCAATTGATGCACCAGTTACCCTGAGCGGGCAAACGACAATCACCCCTGAACTCGGAACCGAGCAACTGCAAAAAAGCCTCAAAGCCGGTCTGGCAGGGTTCATCGTTATTATGATCTTCATAGTGATCATGTATCGTTTTGCAGGGGTGATCGCGGCATTTTCTCTGTCTCTGTACGCGGGACTTTTCCTTTCGATTTTGAAAATTTGGCCGGAGAGCTTCGGCGGACCGATCGTTCTAACACTCGCTGGTATCGCAGGAATCATTCTTTCGATCGGTTTGGCGGTAGACGGAAATATCTTGATCTTTGAACGACTCAAAGAAGAACTCCGTCGGGGGCGCGGACTGATGCAGGCGGTGGATTTGGGATTCGAACGCGCCTGGCCGGCAATCCGAGATTCCAATCTCACAACACTTCTGACCTGTGTGATTCTCTTTTCTTTTGGAAGTTCGATTATCAAGGGGTTTGCGATCACTCTTATCGTGGGAACCCTGCTCTCAATGTTTACCGCGATTACGATTTCACGAACTCTACTGCGCTTCTCCCTGCTGTGGAAACCACTGCAGAAAAACGCCCTCTTCGGGGTGAGTGAAGCCGATGTCGAATCTTCTAAAAAAGCTGTCGGCGCAAAAATCAGAAAACGCTAAAACCAATTTTCAATCTTCAATTATTAATCTTCAATGGAAAAAGAAAATATACTTCTCAAAAAAAGTTATGAGTTCTCACTCAAAATTATTCTTTTGGGAAGAGTGCTCAACGATAAGAAAGAATTTATACTGGCAAAACAAATCTTGAAAAGTGGGACTTCCATCGGAGCAAATGCAGAAGAAGCCATTTGTGGACAGTCCGAAAAAGATTTTTTTACAAAATTGTGTATTGCTTACAAAGAGGCTCGAGAAACCCATTATTGGCTTCGATTGCTCGGGGATGCTGGTATTTTAGAAGAAAAAACCCTTCTTCCCCTTTTGCAAGATTGCCAAGAGCTTCTAAAAATAATCGGAAAAATTCAATCTACTCTTCGAAAAAAATTGAAGATTGAAGATTAAAAATTAATAATTCTTTTCTCATGATTCATTTCACTCGGTCTCGAAACATCTGGTTCACCTTCTCCGGAATTCTAGTCGCCGCGAGCATTGCTGCTATCGCCATTTTTGGATTTCAGCTGGGGCTCGACTTTACCGGCGGGGCTCGTTGGGAAGTAGACTTCATGGAAAAACCTCTGCCGCGCGAACGAGTCGAAAACTTCTTTCAGGATTTGGAAGACATTAGTCAAAAACCGCAGATCAAAACTACTGCCGAGCAACACTACCTCATCACAATTGAAGACATGAGTGATGAGAAGCTGCAGACTATTTCCGACAAAATGTACGAGCAGGTCGGTGAATTTGAGGAGATCAGTTATCGCAAAGTGGACAGCTCAGTCGGAGAAAGTTTCCAGAAAAAAGCAATCTATGCCATTGTCGTGGCTCTGATCGGGATTGTGATTTTTGTCGCATTCGCTTTCCGCAAAATTCCTAAAGCCATCAATCCGTGGCGCTTTGGAGCAGTCGCGATTGTCGCACTTTTCCACGATGTACTTTTCATTGTGGGAGTTTTTGTCACACTAGGATACTTTACCGGACTGGAGCTAGACTTGGCTTTCATTACGGCGTTACTGGCAACTCTTGGATTTTCGGTGAATGACACGATCGTGATCTTGGATCGCGTCCGAGAAAATATTCGCCTGCAGAAAGCCAGTGAGACTTTTGAAGACAGCGTGGAAAAATCTATCGAGCAAACACTCGCCCGATCAATCAATACTTCTGCTTCAACGCTCTTTCCTCTTTTGGCACTGCTGATCTGGGGAGCCGACGCGATCTTTTATTTCGTGCTGGCGTTAACAATTGGTATTGCCATCGGAACCTACTCTTCGATTTTTCTCGCCGCACCGATGCTGGTGAGCCTCAAGGAGTGGTCTGATCGGAGAGGGTAAACTTTTTTTGTTGTCATTCACGCCTGCTTACCGGCAGACAGGCGGGTTGGGAATCCTGTAAAGAAATAGCATCTTTTCGCTGTGAATCCCGGACAAGAAGCCAGAATGACTTTTTCTCTTCTTTTTTCTTCCTCTCGACCTCTCCCCAAAAAAAGAATAGAATCCAAGTGAAAAGAATCCCACATGTCCCTCAACCCCCAAGCAGAGCAGCTGAATGGTACTTTGGAGAAAGAAACTCCCTTGATCGCTCGCCTGCTCTCCCGTCGCGGACGAGCTATTTTTTGGCCGCGGGAAGGGATTTTGAAGCAGTCCGCCGAAGCGAAAAATTCCCAACTCAATGCGACAGTAGGTATCGCGACCGAGCATGGTCAAGCAATGAAACTGGAATCACTGCACAATCAACTGAATTTTGAACCCAATGCCTATCTCCCCTACGCCCCGAGCTTCGGGATACCGGAACTGCGAGAAACGTGGCGACAAAAAATACAAGAGAAAAATCCGTCGCTCTCCGGTCCGACGACTCTTCCCATTGTCACTTCCGGTCTGACCCACGCGCTCTCAATGATCGGGTATCTTTTTGTAGATGAAGGAGATCGAATCATTCTACCGGATAAATTCTGGGGCAATTACAAACTGGTCTTTCAAAATGGGTACGACGCCGTTTTAGACAGCTTTGAGACATTTCGGGAAGAAAAATTCAATTTTGAGGGACTCAAGCACAAACTGCTCGATGGACAAGTCGGCAAAAAAATAATCCTGCTCAACGCCCCCAACAATCCCTCCGGCTATACGCCGACCCGAGAAGAAGCAGAAATCATTCTGCAGATCTTGCGCGAAGCGGCTGACGCCGGAAATAAATTGCTCGTAATTTGCGATGACGCATACTTTGGCTTGGTATACGAAGAAAATATCCTGCGAGAATCTTTTTTTGCAGGACTGGCAGATCTGCACCCCAATATTCTAGCGGTCAAAATTGATGGCTGTACCAAAGAAGAATACACTTGGGGGTTACGGGTAGGATTTATAACTTTTGGAACCAAAGATCTAACCGAGCAATCTGCTCACGCACTCGAGCAAAAAACTGCCGGGGCAATCCGTGGCAACGTATCCAATTCGTGCCATTTGTCTCAGCGATTGATCCTCCAAACATTTGAATCCCGTACATACGAAGAAGAAAAACAGAAAAACTATGATCTCCTGCACTCACGATACGAAAAAGTACGAGCAATTCTGCACGAGAAAAAAGAAACCTACGCGCCCTCCTTCCGAGCATTACCGTTCAATTCGGGCTACTTTATGTGTCTGGAACTCAAGCAACTCGACAGCGAGCAGGTACGGCAGATTCTTCTCAAAGAATTTGATACCGGTGTCATTGCCGTAGGAAATTTGCTCCGAATTGCTTTTTCTTCTGTGGACGAAGAGCAACTCGAGAAGCTTTTCGATAATATTTTTCAGGCGTGCAAACGACTTTCTTCATAAATGAAATGTTTTCTTCTTATTCTCCACAAAATTTACTCTCTTTCTGGGGAGGTGAGGACAAAAACGTGTTTGAGCGTCAGAGGGACTCGGCATATTTGTCTTTCTGGAGAACAAGTGAACTTTTTTGTTCCAAAAAGAACAGTCCCCTCCTTTATCTTTCACAGTAACCTTTCTTTTTTATGGATTATGTATCACTCCTTTCCTCCTCTCATACCCACTCCAACCTTCCACGGAAAGCCCTGATCGAGTGGGTGCTACGGCAAAAAAAAGCCCTTCTCACTCCTCAAGGCAATTTCATTACGTGGACTTCCGCTCCCTCCACCGGCAGAAGCCCGCGTGATACGTATATCGTCCGCCACGCAGAAAGTGAAAAAAATATCGACTGGCACTCTCCCCCAAATATTCCCATGGAGCCAGAACTTTTTGACGATCTCTGGACTGAAGCCGTCCAAGCCCTTACACAAGAAGAAAACCTTTTTGCCTCTGATCGGGTCATTGGTGCAGATCCATCGTATGCTCTCCCGGTGCAACTCCTCACCGACAATCCCCTCACGACTCTTTTTGCGGATAATATGTTTCGGCCGGTTCCGGAAAACATCCAGGACAGTATTTTGTATGATAAATCATTTACCCTGCTCGTTCTCCCCCATCACGCTGTTAACCCGAAGAAGTATGATCACAAAGTCCGCGATATGGTCATTGCCATGGACATGGATCGTCAACGAGGACTCATCTTGGGATCTTCATACTTGGGAACAGTGAAAAAACTCATGTTTACCGTCATGAATTACGACACACCAGAGAAAGGCATTCTCCCGCTCCACTGTTCGGCCAATCAAGGGAAAGACGGAAATACAGCGGTCATATTGGGTTTGTCGGGAACCGGAAAAACAACCTTGTCGGCTGATCCCCAGCGAGCCCTCATTGGGGACGATGAGCACGGCTGGTCAGAGAACGGGATTTCTAATTTTGAAAACGGCTGCTACGCCAAGCTCATTCATCTGAATCCTGAAAAAGAACCGGAAATTTATCGAATTGGATTTGGTGAGAAAAAGAATACCGAAAAAAGCAGTGTCATCATTGAGAACGCGATGATGTACCCTGACGGCAAATTTGATCTGGATGACGAACGTCTGACGGCAAATTCTCGCATCTCCTACCCGCTCTCCTGCCTGCAAAATTTTTCCCAAACCGCCCAAGGCGGCCATCCTCAGACAATCGTGTTTTTGACGGCCGATGCACATGGCGTCCTACCACCGGTTGCCAAGCTGAATCCTCAGCAGGCTATGCTCTGGTTTTTGATGGGCTATACCAGTAAACTAGCCGGTACCGAGACCGGCGTCACACAACCTGTTTCGACATTTTCAAGATTTTTCGGAGGACCTTTTATGCCGCGAAATCCAGAGGATTATACCGATTTATTGAACAAAAAAATTGTTCAACAAAAAACAGCTGTTTATCTCCTGAATACCGGCTGGACCGGTGGTCCATACGGCATAGGAGAACGCATCGATATTGGCGTCACACGAAAACTATTGGAGCAAATTTTGTCAGGGAAACTCAAAAATGTTTCCTGTACTGATGATACCCGTTTTCATTTTTCAGTTCCTACCGAATGCTTGGAAGTCGACTCAAACATACTCCAGCCCTCCAATACCTGGAAAGACAAGAAGCAATACGAACAGCGAGCGAATCTACTCGCTCGGGAATTTTCGACACATTTTGACAAAATGTTTCCACATCTGGATGATAGAGTCCGACGCGAATGTCCCGGAAAATGAATCAAACATCTCTTTTTGATCCCCCCCAAACCGATCCTCCACCTCCCAAAAAGCACAAAGGCTTTCCGCCCGACTGGGATATGATGATCGGACAAGAGTTCGAAAAGCCTTATTTTAAGGAGCTTAAATCATTTCTCAAACAAGAACTCGAAGCCGGACACAAAATCTACCCTCCCCCCAAAGAAATTTTTCGAGCATTTGAACTCTGCCCTCCGAAAAAAACAAAAGTGGTTATTCTCGGGCAAGATCCCTACCATGGTTCCAAGCAAGCACACGGATTGTGCTTTTCGGTGAATAAAAATGTAGCCATTCCTCCATCACTCCAGAATATCTACAAAGAAATTCACAATGAACTCGGACTGCCTATTCCTTCTCATGGGAATCTTGAACATTGGGCCCAGCAGGGGGTATTATTGTTGAACGCAACCTTAACTGTCCGAGAAAGAACCCCAACATCACATTCGGGAAAAGGATGGGAGTATTTTACGGATGCGGTCATACGAACCCTTTCGGAAGAAAAAAAAGGACTGGTATTTTTACTCTGGGGAAATTTTGCAAAATCCAAAAAGACTCTCATCGACACCCAAAAACACCATATCCTCACTGCCCCTCACCCCTCTCCCTTTTCAGCAAATGCGGGATTTTTTGGGTGCGGACATTTCACTAAAACCAATAAAATACTTCAATCCGAAGGAAAAGAACCCATAGATTGGAGCGTATAAAAAAAGCCCCCCGCCGTAGCGGAGGCTTTTCTTTAGGAAATTGCGAATTATTTACAGCTTCCGCCACAGCAACCACCTTTACCGTCGTCACCATGGTGTCCGCAACCGCAAGATCCGCAGCCGTCACCTTTTTTTCCGTCAAAATACATTGGAGAAAGGGTTAAAAATCTATAATTATCTTAACGAGAACAAGGATATTTTTCAAGGAATGGGTGTAAGATACGCTACAAAAATACTAAAAAATTTGCGAAAAAAATTTTTTTGGATACCGTGAGGGATACTTCTGGTATTCCTGTAAAAACAGAAAATGTCTTTTTCTGAACTCCGAAAAAAAATTTCTCAAAATCCAGAATTTGATCTGGAAAAAATCGAAAAAGCCTATCAATTTGCGAAAAACATTCATGCCTCTCAAAAACGAAAATCGGGGGAACCTTTTATCATCCATCCGATAGAAGTGGCTCAAATCGTGTACGAAATTGGAGGTGATGAAAATATGATCTGCGCAGCACTCCTGCACGATGTTTTAGAAGATGCCGATAATCCCGAGCAAGCCGAGGAAAAAATCCATGAAATTTTTGGGCAGGATATTTTTTTCCTGGTGCATGCCATTTCCAAGGACATTCGGATTGAAGACCGTATGCTCCGCCAGGAAGAGTATACCGATCGATTGGAAAAATTACTGAAGATGGACATTGCCGTCTTCTTTTTAAAAATGGCGGATCTCCTGCACAATATGAAAACTATCCAAGGCCTGCCCCCCGAAAAACGAGAAAAATGGATCCATGAGCTCAAAAATACGTATCTCCCCATGATGTCCGAACATTTTCACAGCATTGCTCTTCCCTATCACACTATGTACAGAAACTTGATTGATCAGCTAGAATCTGTTATTTCAGAATACGAGGAAGAGAAAATCACCTCTTCATAAGAGAACATGGCCGCAAATTATTCATCACTTCAGGTTCGGCAAGCACTCAAAAATATCGGGTTTTCCGAAAACGAGGTGAAGGTATTGGGATTTCTTTTTCGTAAGAAAAAAGCAACCGCCCGAGAGATCAGTCAGTATACGGCTATTTCTTTCAGTACGGTGCAATACATACTCAACAATCTTGTTTCCCGGAAAATCATTCGTGTGAGCCACATACAGGAAGAAGATTCTTTTGAGATCTGCTCAGAAGAGAAATTGATGTCCTGGATTGACATCCAAAAATCGAAAAATGAAAAAATATATGAAGACGCAAAAAAAGATATTCATGATTTTTTAGACACGATAAAAGAAAGTAGTTGGAAACCAGAGATCAGTTATTTTGAGGGAAAAGAAGGGGTCATCGAAATTTACGAAGATATGCTGCGGACAGCCGAAAAAACCGATAAAAAAATATACAGTTGGTTGGATATCCGGAAAATATATGAATCATTGGGCGATTACTTATTCGAATATATCGAAAAAAGAATAGAAAAAAATATAACATCCCACGATATTGCTCCCAAAAATAAAATGAATTTGCAGCATTTTGAGAAAAATGAAAACCGTTCTATTAAATTTGTAGAGAATCTTCCGATTGATGGAGAAATAAGAATTTATGGGGATAAAGTAGCAGTCATCACATTCGATAAAAAAAAGCCCGTCGGATTTGTCTTTGAAGGGAAAATTGTAACGTCTCTTTTTAAAACGATTTTTCAGAGCCACTGGGAAAAATCATAACCTACGAAACACATTGCATCTGAATTGGTGGTAATTTCCCACCCCCACTTTTCATGCCTTCCAGAATCAGTTTCTCTTGTTCTGAAGTAAGCGGTTTTTTCTGTAATATAAACTGTAAAAAATCCACCTTTCCCTGTTCATCAAATTCATAATTTTCTTCATAACTCCCCATTTGTGTTGCACTCACAATTTCAAACCCTCGTTTCTCAAAGAGCTGTTTGAGTCTCTCTGCGCTTCTCCAAACTCGATTGTGACCATCAAGATTTGTATAAAAATGCTTGTGTATAAATGTATGTTCTCCCTCTTCTGAGCCTGTATTTATAGGATAGCGACGAATATCCAGCGGGATCCCTACCCCATCAAAATCCGTATGAGGAGCTTTCACAGAGAAAGCCAAATACTTGTCTTCTTTTAAAACAAGCCGAATCATACGAATGAGTTCTTTGAATTTGTCCGTATCGAAGTAATGTGCTGAAGAAAGCATATATACTAGATCCATCCTTTCTCCTTCTTCATACAATCTTTTGAGAGTATGAAACATATCTTCTGGCTTTTCGGGAATCAGGAATTTTTTTTGAGCCTCTTCATCTAATTTTTCACTTGATTTTTGTCGGACATTCTCGAGTGCCGTAGAGCTGATATCCCCAACACGAATCTTCTCTATCTCATGGCCTTTTTCCTGAAGAAAAAAAATGCTATCTCTCCCATTTCCCGCCCCCAACTCCAAAATATTTCCTTGAAAAATAGGAGGATATTCTTTGTCTCGAATATGACTATCAAAAGTCACCAACTGATGAGCAAACTGAGATGGTTTTTCTTTTGTGGTGAGATTATAAATTTGTTCTTTATGAATAGATTCATATGAATCTGGGACCGCAACACCAGCAACTTGAAGCCAGTTTTTCCAACTGTTTTCTTGATATAATGACGTGTTGTGCCACCAGTTTTCCCATTTCTCAATAAATTGAGGATTTATCTCACCATCTTGAATTTTTCGTCCTGTAAAAAGAGACATAGGCATCCCCTCTCCTTTTCGCAGACATTCATCAACGCTCGTTTTGGTTTCCTGTGCCATACGAAACAAAGCGGCCATAAACTGAGAAGGATTCACGCTTTGCTTGGTATCATCAATAACCTGAACCAATGACTTTTCTTTTAATCCTCTGAGAACACTCTGTATTTTTTCTCCTGCTCCCTTCCCTCTATTTTCAACGCTCTCTGTGTATTCTTCTAAAATTTCAAGAGATTTTTCAGGATCAAATCCTCTGTGAAGCCCCAATTTTTCTCTGATATTCTCTTGTATTCTGCGGAAAGCATCCAGTCGTCTTGAGTCTTCTTCCTGATTTTCGTTTATATTTTCCTCTGGGGGAACCTCTTTCCCTTTTCTTTTTATCGCTTCACGAAGAGAGTGAATATGAGTAAGCATAAATCCGCAACAACGCGCCGAAAAAGTAGCACTCTTGACATATTTGTCAAATTTTTATTTTATTGTCTTTCACTATTCACTATTTCTCCATCCACCCACAAAACATCCTTGCGTCCTCTCCACCAAGTCAGCTGTCTCTTCGCATAATTTCGATTTCGTTTTTGGTTGAGATCCAGAGCTTCTTCTCGGAAAATTTCTCCTTTCAGGAAATGCTGTATTTCCTGGTACCCAAAACTCGTCATAGCCGAACGGGATAAGGTATATTGCGATAGAATTTTTTGCGTTTCTTCGATCAGCCCAGCATCAAATTGTTTTTTCGCACGAGCATTGATGCGTTCGTAGAGCTTTTCTCTTGTCCAATGAATACCGATTTTGAGAACCTCGTATCGGGATGGCCCTTTGCGGTCTGATTTTACTCGCGGAGAGGCGTCAAACTGATAGTTTTCAGAAATCGCATCCAGCCACAGCATTGTCCCCCCGCAAAGAATAGGCAGATTCCCCCGTGAGAGGATTTCGTCGATAATCCGAAATCCGTACTGCTGAAATTCATAGACACTCATTTCTTGATTCGGATCAATCAGGTTTAATCCATGATGAGGAATTCCTTGCTGTTTTTCGGTGGAAATTTTTGCTGATGCGATATCGATCTCCCGATACACTTGTCTAGAATCCACGGAAAGGATTTCTGCCTTTTTGAATCTTTGCGTCAAATCGAGTGCGAATCCTGTTTTTCCGCTCCCGGTGGGACCGAGTATTTCAATAATTTTCTTTTGAACACTTTCTTTGTTCAAAAAAGAATCAATTTCTTTCAAAATTTCTGCTTTTGTGTAGAGTTTCATTAGTTTAATTGTATGTTCTTTTTTTATCTTGTCATCCTGAACTTGTTTCAGGATCTCCTTCTTGCTCCTGTAGTTTAATGGAAGAACTATCCTCTCCTAAGGGATCAATGCAGGTTCGATTCCTGCCGGGAGCACCAGTCTCTGTGCACTGAACTTTGTCTGGTACGGGCAACCTTTTCTTCTGATCCAAAAAGTTTTATGCTTTTCTTGGAGAATCATTTCTCATTATTCATTATTTATTGATATGTCCTTTCTCGATACCGACATCTTCGCACAAATTATCAACGGCGATATACCGGCGGACATCGTCTGGGAAAATGAACGAATACTCGCCTTTCGGGATATCAAACCCAAAGCCAAAACTCATATCCTGATCGTTCCCAAAGAAAACCTGGTCACCGCCAAAGAAGTAAGTGATTCAAATGTACCTTTATTCGGGGAACTTTTTCTCGCCGCCAAAAAAATCGCCGAGCAAGAAAAACTTCAGGGCTACAAATTGCACATGAATGTGGATGAAGAGGGAGGACAAGTCGTGCCCCATGTTCATCTTCATTTACTCAGCAACGATTTCGAGTGCGATCTCTAAATTATTCTTTTTTTCTCAGCCAATCCGGAATTCGGGAATCATCCGGTTTGAGTGTGACCTCGGCCGACTGTGTACCGGTCGGCACATCTGAAGTATAACCGGGCTGAGAGGTCTGACCGGGAGCTTCAAACGGTATTTCTGCCGGAGGCGTCGGGGAAACTTCCGGTTGAGATCTGTGCTGTAATATCGGAAAACTGGTCTGTGCGGGAGATTTATTTTCGGGGCTGAGTTCTGTCTTTTGGATACCAATATCTGGAGCAATATGCAGCCTGGATTTCTGAAAATCCACCAAAAGCTGAAGAATCTGGTATTCCACTTCCGCAACTGACTTTTTTTCGAGATGAATATCAAGTCCCTCAGAAACTATTTCCCCCGCGCCACCGAGATATTTCTGGAGTGCTGAAAAATCAAGTGGCGTATGAGACGCTCGTATCTGTACAAAAGTTTCGTCTTTCTTTTCGAGAAAAAGAGCCGTGAGTTCTGCTCCCTTGGTATAGCGAAGAAGTTCATCGATCATAGGACCTGTATCTGAAGCTTCCGAATCCACCAACTCAAAGTCCGCTTTGGTAACCGCAGACCACGCAAGCCGATGAACTGTGTCTAGTTCGAGATTCGACAAAACTCGTCCCCAAACTTTTAAGGTCGACAGTGATTTTTTTTTGAAAATATGCTCGATAATCTGAGACTGATCTGCTCCTGTTTGTTGCAGAATTGATGCTGCTTCCAATCCGCTGGCACTCGTTGTAGGCTTGAGAAAACTACCAGTTCTTTCAATGATACCCGTCAGAAGCATCGTGGCTATATCTTTGGAAAAAGAAAAATCCTTTTGATTCCTGAAAAAAGAAGAAAGTATTTCACAAACAGATGTTTGAGAAGGATCGATCAGATTTACTCGTCCAAAACTTTCTGCAGAAGGAGAGGCTGAAATATTGACGATCGGAATGCGAGTAAAAAGATCAGGCGTGTTTTCAAATATTTTTCCGACTTCAGAGAGCGAATCAGCACCCAGAACAAAAAGAACATCAAACTGCTGAGAGCCTTGCCGAAAAGAAACATCCGAAGGATCAAAATTTCCGTTTTGAGGCGTGAGCAGAATATCGATCCCGTCTTCGGTCATATTATATTTGACCCGTTCTACCGAAGAATTTTTATTGGAAACAGAAATAACAAAATCTCCCGTAGAACCGAGGTTTTTTTGAAAATTCTTTGTCTCTGACAAAAAAGAAAGCTGAGGAGAAATTTCTGATTCACTCACCAGTAATACCTCTTTCCCTTGTTTTTCGAGAATCTGCCGAAGTGCCAACCCTCCACACTGATCATCGATCGTAGCGCGAGAAGGAGTCAGAATGAGAATTTTTTTTGATCGTTCCAAAAATCCTTGTATTTGCTCGGAAATAGATGCTGTCATAAAAAAAGATTAGATATTATTATAAAACATATTTTAATTTTCGTCAAACATTTTCCCAAGTAAAATAATGAAAAAAGTTGACGTTTTAGTCAAAACAATTAAAAAGATAGTGTCTTCCCTCCTTCCCATGAAAAAATTTCTTCTTCTGGCTGTCGGCAGTTTTTTTGGTGTATTCGGTGCACAAGCGGCGTATCCCGACTATGATTCTCTTTCTTGTTATCGCTCGCCACGAGTAGTTGATCGGGTCGTCCTTTCTGATACATACGACTGCGGTCGATATGTTGATTATGGATATCACTATCAATACAAAACCTGTCCCTCTGATACGATTGCTCGGATAAATATCCCTCGCTATCGCTACAACGTCGAAATTCAAAAACCTTTTTACGCCCAGATCACAAGCGACAAAACGATTGATTCGTATGCTTCGACACGGTATGGAAATATTGAAAACATCCCTGTCGGGGAAAAAATTAAATTCTATCCGGATTTTACGTCTGTGATGCCCCACAAAAATGTAACCTGGAGATGGCATTATGACTCACGGGGACTCAAGTGCACCGAATCCAGCGCTGGAACTCTGGACTGTGTGGTGGCCAATACAACCCCCAGTGAAGTATGGGCTGAATTTTTTATGCCGGGATATAAAAATACGCGCACCGGAAATGTCTTTCGATCAAATTTGATCAAGGTCTATCCGGCTCGAATTCAAACCACAGAGCTCTATTATGATTCGGAAATATACCTGGAGCCAACCCCTCTCACCTACGAATACACCTATCCACTCCGAACACACAAGAAAGTCTATCCCAACTACAATCGGCAACCATTCTCGCAATTCTATTTTTCCGGCTATGATTATTGAGAATAGCTGACAGAACGAAAAAGAAAGATTCCCGGTTGCTCCGGGAATTTTTTTATCTACAATACAGGCATGCTCGATATCAAAGCCATTCGCGAAAATCCCGATGCATTCAAAAAAGATCTAGCGCGAAAAGGAGTCCCTGCCTCAGCAATAGAAAAACTCTTGGATACCGATAAAAAAAGACGGGAAAAGATCCAGAAGATCGAATCGATTGCGGCCCAACAAAATGAGGTATCCAAAAAAATACCGCAACTAAAAGGAGACGAAAAACAAAAAATTCTCTCAGAAATGAAATCTCTTTCTGCTGAAAAGAAAAAACTAGAAGGAGAATTAGAAGTATTAGAAATGAATTATGAACAAATTTTTTGTTCAACTCCAAATCCACCTCACCCCTCTGCTCCCGACGGAAAAGACGAAGAAGATAATGTCGTCATACGAACCGAAGGCACAAAGCCAGAATTTGATTTCAAAACACTCGAACACTGGGAAATTGGCGAAAAACTTGGTATCCTCGACACCGAGCGCAGCGCGAAAGTTTCCGGCAGCCGATTTTATTATCTGCGGGAAGAGCTCGCAACACTCCAAAGAGCCCTGATTTTCTGGGCCTTTCGGGAAATCACAAAACGGGGGTATTCCCCGACTATTCCGCCTTTTCTGACACGAGAAAAAGCAATTTTTGGAACCGGATATCTCGCCAAAGATGAAAACTATATCGTAAATCCCGGCGAAGATGATCTGTATTTGATCGGGACGAGTGAAGTGCCGATGGTCAGTTATTATGCAGATGAAATACTGGAGGAAGACCACATGCCTGCTCGATTTGTATCGTATTCACCATGCTTTCGCCGCGAAGCCGGCAGCTACGGAAAAGATACCAAAGGTATTTTTCGGGTGCATCAATTTGAGAAGGTAGAAATGGTCGTCTTTTGTCTGCCCGAAGACAGCGAAGCTCTCCACGAAGAAATCCGAGAAATCGAGGAAGATTTATTGCGACAGCTCGAAATCCCCTACCAGGTGATCAATGTTTGCTGTGGAGACCTAGGAGTTTCCGCCGCCAAAAAATATGACCTAGAAGCCTGGCTGCCCGGACAGGGAAAATATCGGGAAATGACTTCGACATCTATTTGCACAGATTTTCAATCTCGCCGGCTCAATATCCGTATTCGCCGAAAAAATGGCGATATTGTGTACGCTCATGTACTCAATGGCACCGCTGTTTCCAGTCGTCCGCTGATCGGAATATTGGAAAATTTTCAACAAAAAGACGGCTCGGTGAAAATTCCCAAAGCCCTGCAACCCTTCTGTGGTTTTGAAAAAATAGAAGCACAATAGAGTGCTCTGAAAGCGAGAGGCATACCTGCCTCTCTGAACTTTTGTAGCAGAAAATAAATATTTCTATTTCTGCGACAAAGAAGAAAAGAAGGCTAAAAAATTATTCCCAGTAAAATCAGGAATAATAACAGCACTGTGTGAGGAAAAAGACTTCCTCCACTCGAAACAGGAAACATACCTTTGGATATCATAATATCCTCCGTCCGTTTGTTTGTGAAATAATGTTATTTGGGGTGGTATACCTCTCTTTCAGAAGACTCTGAAATACTTCATAAAGAACCGCCCCCTTTGTATTCTGAATTTTTTCCGCGTCAAGAAAATTTCTGAAAGAATTAAAAATTGAAGATTGAAGATTGAAGATTTTCTAAAACGTTCGTATCTGAACCGCCGGCATGAGTGCTTCTCCCACCAAAATATCAGACAGCAAGACATATTTTTTCTTTTTCAGTTCTGGTTTTTTGCCAAGAATAACTTTAACGGCCTGTTCAATAGTTTTTTCCGGATCTTCAGAGAAATGTACCAGAAAAGATTCTGTCCCCCATAAAATCTCACACTGACGAGCCGTTGAAGCCTGATTTGTCACTGCAAATATCGGGGATCGAGGACGAAACGCTGCCATGAGATTCGCCATATAACCAGTTTTAGTGACCACCACAATTCCAGCTATATCATCCAAATCTTCAGCTGCTGTTCCAGCATTTTTGCAGAATTCACTGCGCTCATCGGTTGGTTCGACTTTCCGGATAGCTCTTTTGCGCAGATAATTCGTTTCTGTCTCTATCGCAATATCATGCATCGCTTGTACGGCCTTGAGTGGAAATTCTCCCATAGCGGTTTCTCCCGACAGCATGATCGCATCATTTCGCTGCCAAACCGCCGCAAAAACATCTGATACTTCCGCCCTGGTCGGAATCGGACTGCGAGACATGGATTCCAGCATCTGTGTCGCGACAATGGAAAATTTCTGATATCGACCTGCCATCTGAGCCATTTCCCACTGCAGAAGCGGCACCTGGGTAAAGGGAACTTCTGCCCCCAAATCTCCTCGTGCCACCATAATCCCGTCTGAGGCTTCAAAAATTCCCGCTAA
Source organism: Candidatus Altimarinota bacterium (assembly GCA_021734395.1). GTDB lineage: Bacteria > Patescibacteriota > Gracilibacteria > UBA4473 > UBA4473 > JAIPGI01. Next base: position 159,117 of record JAIPJB010000003.1, read on the forward strand.
ATGCTTGGTCGCATCGAGTGTTTCAATTTTTGCAATGACGGAAATATCGGCTTTTTCTTTTCGAAGAAATTTTTTGACGGTTTCAATCTCTCTGGGCCCCCGTACGAAAGAAAGTGCCAAAAAGTCTACTTTTTTCTCTATTCCAAATCGGATATCATTCCAGTCTTTTTCTGTAAGAGAATCCAGCGAAACATCTTTTCCGGGAAGATTTAAATGCCGACGGGATCCCAACGTGCCGCCATCCAATACCTCACACACTACATTTTTACCCTGTATTTTTTTGACCTGAAGAGTCATAAGTCCGTTATCAACTAAAACCCGATCCCCTTCTTCCACATCATGGATAAAGGCATCATAATTGACGGTTATTTTTTCGAGTTCTTCCGAACGCCCATGCTCCACAGTCAGAATAATTTCCTGCCCTTTGCGCAATTCTATCGGGACACGCAAATCCCCCGTACGGATTTCTGGACCTTTGGTGTCCAACATCACCGCACAATGCCGTCCTGTTTCCTGATTGAGACGAGAAATACGATCCATGACATTTCCATGCCACTCGTGAGTTCCATGAGAAAAATTGAGTCGAAAAACATTCACTCCGGATTCTGCCAACAAGCGGAGCATCTCATAACTCTCTGTTTTGGGACCAATCGTCGCAACTATTTTAGTTCGTCTCATGTTTGTATGTGCTGTTATTGTAGATTAGCCTTTGCGGGCTGACAAAAAAATAAATTCGACCAAAGCCAAAAAGACCGCCAGAAGCACTACTTCCAAAAGATCCAAAAAGCGAAAATACTGGAGCAATAAAATCCCCAGAACAAAAAATCCGGTTAAAATCCCCCGTCGAAGAGCGATCAAAAATGCTCGACTGGCGAGTTTTCGCCCCCGAAAAAGCTCCGCCCCAAAGAAGAACAAAAAAGTCATAAACGAAGAAATACCACAAAAAGCAGAAAGAAAAAAAGCAAAAAGAGCGATTATTTTTTGAGGTCCCAAAGGATCCAAATTGAGCAATGTTGTATATAAAATCCCTCCACTGAGCACAAAAACAATACCGGTCAAGAGAAAATTTTTGAGCATTTTTTTTGTTCAGAGGATAAACGACAACCCAAAAAAATCAATATACCAATGCAATATTTTTTCCCCTGTATATAAAAAAAGAAGAAGTGCTGGCATAAGAAACGCACCCATTGGAAGTGGTGTTTTTCGATCAGCCTGACCCGTACAAAGAAGTGGCAAAGCCACCAATAACCCGAATATATACGCAATAAAAAAGAGTACCAAGAGTTGCTGCCAGCCTACCAAAAGACCCGCGAAAAGCCCCAACTCCATATCTCCTGCTCCGACCCAAGGATTTTTTTTGTGGCGGGAGAGAAAATACTGAAAGGCATAAAAGAGGAATCCAATAACTCCTCCCAGTAAAAAATCAGACACTGGTGCATCACGGAAAAATATCCAGATAAAAGCCAATCCAATAGCCGGAAAAGAAATCCGACGATCTACTTCCAAAAAACGCAGATCGTAGACAAAAAGCACCAGTGTGAAAAAGACTGCTGTAAGAAGAGGCCAAAAAACATCTGTTGAATAAAATTTTTGAACAAAAATAAAAAATGAAGCTATAAAAACAAGCTCTGTTACTAGATAAAACCAAGATATTGATCGATGACAAAAAGCACATCGTCCGCGATAAAACAGCCAGGAAAAAAAAGGGACTAACTGACGAACCCCCAACTTTTTTTGACAGGAGGGACAGCGTGATCGTCCCCAAAAAATACCTTTTTCCTCGAAATGAAGACGATGAACAAGGAGTGTTGTGAAACTTCCCAAGATACCCCCGACAAAAGCTCCCGCAATACCCGGAAAAATTGTATTCATTGACAAACGCGAAGGATAAACTTTTCAATAATCAATTCGAATTCTGACGCATCATCTGTCGAGATGGAAATTTTTCCCGTTTTGAGTTTTTGGTCGATCGAGAATAAATCATCGTACATCATTTCTATTTTTTGCCGAGAAAAATGCTTTGTGAGGGGAAGTGTTTTTTGTACCACATACGGATGGAGCTTGGTCTGAGAAGTAATCTGGGACGTCGACATATTTTTGTCTAGTCCATCACGAATCTGCGCATGGATTCGAACTTCTCGAACAATCATAGGAAAAATTTCATGGATGGTTGTTCCCGAATGCAGCAAATCATGAAATCGTTTCATTGCCCCTTGAACATTTTTTTTGCTCAAACTTTCTAAAAAATCCCATAAAACCGTATCTGGATGCGGAAGCGTGAGCTCCTTTATGAGTTTCTCTGAGATTTCATTTTCTCCGGCAGTCAGCATTTTTTCTATTTCTCGAGAAAGATTCCAGAGATTTGGTCCGCATCGACTGAGAAGCAATTGTGCATTCGCCCGAGAGATTTTTCCTTCTTTTTTTTGTGTATAATTTTCTATCCAACGAAGTGTCCCCTGCTCATCCAATGAAGGAAACTCTTCGACCGATGCTTGTTCTCGTAAAAATTTCGTACTCTTAAGACGTTTGTCTAATTTTGGCTCTACGGCAAGGATCGTGCATTCCTGTTCATAATTTGGCAATCGGTCAAAAAAATTCTGCTTTTCAGCCTGCTCAAAATGATCTGAATTCCAAAAAGATTCCGTAATAATCAGGCGCTTCCCTCCGAAAAGGTTCGGCGTAAAACACACATTTTCCAGATCAAAAAGTGATTTTTCTGTATCAAAAATCTCGATATTCCCTTCGGGATATTTTTTGGAAAACACTGATTTGTAGTACCGCAATCTCTCTCCCAGGCGGAAGTCATCTTCTCCGGTCAGAAGTGTTAGATTTTTTATCATTGGAGAACTTTTATTTTTCTCATTCCGACTCCTACCCCGTAGTCAATTTTAATCGTAAAATGTGTTCCAGAAAAAGTCTGTCGAGCCTGAGGGCTAATTTTTTCTGGCCACTCGACCAGTTTCTGAAAACTGTCATCTTGAGCTACTTCGTCAAATCCTCGAACAAAAAATTCCTGTGGATCAGCCAGGCGGTAAAAATCAAAATGTGCAAACTGCTGTTTTTCTCGCTTATATTCAGTCAGAAAAACATATGTTGGCGACGGTATCTCTTTTTCTACTCCCGCACAGCGAAGTATTTCTCGAATCAGAAATGTTTTTCCCGCCCCCAATCCCCCTTCAAAAAACACGGTCCACGTTTTTTCCGGTGCTAAATACTGCTGATACAATTCACTCGCAAAACGCAGAGAAGCCTCATGATGGGAAATATTTTTCTGCAAAAGAGTTTTCATTTTTAAGAATTTCGAGTAGTATCCCGCGCGTTACAGTACCCCAAAAAAATGAAAATTCAATTCCACGGTGAAAATTGTTTTTCGGTGCAAACCAAAGATGCCTCTTTTCTCTTCGACCCTTCTGGCTCTGCCCCCAGCAAAAAATATGATTTCGCAACCAACTCCGGTGCATTGGAGGAAAACACGAAAAAACTGACCGATATAAAAAAAGTGCTCTCGCTCCCTGGAGAGTTCGAAATTTCAGGCATATTGGTGCGAGGATTTTATTCGCGACCAGAAAATGTCGTGTATAAAGTCACTGCTGATAATGTGTGTTTGGTGCATTTGGGATCATTGGAAAGTAAGCCTTCAACTGAATTCTTTGAAAAATTAGGCGAAAATGTTGATATTGTTTTTGTTTGTTTGAGCGAAAAATTCGGGGTCAAACAGGCAAAAGAAATGATCGAAACACTCGATCCGAGAATGACTTTAATAGGAGGTGATCAGTCCTTTTTTCCTAAAATGATCGAATCTGGCGCTCGTATGGCAGAAGAGGACGAAATAACGGTCACCCAAACGATGGTCGGAGAAGAAAAAACTGACATTCTGGTTCTTCCCCAGAAATAAAATTGACCTATCCCGCTCTTTTTCTACAATTCCTCCGCTCTTAAAGATGTTGAAAAACGCGAGTTTCACCAGAGTGGAACGAGCGAGAGGAGGTGTGACGAAGTATGGGAAGCTGTTGACGAAATCAACCGCGAACTCAAACGAAGTCCTCACCGATAACGCCGCGGTAGCTCAGTGGTAGAGCAATGGACTGAAAATCCATGTGTCGGTAGTTCAATTCTACCCCGCGGCACCATCCGACCACTCTTACAATCATCAAGGATAATCAAATATCAACGCAAGTAATTGAGTGAATATACTCAGCGAGTTCGAAGGACTATAATAAAAACATGAAGCATTTTTTCTACTTCGCTCGATGTAGCGATGGTTCTTTGTATGCGGGATATACAACAAATATTCAAGAACGAGAGAAAACACATAATCAAGGAAAAGGAGCAAAATTTACTGCTGGGCGTCGTCCGGTAAAGATTATTTATTGGGAAGAATTCGAGACACAAAAAGAAGCGATGCAAAGAGAAATACACGTAAAAAAATGGAATCGAAAGAAGAAAGAAAAACTTCTACAAGAGAAGCTCTAAAGAAAGCATTTTTCGTCTTTTCCACAAGTATTGCTTGCTTTTTTTCTTTTTTTTTGTATAAACAATACGCGTTCAAGGGTTTTGAAAATAAATTCCTACGATGCAAAATTTATTTCCTAACCTCTTCTCAACATGAAAGGCTCTATTAAAAAGCTATTGAATGGATTCGGGTTCATTACTCCCGAAGGAGAATCGAAAGATGTTTTCTTTCACGCCAACGATTTGAATGGTGTTGAATTTGAAAGTCTCAAAGAAGGTGACGTTGTTACCTTTGATATGGGCGAGTCCGACAAAGGACCAAAAGCTGAAAACATTGCTCTCGCTTCCTAATCACAGGAAGTTTACTCACAAAACCGCTTGATATTTCAGGCGGTTTTTTGAAATGCAAAAACCAGTCTTTATTGAACAAAAAATTTGTTCAATAGTTACATGCTTGCGCCAGACATTAAAAATATTATTATCGTGATATGAAATCTCGATTGGTAAGATTTTTTATTCTGCCGTTTGCAGTGGCTTTTCTGGTATTCGCTCCGCTCAATACTTCCGCCGCCCCATTTCTCTCCGCGACTTCCGAACCCGCCGCTGAACAAGGAGTTCGTGGCGCTTTCAGAGCACTCATAAAAGCGTGGGACGATCTCCAAACATTGCGCCAACAACTGACCACAAAACAGGTCAACCTAAACTTTGAAAAAAACTTTGACTTCCCCAGTCTCAAAGAAATCAGTCGTATTGATGAACAAATTGAAAAAAGACAAACTCTTCTCAAAGAAGGCGAACTGACACCGGAAAAAATCAGTGTTATCAAAGAAGAAATTCAAGCACTTCAACAAGAAAAAATTCCGTTCCAAAAAACATATGAAACCCGACAGGAAAAACAACAAAAAAACATTGTCATACTCGAAGAAGAAATTGAAGATATTCAGGAAGGAATCGAAAGACAAAGACAACTGATTCAAGCGCAAATCTCAAAAGTGCTCGAAAACGTTGCTTTTTTCTTGAGCATTATTTTGTTGCTTATTTTAGCTCGTTTCGGATTTGGAAAAATTATTTCACGACTCCAATTACACGACCAAAGAAAGCATGCTCTCCTAGGACTCAATCGCGCGATCTTTAATATTATCATCGGGATTTTTGTCATCGGCATTATCTTCTCCCAATTTGTTAATTTCCTTCCTTTTCTGGCATTACTCGGTACTGGGCTAGCTTTTGCGGTTCGGGATTCAATCTCTTCTTTTATCGGATGGTTTGCGATCGGAACTGATCGCGGATATCGAATAGGTGATATCATTCGTGTGGGAGAATCTCATGGCGAAGTACGAGAAGTAGGACCTTTTGTGACGGTTTTGTACGAATTATTAGATGGCGAAAAAACAGGAAAACTTATTTCTTTTCCCAATAAATTCATTTTCGAAGATGCGATTGTAAATTTCTCCCGCTGTTATCGACTGATACAGGAATATCTTTCCTTCCCTCTTTCAGCCGAGAGTGATATCGAAAAAGCAAAAACTATGCTTAAAAAAATCATTCAACAAAAGAACAAAAAGTCAGATGAGTTTGTAAAAAATATCAACACAAAACTTCAAAGAAATTATCATTTTACTGAAAATGAACAAAAAATACGTATTTGGGTTGATATTGAAAATAACCAGCTCCAACTGCGAGCTCGGTACCTCGTAGATCTTGATCAGAAAGAAGAAGTTCGCACAGATATTGTGGAATCATTTTTGAATCTCGTCGATAAAGAAAAGCAAATTAATCTTCTCGCTCAAGAGAAAACTCTTTTTTCTGCCGGAAAAGCAAAAAAAATAAATCCTGAAGACATGCATCACTAAAACATTATGAAAAAACACGCCTCTCTTTTTGCGCAAAAAACAGGACTCCCTCCAGGGTCCATTGTTTATACTGGTGACATAACCAAAAAATCCAATATCCACATTTCTCGATATACTCAAAAAGAACACCATGCCCAAACACTTCGTGATGAAGACTCTTTTCCTGTACTAAAAAAGAATTCCAACTTTTGGATTGCTGTCACCGGCGTAAGCGATGTCCAATTTTTGCGAGATATAGGAGATAAGTTCAAGCTTCATTCTCTGGTCTTGGAAGATATTGCGAATACTGGTCAACGATCAAAGATAGAAGCCTACGACGAATATCTTTTTGTCACACTCAAAAACTTTCAGCACGAAGGATCTTCTCGCACCATTAATGCACAACAAATCAGCCTCATTGTCGGTGACTCTTTTCTGTTGTCTTTTGAAGAAAGTGATAGTCAGTTATTCCACTTGCTCAGGAAAAGACTTGAAAATAAAAACAGCCGACTCCGTCAGCACGGGATCGCTTATTTGGCCTATAATATTTTGGACGTCATAGTAGATCACTATTTTTCCAGTTTGGAAATTCTGACCGATCAAATCGAACATCTGGAGGAAAAAGTTTCCAAAAATCAGAGTCAAGTACTTCTCAATAAGATCCACCGCCTGAAAAATGAAGTTTTATCCTTTCGTAAAATGACTATGCCGGTTTTGGAACTAGTGAAAAATTTTCGCGAGGAACTCGAAGGACGAGAAAAGAAAGTCGTTGATTTTTATCTGCGAGATCTGTATGACCACTGTATCCAAGTAAACGAATTGAGTAAAACAGCTCTTGACAGTGTGCAGGGACTTTTTGAGCTTTATTTTTCTTTGGTCGGTACTCGAACCAATCGAATTATGCAAACACTCACTCTTATCACGCTTATCTTCTTACCACTCACCCTTATTGCCGGAATCTACGGAATGAATTTTCAATACATGCCCGAACTTACCTGGAAGTGGGGATATCCTCTGGTTTTAGGAGGGATGGGAATACTTGGTTTGGGAATTCTGTGGACACTCAAACGAAAAAAATGGCTCTAATCATCATTCGATGAAGATTGGGTTCCAAAATCTCCAATAGCTTTTTCGAGCATACGCACATATTTTTCTGGATCGGGAATGTCCTGAAGTTTTATAGCAAATCGCGCATTTGACATATAGAGCTCAGCCGAAACCGTCCCGTATTTCAGGAGTCGCCCCAAAATACTGCGCTCCATGGTAACTGTTTCGACTTTTTCGAGTGAATAGGACTTCCTCTGCTGAAAAAGAACCCCTTGATAAAAAATGATTTCTTTACTGGTCAACTCATAATAGCGAAAAAACCAACGCATAAAAAGCGCCAAACTCCAAAAAAGCTGAACCGACTGCAAAACAAGAAAAAGAATAATTCCTCCCGATTTCAATGGAGCAGGACTCAGTGCATTCAGCTGCCACAAAAGAAGAAAATAAATCCCTACAAAAAAAACCTGTAAAAGAACAATCTTAAAAATTACCAATACAACTGATGAGTGCAATGTCACTCCTGAAGAATGAAATATATTCTCATTCATAAGGTGATGCTATCCTTCTTTTTTTGCTCACGCAAGGAAAACCCCGTCTGGAATAAAAAATTTCTCAATTTTTGAAGAATCTTTATTTGATTTTTCATTCTTCTTCCCTAAAATTTGCCCCGAATGAAAATCTTCTCTGCAGGAACACTGCTCATTGGCAAGTTTTTACTTCTTGCTTGCTTTACATTTATGAATTTTGCAGGAGGAAACGCAGAAGCGGCAACGCCTGCTCCCTGCCACCAAAAAGAAATCGAAAAGCAAATGCCTCTTTCAGGAGAAGATTGCCATGCCTGCGAACTCTCTGCTGAAACCTGGGAAAAAAAATTTGTATACGGGGAAAACAATCTCCTTGAGACACTGAAAAATGCACACATAATTTTTACTGATACATTCCAAGAATTCTTTTTGTCTCATAAATCTTTTGTCCTTTTCGAGTGGAAACCCCCCGACAGGTTTTTCTCTGTTCCTGTTTCCATCCACATACCATCAACCGTTTTGATCGTTTAGATCGAAAGCGAATCTTTTGAATTTTCTTTTCTGTATTTTTTACTTTCTTTTTCCCTATGAAAAAATTCACATTCGTTTTCGTTTTTTTATTCTCTTTCTTTCTTCTTGGTTGTGGCGAAAAAGCCATGACTGATGCTGACATGGCTGAAAAATACGGCCTGAGCATAGAAGAATTTCAAGAACAAAAACAAGCTGCCGCTCGCATGAATATGTCGATTGAAGACCATCTGCGACACAGCATGGATCACTCTCAAATGAATCACTAATCCCCTTTTCCTATGAAATCACTCTGGAATAAAAACCCCATCACTTGGTGGGAAGGAGGGATATATATAGCGATATTGGTTCTTGCGGGAAGTGTGAAATGGATTTTCTTCTCTTCTGAAGAAAATAATTTCTCATTCCAAAAAACAGAAGAATCATACGCTCTGGTTCATCCCGAGCTCTCCCCTGCTTTCTCCACACAAAAACTTCTCGGCAGTATTTATTCGAATACTTTTGCCATGATCCATCCTCGACGGGAAGGAATCATAAAAGATATCTTAGTCGACGTCGGAGATACTATTTCTACTGGACAAACCATTGCTTTTCTTTTTCCTCCAGGTGTAGAAGGGCAAGGATCTTCTCAGATTGCAAAAGCTCGTGCGGAATTTCTGACCGCTCAAGAAGCATTGGCAAATGCACAGAATGTTTCTCAAGAATCAATCGGTGTCGCCGAGAAAAATCTTTCTCAAGTGGCAACGCAACTCGAAACAACACTCGGAAATTCTGGCACACAAAGAAGTATGCTAGAACAGCAATATGATCAAGCGGAAAGTGCAGCTTTTCAGATTATGCAGAATATTCAACGAGTTCTTTTCGGCGATTCTCTGCAAGCGCGAAATTCGTCGCTCAGTATTGTCGGAAACTTCAATAATTCTCTGCAAGAAAACAAAGTTTTTCAGCTCTTTCAAGAAGCACAACGCAAAGAGAAAAGTTTTTCTGACACTCCCCGAGGAGCAGAGCGTCGCACGGAACTCAGAGAATATTTGCAAACGCTCAATCTATTGCTGGATGAAATCGAAGTTCTGTACCGAACCGCTTCTGTTTCGAGCGTTCATTCAGAAGCACAAATTTCTCAGCACATTCAGACCCTCCAATCCAGTCAATCACGTATTCTCCAAATTCAAGACACACTGGATACCACCCTGCTGACCGCCGAGAAAATACAATCGTCACTTCAGACCGCAGAAAAGAATCTCACACTGAGTCAATCTCAAGCTGAGCGTTCGATCGACGAAGCACGAAATAGGCTGGAAGTCGCACGAGCGGCCTATCAGAACGAACTGGTTCGGAGCGGGCATGAAAAAGTTGTTTCTCCTTTTTCTGGAGAAATCGTTGCCCGCATGACCGATGTCGGTCATATGGTTCATCCTTCTCAAGCTCTTTTTGAAATCATTGGCGCCAATACAAATCTAGCGCAAACAACCCATTCGGAAATTCGATTTGGTCTTCCCGAACGCATGTTTGATTGGATCGAAGAAGGAGACAAAATTCAATTTTCCATTCCTGGAAAATCAGAATCTTTTTCGGCCACGATAACCCGAAAAGCGGACTCCATCGACCAACGATCTCGGACGGCAATGATTCATGCTGTGCCGGAAGATGAGTCACCTCTGCTTCCGCACAATACAAGCGTTTTTGTGGAAATCGCAAATACCGAAAATGCTGTTTTTGCTGTCCCTTCCTCCAGCATCAAAAGACGCAGAAATGAATATTTTCTTTGGATACAAGACGAAGAAAAAAATATCTGGCAGGTGCCGGTAACTGTTTTGGCGGAAGACGGTGAATACAGCGATGTTCGAGGAGGCCTAACTCTGGAGAGCAATGTCATTGTCAATCCTTCTGCCTCTCTTTTTCGGAAAAGCACTCCTCTCCACGAAAAAGAATCTTCTCTTAGCCCTTCTGAATCATGATCAATACACTTATCAGATCGGCATTGGAGAATCGATTTTTAACAGTCCTTCTTTTTTTGATACTGACCCTTGCGGGAATAATCGCGGTCTATAAAACACCTGTCGATGCGATTCCTGATCTCTCAGAAAATCAGGTGATTGTGCTCACTCAATGGTCTGGGCAATCACCACAAAACATTGAGGATCAGGTTACTTATCCGATTACTGTCAGCATGCAGGGACTGCCAAAAGTGAAATCTGTTCGGAGCAGCTCTATGCTCGGAGTTTCAATGGTGACGGTTATTTTTGAAGACGGAACTGACATTTATTTTGCGCGGGATCGAGTTGCTGAAAGACTCAATGTTATCAAAGGGCAGTTGCCCGATGGGGTCACTCCCCTTCTGGGACCCGATGCGACCGGAATCGGTCATATCTTTATGTACACGCTGGAGAGCGATACCCATTCTCTTACCGAACTCCGTTCTCTCCAAGATTTTGTGGTTCGTTACGAACTCCAGAGCTTGGGGGGAGTTGCCGAAGTAGCTTCTGTGGGAGGACACGTAAAAACCTATCAGGTTCTGCTCGATCCAATAAAACTGGAGCAATACAATTTGTCTTTGATGAATGTGATGAAATCCGTTCAGCAGGCCAATAACAATGTTTCTGGAAAAGTTCTCGAATACGGGGAACGGGAAATATCCATTCAGGGAATTGGATTTTTTGAATCATCCGAAGAAATACAATCTCTCGTCCTCGGACAAAAAGCAGACCAAAGCCCATTGCTACTCAGTGATGTAGCGACGGTTCGGATCGGCGGAAAATTCCGACGAGGCGTTTTGGCGAACGAAAAAGAAGAAAAAGTCGGTGGCATTGTCGTAATGCGATACGGAGAAAACCCACTGGAAGTTATTGAACGGGTCAAAGAAAAAATTCCCGCGATAGAATCTCGTCTCCCCGAGGGAATTCTTCTCCAGCCTTTTTATGATCGGACAGAATTGATTCGGAATTCGATTGATACCCTCCGCAATATTCTGATTCAAATGCTCCTTATCACTGGCATTGTGCTCTGGGTTTTTCTGCTGCACGGTCGAGCAACGATTATTACCGGAATAGCACTTGTCTTTGGGGTATTGATGACATTTCTCTGTATGTACCTTTTTCGAATCCCTTCCAATATTATGAGTCTGGGGGGAATTGCGATTGCTATCGGGACCATGGTGGACAGTGCTATTGTCGTGACCGAAAATGCCTATCAAAAATTGCTCCAGACAAAAGCCAAAACTTTTCCTGATCGATTCAAAACCATTCTCGCCTCAACCCAAGAGGTAGGGGCCCCTATTGTTTTTGCCATTTTTATTATCGGACTTTCTTTTGTTCCTATTTTTTCGCTTCAAGGAATGGAAGGAAAACTTTTCTCTCCGCTCGCCTTTACGAATATTTTTGCGATGTTGGGAGCTCTCATCGCCTCACTCTTTTTTGTGCCGCTGTTTTGTCTGTATTTTCTCAAGGGAAAACTCCGCGAGGATCAAGAAATCCCAACGGTTTCTTTCTTTCAGAAATACTACGAACCGCTTCTGAAAAAAGCACTCACAGCACGAAAAACCGTTTTTATCACAATGGGCGTTTTGATCGTTGGTACGGGAATTTTGGCCACCAATATCGGCTCTGAATTCATGCCGCCACTAGACGAAGGATCGATCATGTATATGCCTATGACAGTCCCGGATGTTTCGGAACGAAAAGCACGAGAGCTTCTCCTCGAAACAAACAGAATTCTTGCTCAATTTCCGGAAGTTCAACAAGTCGTCGGAAAAGTCGGTCGAGCAGACACGGCTACCGATCCCGCGCCACTTGCCATGATCGAGACATTTATCACGCTCAAACCAAAATCAGAATGGAGATCAGACATGACCAAAGAAAAACTGATCAGCGAAATGAATCAGCGTATCCAGATCCCCAAGCTCTGGAGTGGATTTACACAGCCCATTATTGGACGCATCGATATGGTCTCAACTGGTATCAGGGCGCAGGTCGGCATCAAAATTTTCGGAGATGATGCCAAAACCCTTGAAGACCTCGCACTGGAAATAGAAAATCAAATGCTTTCTGTTCCTGGAGCGACAGGGGTGGTCGCGATACGAACTTCTGGCCTGCGATATTTGAATATTGATCTGGACGAAGAAAAGCTCGCTCAATATGGAATCTCCAAAAGCCAAGCATTGGATGCGGTCGAGATCGGAACCGGTGGGAAAATGATCGCTCGTACGATCGAAGGACGAGAAAACTATGGAATAGAACTCAAGTTTCAGCGTCCATATCGAGAAGATGTACAAACTATAAAATCACTTCCCCTCATCGGCCATCGCGGAGAAAAGATTCCTCTTTCTGCTGTAGCGAATATTACCATGGAAGAAGGACCCGCTGTACTGCACAGTGAAAACGGAAAACTTCGTGGCGCAGTACAGATGAATGTCAGCGGAAAAGATCTCATTTCGTTTATTGAAGAAACAAAAGTACATCTGGAAAAAAATCTCGAATTACCCGCTGGCTACAATCTGGAATTTGATGGTCAGTATAAAAATCAAATTCGCGCCAAAGCCCGACTTTCTTGGGTCGTTCCGAGTGTTATTTTCCTAATTTTCCTCATGCTTTTTCTGACCTATAAAGACTTGGGGCTTGTTTCTATCGTCATGCTGGCTATTCCTTTGAGTCTGATCGGAGGAATTGTGTCTCTCTTTTTGGCGCAGTACAACTTTTCTGTCGCGGTCTGGATAGGACTGATTGCTCTTTTTGGAAATGCGGTAGAAACAGGAGTCGTCATTGTTTTGTATCTGGAAAATGCACTCCAAGAAAAAATACAATCAGTTCGTAAGTTGAACAAAAAAATTGTTCATGATGCAATTCTCAATGGCGCTACTCGACGCCTGAGGCCTGTCCTCATGACCGCTTTTACTTCGATCTTGGGGCTTCTGCCGATGCTCATTTCCACGGGCGTGGGAGCTGAAGTTCAGAAACCTCTGGCTGTGGTGGTCGTGGGAGGACTCATAACATCCATCAGTGCAACGCTTTTGGTAATTCCGGTTTTCTTCGATATGCTCCGAGAGAAAACCCTTCTTAAACAGCAAACCTCATGAAAACGCAGAAAACATATTCTCGTTCTCAATGTGCTTTCTTCATCCTTTTGGGAGGAATAGCTTTCGTGTTTCTCTGGTTTGGAATCCAAAAATGGGTTGATCCTCTTTTTTGGATGGGATTTCTGCCCGCTTCACTAGAGCAGGGTTTTGGAGGAATAAGTGGCCAACAATGGCTGGCCATTGCCGGAGCAGGAGAAATCCTTTTGGCACTCCTGCTCCTCGTCCCCAAAACCAGATTTTGGGCAGCGAGCCTGCTCTCCCTCCATTTAGTTCACATTCTTTTCGTCGTTGGATTTTCTGATATCGGTATTCGCGATATTGGTCTTCTCTCAGCGACTCTTTCTTTGTCTTATTATTTCTTTCCTTATGCATAAATTTCTCTTCGTTCTCGGTTTTTCTCTGTTTCTTTTTGGCTGTACTTCCGGTTCTTCTGCAGAAGAAATTCCCGCCTCAAAACCCACTCTCTGCACAACTCCCGAATGTCCTTCTGGTATGGAAGAAGATCATGATGATCATGACCATGATCATGACGCCATGAATAACTTTGAAAATGAGCCCGAGCAAACGGTCTCCGATAATGAATCTGTGCGAACAATTAATATTGATGCCCAGAGATTTGAGTTTTCGCCAAATATTATCCGTGTCAAAAAAGGGGAAAAGGTGCGTCTCGTCGTCAATAATCTCGATACCACGCATAATATTACCATTCCTGCATTCCAGCTCGGCAATAAATCTGAAGCTATTTTCACGGCTGACAAAGTCGGAGAATTTGAGTTTTTCTGTGCCAATATGTGTGGTCGTGGCCATCACGAAATGAGTGGAAAAATTATCGTGGAAGAATAACCAAATGAAATACCCTCACCCGAGTTCTAACCGACTTCGAACCCGGGTGAGGACTTGAAATAATTCTTACTATTCCCATGAAAACAAATTATCATGATTCTCAGTGTTATGAAATGAAGCAAAGCAGTGCGCTCCTTTTGACGAAAATGTTTGGAGCGGAAATATGCATTATCTTGCTTCATCTTACCTTTCAAAAGATAACTCTCTTATCAGAAATTCATCCCTTTTTTATGGAAAATTCCTCCCTTGGAGTTCTGGAATTAATCATATTTCATTTTTTTAATGCGAGTTGGATATTTTTTCTTTTCCTGCGTTGGAATACGACCGAATATGTCATAACCCCCAAAGAAATTCTTCTTTTTGAAGGAATTTTTTCCAAAAAATCTACTTCCTATGATATCCGAGGAATCCAATCGACCGAAATATCACAAAATATTTTTGGACGTTTCCTTCGTTATGGGACAACTGTCTTAGAAAATCCACTTCTCAAATCAAACATCGCTCTAAAAAATATTTCGAATCCAGAATTTTATGTTTCTGTCATTGAAAAATACCATACTAAAGCCATTTCAAAAGCGCCGCTAATGAATGTTTTTCCATCGAAATAATTTTTTCTTTTTCTTTTTTTCGTGCTAGGGTTATAAACCCTATTCATAAAATAAATAAGGTTATGAATTCTTCTCGATATTCCTTTCGTATTCGTTTCTCTGGATCATTCCCAGATGCTCTCCTTGCTGTAAAAGCAGCACTCAAAAATGAGGGTTTTGGCGTTTTGTGTGAGATTGATATCCAACAGAAAATAAAAGAAAAGCTCGGAAAAGATATGGAGCCCTATACTATTCTCGGAGCATGTAATCCCCCATTGGCAGACGAAGCACTCAAGACAGAAACTGAAATCGGTCTCTTCCTCCCCTGCAATATAATCGTCTATCAAAAAAATAAATCTGTTTTTATTGCGGCTATTGATGTCCCCACAGCCATGAAAGTCGTCCAAAATCCTGATTTGCAGCCCATTGCGGAGAAAGTAAATCAAAAACTGACCACCGCTTTGCAATCTCTTCCTTCTGATTAAATGGCACACCAACATCACAATTCGTCCTCTCATCAACATTCCCCAGAAAATCAATCATGCCCGAGTTGCCATGTGCAAAAGAAATTTGACTGGTTGCTGTGGGGATCACTAGGGCTCGTGACATTGGGGTACGGAGCACAATTATTTTTTACCGAACAAATTCAATCGATTCCCTTTTTGCCGGATTTTACGCAGGCAGTGCAGGAACTGATCAATAAAATGTGGTGGGGGCTCGCACTGGGAATACTTTTTGTCGGCTTTCTAGCAAAGCTCCCGCAGAAATACATCATGTCGGTCCTCGGGAAACCGGGCACGCTAGGGGGAATTTTGCGCGCTACAGCCGGAGGAATACTCTTGGATCTCTGCTCACACGGAATCTTGGTCGTCGGTATGCAGCTCTACAAGCGAGGAGCAAGTCTGGGACAAATGATGGCATTTCTGATCGCCAGTCCCTGGAACTCTCTTTCTCTTACTTTAATTTTGTGGGCTTTGGTAGGATTTAAATGGATGATAACCCTGCTTCTCTTGTCAATGGTTATCGCCATTATTTCCGGTATTATTTTTGATATTTTGGTACGAAAAAAAATACTGCCCCAAAATCCCAATCATTTCGAACTACCACAGGATTTCCGTTTCTGGAAAGAAGCGAAATCTGATTGGAAATCCTTTTCTTGGTCCGGAAAATTCACCAAAGAGCTCGGTCAAACTGCCTGGCATGAATCACGCATGATATTGCGGTGGATATTTTTGGGGGTTGTCCTGGCTGGGCTTCTGCGAACATTCCTCACCCCGGAAATGTTTCAGCAGTTCTTCGGGCCGACTCTGGCGGGACTCGGAATGACCGTCATCATTGCCACAATACTCGAAGTATGCAGTGAAGGATCAACGCCCATTGCCGCGGATATTCTCAATCGTGCGGGTGCTCCTGGAAATGCTTTTGCGTTTCTGATGACTGGGGTCTCGACGGATTATACGGAAATCATGTCCCTAAAAGAAACAACCAAAAGCTGGAAAATTTCTTTTTTTCTTCCTTTGGTAACTGTCCCGCAGGTCATTCTCATCAGTTGGCTTCTAAATCTCTTTGCCGCGTAAATTTTTATTTGCCCCGTATTTTGTGAGTGGTGTACAATTCAGAAAACAAACACACATGTTCTATTTTCATAAAAAACACGAAGGCTACAAGCGGTTGTTGTCGTTGAGTTTGCTTTTCGCGCTTCTGCCTGCCCTGATCTGGATTGATATTCTGTATGATTTCTTTCGGGATGTCATTTTGATGCCCCTGTACTACAGTATCCCTGATAGCCTGTATCTGACTATTATGTTGATATTTCCGATTGCGGCTTTTGTTTTTAGTCTGTGGGGCTACTGCAAAACACCAAAACAAGAGCGCACTGTTGCCCTGTTTATGGTCGCTCTGTCTGCTGCCTTGATTTTGCTGATGACCTACATTCTTTCTCCTTTGGGAGAAAAACCTCTCGTGGGATAGTGCATGAAAGCCGATTTTGGCGACTTTATCTTCTTTCGCGATGATTCACTTCTGAGCCGAATGATTCGATTTTTTGATGGACGAAGTGACTCGGGACATGTCGGGATGATCCTCGGCACGTTTGAAAAAAGGATTCTTTTTGTAGAAAGCAATTGGAAAGGAGTTGATGTCGGCATGCTCAATGAACGTCGACAGAATTTCGAAATCCTCCCCTGTCCTCTCAAACCCGTACAGCCTCTGGAAAAAATACTTGATGAAGTGGCCAAAAAATACGACGTGCGACATTTTTTCTGGACAGGAATGAATAAATTTTCTCTGGGGCTCGTCAAGCCTCCTCCCACCGATGATGAGGCTTACATCTGCTCGGAATTAGTCAATTGGATCTACGGATACCAGCTCAGCCCCAAAGGAGAAGCAACACCACATTCGATCTATATGTTTGTGAAAAAATAAGGAGAGATATTCCCTCCCTCTTTCGCAAAGAGGGAGTTGGAGGGAGATTTTAAAATTATCCCCTAAGACCGGTCTTTCTATTTGAATCCCGTCATTGCGAGCCTCGCCAAAACGAGGAGAAGCAATCCTCTTCCTTTTTTGGCAACGCCGCTTAAATACCCTCTCCCTTCATCTTTGTCAAAGAGGGAGAAGGAAAATTAAAAATTGATAATTGATAATTGAAGATTCTTTATTGCTCATGAACTTTAATTTGAATGGAAGATGAAATATAAATTTTAATAAGTACGAAAAGAAAACCTTTTGCCTCAAAAATCAACACGAAATAAGGCGAATTATTTTCACCCTAACAAAGGTTTTGTGGTAGAATTTTACGCAGAAAAACCCACAAAAACGATTTATGAATCGCCCTTCTTTTTCTCCTCGTGTCAAAAAGTACCTTGCCTGTGGAGCATTGATGGCGTTGCTTTGTAATACTGCTTTTGCGACGGTCTATGATGTGACGAGTGTGAGTGATAAAACCGCTGGAGGAAACCTGACGATTTCGGATTTCAATTCGATCATCAATACGATCAAGAGCTTTTTTCGGGATGATGTGACGGGAAATGTGGGGATTGGAACGACGAGTCCGACAAGTCCTTTACAAATAAAAGCAACCGATGACAGTCTATCAACACCGGTCATTAATTTTGAAGCCTATGGAAATTCAAATGCTCAAGGATACATTAGTCAGGCAGCTGGAGGAATTATAGGTATTCATGGAAATAATTATATTCAATTTAGTACAGGACCAACTACTGGAAATGATTGGACTGATAGAATGATTATAACAAATGCGGGCAATGTTGGCATCGGGACGACTAGTCCGGGGGCAAAGTTGCATGTAGTCGGAGATTTTATAGCTGATAATGGGTATGCTATTACAAAATTACAAAGAGGAGACGGGGCAGACGGGGAAACCCGATGGTATTTATTAGCCGAAATAAACAAAACATCTTCTTATCAGACGCTGCAATTTGATCTGGTAAATGGAAACAATTTTGGCCCTGCTGATAATGGGCAGGAAACGATACACTTTAATATTACCAAATGGAGAGACTCCGCAAGCCCGATTATTTCTCATTGGCGCGATCAGAGTAGCAACCTTGTGAGCTATCCTTCAGAAGTTTATGTAACCGATGAGGCTGATGGGTATTTGAGAGTCTATACCAAAACCGCACGATATGGAGATGCCACATTGATAGTTCATGGCTATACCACTCTTTCTGATGACATTGATCTGAATGTCACGGAATTCGCGCAGGGGGCGATGCCAACCGTTATCAACGATAACAAAATCTATGACACTTCGATAGACAACCCAAATCATTATTTTTCTTTAGGGTCTATCCATGCTTCCGGCAATATCGGAATCGGCATAGCCTCCCCTACTGAAGCATTAGACGTGGCCGGAAATATCGCCTCCACGGGTACCATCTGTGATGGCGCGGGAAATTGTCTCGATACCTTGCAGGATACCGGACAGTGGACGGCGAGTGGATCGGATATTTATTATAGTGCGGGGAATGTAGGGGTTGGGACGACGAGTCCGGGGGCATTGTTTCATGTCTCAGATGGTGATGGTACAGCTCCTGTTGCACTTACTGGCACGGAAATGATTTTACAAAACAATATTAACACAGCAGATAGAAGTAGGCTTGCCCTTATTGGGGGAACAGCAGGTGCTTCATCTTTGGATTTTGGAGATTCTGGTGTTCAGGCAAGAGGATACTTATTTTATAGTCATGTGGATGATTCCTTAATAATAGGTACTGCGGCAGCAGACCGCGTAAAAATAGACAGCTCCGGCAACGTCGGCATCGGGACGACTGCTCCAGGGTATAAACTAGATGTCAGTGGTACAGGACGGTTTACCCAACCTGTCTTGGTGGGGACTCCAACAGCTGCAGGACATGCTGCCACAAAGTCATATGTAGATAGTGCTGCATCAGGAGGAACATTGTGGGCTGCAAGTGGAAATAATGTCTATAATACTAACTCGGGAAATGTCGGCATCGGGACGACGTTGCCATTAGAGGCGTTACATATAAATGGAGAAGTAGTAATGCCACTTGATAATAATTTTTACTTTAATGCTTATTACAGTAGCGGAGCAAAATATGCCGCTAATGGATACGCTTCAGCTTTTTACACAGCGGCAAGTGATGGTTCTATTAGAATCAGAACCGCACCAGAGAACGCAGGAGGAGCAGGAGCAGCACTTACATGGACGGATAGGGTCACAATAGGAAACACCGGCAACGTCGGCATCGGCACGACGAGTCCAGATACTAAATTACATTTAGAAAACAGTGCTAATGAGCATATCTTTAAAATTAGTCGCACAGACACTGGTCAGTCATTAAGCTTACAAACTTCAGGAGGTTCTTTCAGATTAATAACAGCGGGGACCGATAAATTAACTGTAGATACAGGCACTCTATATGTAGGAACTGATTATGTAACTATTGGAGAAACTATTCCTCAAATAATGATACCAAACAACGAATATTTAGGAACTTATAACGCAGCTGGTGATGATGACATCCATATTATCGGAACAAATACTAATGATGATGTTGTTATTGGTGGTGAGTCCGGCTGGTCTGGAACTGTGACAACCACCGGCAACGTAGGCATCGGGACGACGAGTCCGGGACATAAGCTGGATGTGAATGGTAATATTAATTATGCCGGTCCACTTCTTACGTCTCCTCATATAAATATGGCTATTAGACAAAGTGGTTCTGCAGGTAATATGTACTTTGATGTTGGAACTGGTGGGGGTCATGGTAACTTTATTTGGCGTTCAAGTAGCTCAGTAACGGAAAGAATGAGAATAGACAGCTCCGGCAACGTCGGCATCGGAACGACAGCCCCAGGCTCAAAATTGGTAGTGAAAGGGGCGACCAGCGATTCTAGTTTAGCAGGACTTAATGTAACTAACAGTGGAGATACTTCCCTCTTGTTTGTGAGGAATGATGGAAAAATTGGCATCGGGACGACGAGTCCGACAGGAAAATTACAAGTTAACTCTGGGGCAAGTGGTCAATCAATATTTAGACATGATAGTGGTTACGGTGGTATAACAATAACAGGTTCAGCAGTAAGCTCGGGAGCAAATCTAACTTTTGGCAATAATTTTGATACTTCATTTTCAGAAGAGTACAGAATATTTCTAGATGGAGCTGATGATAGTTTGCAGTTTGGATACGGAGGGAGTCCTGGTGCAGCAGTAGCTGGGGTCACGATGTCTCTAGAATCAGACGGCAAGGTCGGTATTGGAACGACAAGTCCAGGAGCAAAATTAGAGATACAAGGAGAAAACGCTATAACAGAGGCGAATGCAGATATTGCGTTAAAAGTAGTAGGAGGTACTGGCTCCAGGGTTGGGGTTGGAAATTATGATCCAGCTGGAAGGGGTGGCGATATTTCATTAACAGGAGGAAAAGGAGGGCCTGGTAATGCAGTAGCTGCTACTGGTAATGGTGGGAATATTACAATAAACCCTGGAGAGCCTGGAGAATTAAATGGTGGCTTTTTTAATGGGTCTTATGGAAATGTATTGCTAGCTACAAACGGCGGTAACGTCGGTATCGGGATTACCTCCCCTACTGAGAAACTCGATGTCGCTGGAAATGTAGCCGCTACCGGCACGATCTGTGATGGTGCGGGGAATTGTCTGGATACTTTACAAGACACAGGGCAATGGACGGCGAGCGGATCGGATATTTCCTACAGTGACGGGAATGTAGCAATAAGCGGCAATGTCGGCATCGGGACGACGACACCTGGAAAGAAGTTAGACATTCAAGTAGGTTCAACTAATGGAGATGGTTTAGTTATAAGGGATGAAAATGGAAATATAAGAAGCGATTATACTTTATCAGGAGCTGTCGGAGATAGAGATGGTAGGATTCAACTTTATGATGACGCAGGAAATTTAAATGTATTTATTCACTCTGATACGGATAGTTATTTCAACGGCGGCAACGTCGGCATCGGGACGACGAGTCCGTCAAGCACATTAGATGTAGCTGGAAATATTGAAGTTGGAGACTCTAACTATTTAAGGGCTTCTACTGGAGATTTTGCAAGATATGGATTTACTGGGACCGGAACAACTCTCTTAGGTGAAGCAAATTCAGACATAAGATTTGATATTGATAATAACAATAATGCAAATACAAAGGTTTTTGATGTTACTCATAATGACGGAGCAAAGGTATTGTTTAGGATACAAGAGAACGGCAACGTCGGCATCGGGACAACGGGGCCGAGTAATAAACTGCACGTGAAAGATACAAATGCTCCAGTAAGAGTTCAGACAGATGCCAACGGGGGGCACGCTAGCATTACCTACGCAGATGAAAGCAATACAGCGAAGTGGGGTGTAGGATACCAAGACTCAACTGGAAATTTAGTATTTGCTGAATCAGAGAGTTTAGGCAGTAATCCCCGAATCACATTTGAAACAGGCGGCAACGTCGGCATCGGGATCACCTCCCCTACTGAAGCTCTAGACGTGGCCGGAAATATCGCCTCTACCGGCACGATCTGTGATGGTGCGGGGAATTGTCTGGATACTTTACAAGACACAGGGCAATGGACGGCGAGCGGATCGGATATTTCCTACAGTGCGGGGAATGTTGGAATTGGGACGACGAGTCCTGCAGCAAAATTGGATGTAAGTAAAAATCTTGTTAGTGGACTTCATCAATCAATAACTGACCATCAAACTGCGCTAATACAAGATGGGACCCTCGATTCATTTTTACAAATAGCAGCCACAAATGCTGGCTCTATATCAACAGGAATATACTTAACGAATCAAGAAGCTTCAGACGATGGTAGGCATTGGGTAATTCAGCATAAGGGAACAAGTGCAAATAATAGATTGTCTCTGGGGTATGATACTACTTCCGCAACCGAGGAAAATATCGCTGTAAATGCAGCAGAACATTTGGTAATAGCAACAACAGGTAACGTCGGTATCGGAACGACGAGTCCAACACGTCCTCTACACGTTAATTCCGCTGGAGGAAACATCGCTGCACAATTTCAGTCAACAGATGCTGGTTCAACAATTGAGTTTACTGACGGAACGGGAACGACTCTGTTTGGAATAAATCCTGCTAACAGCGATGCTGCAATAATGAACAGTAGTGGGAATCCTTTGTTAAGAATAGCTCCCTCAGCTCCAACTGATTCGGTTTATATAAAATCAGACGGCAACGTCGGCATCGGGACAACCTCGCCTTCCACAAAACTTGATGTCAATGGTACCGTGACCGCAACGGCTTTCTCTGGAGACGGATCGGGGCTGACGGGCATTAGCGACGTGAGTCTGGGATCATTGGCATTTGACGAAGATGCAGGAGTCGTGAGCTGGGTCGACCTGCCAATCTCTGCCACTCCGACAGCTGGGACTGTGGAGAGTTACTCTGCACAGATCGACGGTACAGATGTGCTGACGGTTTACGGCGAAGCCGATGGATCAGGAGGGGTACAGAATTCCCGAGTGGGGATTGGGACGACAGCACCTTCAAGAACTTTGGATGTAAAAGGGATTATTTCGGCGGACG
This sequence comes from Candidatus Altimarinota bacterium, assembly GCA_021734395.1. Taxonomy (GTDB): domain Bacteria; phylum Patescibacteriota; class Gracilibacteria; order UBA4473; family UBA4473; genus JAIPGI01. The sequence continues at coordinate 182,046 of JAIPJB010000003.1, forward strand.
ATAGTGCAGGCTCTGAAAAAATGTACTTAAATCCTACCACTACAGGAGTAGATTTTGTTCTCAAAGATGCTTCTTCAGCATTAACAAATGCAATTAGATTAGATTCAAGAACAAACGCAGATAGTTATTTTAATACTGGTGGCAACGTCGGTATTGGGACGACGAGTCCAGGAAGCAAATTAGAGGTAAATGGAAACACAGACATATCTTCTGGCTCACTCTTAATAAGTGGTTCAACTGCGATAAATAGCAATAAAGTAGCTTTTTTGATGGGATTAGAATCTGGTGGGAATGTAAACGTAATAGACGGTTCTTATATTGATATTGATGGTGGTGTTCTTAAAATGAGTGGGACAACTCTTTCAGATGCAAGTAGGAATTTAATGGCTGGAACTATCAGTAGTGATGCTATAACAGTTTCAAGTGCTTCAAATAGTTCTTTTACAGGAGGCGGCAACGTCGGCATCGGGACGACCACCCCTGCCGAAGCACTCGATGTCTCGGGCAATGTCCAGGCGACAGAGTTTTTGTACTCTTCTGATCGCACGCTCAAAAAAGATATCCAGCCTCTTGATAATGCGCTCGAAAAAGTCTTGCAACTGGAAGGAGTTCAGTTTGCTTGGAAAGTTAACGATGAAGTCTCGATTGGTTTCATTGCCCAAGACGTAGAAAAAGTCCTTCCTGAGATCGTAGAGACATCTTCTACTACAGGGCTCAAATCTATCAAATACGGCAACTTGACTGCCACACTCGTTGAAGCCCTCAAGGAACAGCAAGCACAACACGAAGCCCAAGAAGAAAAAATTCAATCTCTAGAATCACAAATACAAGAACTCCGTACTCTTTTGAATGCTCAGTAATTTTTCATGAAATTCTCCTCCAAGAAAGCATGGATTTTCCTCATCATTCTTCTCATGCTACCACTTTTGGCATGGGGGATTAATACGATTGCTACTGGATTTAAAGCAACCCCCAGTACAGTTGTCGCTATTTCCCCTTCCCATAGTCCAAGTTCCTATAAAAAAATAGAAAACACAGGTTCTAAAACGTACTTTATCCCGACGAAAACGGCGAATGAATGGTCAGCATTTTTAGCTAATATGCCTGCTGACTTGCAAGGATGTAATATCCAGTATCAGAATAGTTGCGGTGGGAGTGCCTGCGTTAATGCCGGTAGTTATGACTGTGTGGGCAGCTGTACCGGTACTTCCAATAAAACAGCTGGAACCGATACCGGTACCTGTCGAGAATGTGATGGTGCTGGAAGTGAGCAAGCTCCTGCTGACGATACTGCCTGTGGTACAGTTGACTGTGACGGATTGGATAATACCTATGAATCCGGAAGCGATTCTGCAACTGGTACCAATTATTGTTATTTTGATAATTATAGTGATATTACGTCGAATCGCTGCGAAGGACTGGGAGATTGTAAAGATGCCAATACTGCTGATTGCGGTTCTGCCTCCACTTCCACGGTAGCCACGTGCGGTACCTGTCAGTATGTGAGTACTTGTGCGAGTGGATCGGGAAGCTGTAGTAATTATGCATCAGGTACTGATACCGGTACTTGTCGGGAATGTGATGGTGCCGGAGGCGAGCAGGCTCCTGCCGATGATACTGCCTGTGGTACTATAGATTGCGACGGAAATAATTATTACTACATTTCCGGAACGGCTTCTGCCACCAGTACAAACTATACCTACTACCGGGACTATGCAGATTTGACATCCAGTCGTTGTGAAGGTCTCGGAAACTGTAAAGATGCTAACACTGGTGATTGTACATCCTATAGTAATAATTTAACCGCCAGCTGTGGGACGTGTGAGTATGCGTCCGGAGATAGTGGAGGGTGTAATGATTATAATTCATCAACTGTTTGTAGCAGTACAAGCTGTAATAGCAATAACTACTATTATGCTTCTGGTAGTGCTTCCGCCACAGGAACAAATTATATCTATTATCGAGATTATAATTCTGCCACCATATACTGTAATGGGGCAGGAAGCTGTAGTAATTATTCGTGCTCCAGTTATTCTGATTCTCTTCAAACCAGTTGTAGTACTTGTCAGTACGCATCCGGCGGGAGCTCGAGTTGTTATAATTATAATTCTTCTACCAGTTGCGGGACCGGCGACTGTGATTACCTGAATGATTACTATATTTCCGGCTCTGCTTCTCCGACAGGAACGAATTATGTGTACTATCGAGATTACCAAGACGCAACCCGATACTGTAACGGAAGTGGAAGTTGTGGAGGCACCTCTTGTACCAGCTATTCCGACAGCCTTCAAGCCAGCTGTGGTACCTGTGAATATGCTTCTGGAACTTATTGCGCTGCTTACACTTCCGGAACTTCGTGTGGATCAGGCTATGAATGTGATGGAAATGGAAATTGTGTAGCCGCAAGTCCTTGTGCCGGACAATCAAATGGAACTTCTTGTGGAACAAATAAAGCCTGTCTCAATGAAGTCTGTAAGCCTACTTATGGTTGTGGATCTTATTCCAGCTATCCATCTCAGGCCTGTTACAATAATGTAAGTGGATCATGGGAAGGTGCAGCATATGAATATCCTCGATATTTAGATACCAATGAATGTGAATGGTGTGGAGCTCGATCAAGCCAAGTAAATCTTTGTTGTGTTTATGATCCATCAGATCCTGCACCAGATTGTCCATTCTATGAATATACTTGTGATGGAATCGTACCTTAAAAATAGATTCTTCATTCCTCTTTGATCGAAACCAACGGATGGTGTTATAACAATCGGGATTGTGTTTCCGGATATTCCTGTTCTAGAAATCAGTGTGTTCCCAGCTAAATATTGACAATCTCTTCAAAGAAGAAAAGATAGGGTCGAATGGCGAAACAATCTTTTGCACGAAAATCCTTAGGACAAAATTTTCTGCATTCCTCTCAAATTCGGGACAAAATCCTTAAAGCGGCGGGGAATATACAAGGAAAAAATATTCTCGAAATCGGTCCAGGACTTGGGTTTCTGACGACAAAATTAATTTCTGAAGGAGCCAATATTACAGCGGTAGAGCTTGATTCACGTGCGGTGGATATCTTGCAACGGGACTTTGAACAGAAAAAAAACTTTCGTCTGATCCATGGTGATATTTTGGATCAAGATTTAGACACTCTCTTCCCTCCCCCTTTGAAAAAGGGGGAAAGTCCGGCAAACGCGGGACAGGGGGATTTTTTTTCCAAAAATGGATTCGAATCCAAAGAAAAAGATCCGAATCCAAATACAAATTTCTATGCCATCATTGCCAATATCCCCTACAACATCACCGCTCCTCTGCTGCGAAAAATTCTGGAAAAAACAAAGCAGAAGCCTGACTTTTGCATTCTCATGGTACAAAAGGAAGTCGCCGAGAAGCTTGTTTCCGCGAAAGTGGGAAACCGCTCTTCTTCTTTTGCGAAGAGAGAGGGCGAGGGAGATTTAAATCCCCCTTTCCATTCCCCCTTTTCTAAAGGGGGAGACCATTTCAAACGCTCGATTCTTTCTATTTCCGTCGAAGTCTTTGCCGAATGCAAAATTCTTTTCCCTGTCCCCCGAGGAAATTTTTTCCCGGTTCCTAGAGTGGATTCCGCAGTAATCCGGCTGGATATTCGGGAGAAGCCACTGGTCAGGAAATCATTGCTTCGAGAATTTTTTATTGTGGTCAATGCTGGATTTCGCCAAAAAAGAAAAATGCTCAGTAACAGTCTGGCTAAATCTCTGGGCATCGAGCCAGAAAAAATCTTAGGGGATATTGATCCCAATCGCCGCGCAGAAACCCTTACCATTGAGGAGTGGATACAGGTTGCTGAAAATTTCAAAAAAACGAAATGATTTTCATACCCCACCTCGCCTCCCCTGCTAGGAATAGTTCTCCCCTTTAGGGGGTATTCGGGATTCGAACCCTGAAATATTTTGGGTTCGAATCCTTTCATTGAAGTGGTATTCCCTCCCTCTTTCGCAAAGAGGGAGTTGGAGGGAGATTTAAAGCACGCTACAATAAAATTAGAATGCTCCAATACAACAAAAATCTAAAAAAGAATGCTCAAAGGTTAAGAAAAAATGCCACAGAAACCGAAATCCTATTTTGGTCTCAAATTCGGAAAAAACAGATACTCGGTTTCCAGTTTTACAGACAAAAACCAATCGGCTCTTATATTGTTGATTTTTTTTGCCCCTCTGCAAAATTAGTTATTGAAATTGATGGAAGTCAGCATTTTGAAAAAAGAAATGAAGAACAGGATAAAAAAAGAGATATGTATCTAGAATCACTCGGACTTAAGGTTTTACGCTTTAACAATCTTGATATCTGTCAGAATATAGACGGAGCAGTACAAGTAGTTTACAATTTCTTAAAAAAGATAAGATCTTTATCATCTTAAATCCCCCTTTCATTCCCCCTTTTACTAAGGGGGAGGAGGACATCTTTCCTATGCATCAACTTCCAAAAAAATTTGTCCAGCGTATCCAAGAAATTCTGCCTCAGAAAGAATGGGATACTTTTTTTGAAGCCGCGACTGAGCCTCTCCCCAAAACGATTCGCCTAGATCTAAAATCTCTTGCACCCGAAATTAAAAATTCAAGATTAAAGATTGAAGATTCCTCCTTCTTGGCACCTCTCTCCCACCGCGATTTCCGAAGCTTTTTTTATTGAACGGGACAATCAAAATAAAATTCCTCTGGGAAAAACACTTCCCCACTTTACAGGCCAGATCTACGTGCAGTCCCTCAGCTCAATGCTGCCAGTGATAGCACTCGATCCTCAGCCGGAAGAAAAAATATTAGATCTTGCTGCCGCCCCAGGGAGCAAAACGACTTTCTTGAGTCAGCAAATGCAGAATACCGGTGTTATAGTTGCTAATGAGCCAAGCTCTTCTCGTTCAGCCAAACTCGCCGCCAATCTGGATCGAATGGGTGCTATGAATGCCGTGATAACACAATATGACGGATCTTTATTGAACAAATTTTTTGTTCAAGAATTCGATCACATTCTTCTCGATGCTCCCTGCAGTAGCGAAGGATACGGGCGCAAGCAGTCTGATTTCTTTCAGAAAATGTGGTCCGAGAAAAAAATATTCCAGGCCGCAAAACTCCAAAAAAAACTTATTTTGTCCGCCTTTCAGATGCTGCGCCCAGGAGGGACACTCCTCTACTCTACCTGCACGTCTGCCCCAGAAGAAAATGAAGCTGTTGTTCAGTTTTTGCGAGATCATTATCCTGATGCCGTTCAAGTCGTCCCCATGCAACTGGGGAACATTCCAACCTCCAAGGGGCTTTCCTCCTTTCGGGGAGAATCTTTCCACGATTCTATCGCTCAAAATGCTCTGCGTATCTGGCCGCAGAAAAAAACACAAATCTGGAATTCGGAAATCTTTTTTCTCGCGAAAATACAGAAAAAGACTTCTCTTTCCCTTTCTTCTCCAGCAAAAATCCCGCCTTCAGGGGCATTCCGCATTCTCGGAAAAAATCAAACAGCAGAAATTCTGACCCGCTGGAAAAAAACTTTTGGCATAGAGAAAGAATATTTTCAGAACCTCGTTTTCCTGGAAAAAAACAAAGCTTATTTTCTTACATCCCGTTCTGCAGCCTCTTTTGCTCTTCGAAATCCTCACCGTCGATGCGGACTTCCGGTACTCGATAAACACGGAAATATCACCTCTGCTTTTGCCCTTCACTTTGGAAAATATGCCACCCAAAATGTCAGAAATCTCTCCCCAGAAGAAAAAGATCGCTGGCTAGAAGGATATGATGTTCCTCTGGGGAAAACAGATATTCTTTCAGAAGAAATATTGGTGCAATACGAAGGCTTTTGCCTCGGACACGGAAAAATACACAACCATATGCTCAAAAACAAACTCGACAGATCGCTCGTCTTCTGAAAAAATAACTCCCGATGAAACAAACAGAAAATTCCACCCATCATTTTTTCGCCTCGGTCGGACAAGGTCTGCGATTATTTTTTATTGGCATTGGATATTTTATTGGTCATACCGTAAAATTCCTCTGGTTCTTGATTCAAAAAAGCCTTCGTTTTTTCTTTTATCTATGGGCTTTTGCGCTCGCAACCGCGCTCACCTTGGCATTGATTTTTTTCTTGGTTTCTCAGGGAGTTCACCTGCTGGATGATACGAATATCATGAGAACCGCTCTCGAAAAATCAGACCCCTTGATCAATATCCTGTGGCAGAAAACTATGAATACTATGTTTTCCATCCCTCCGCAATAAAAAGATTTTGACAAAAGGACCGAAAAGTTGTTCACTTTTTTTGTCCATGAATCGAATTATTATCGGACTCATCTTGGGACTTTCTCTTGGTACGGGGGTATCCTTTGCACAAGCTGAAAATATTTCTATTGATCGGGAGCTGATGCCTATCCAAAGAGCCGAACATGCCCGAGCCAGACGATCAGTTGATTTTGGTGTTTCGGCTTTTCGTTCTTCCCGCAGAAAACCCTATCTTTCCCGAGATGAACGCGAATTTCGTCGCAACAACCTTTCTGAACGTCGGAGGACAACCCCTCGATATGGACAGCACTATAAAAGCCTTCGACGGCAAGATCGTTCTACTCGAGAAGAACGAGGAAACCTCCTCCAGCAACAATATCGATTTATTCGGCCGAGCAGCCGATAAAAAAATTTTGACTCTTTGCTTCCTTTTATCATAGGATGAGGAATGTTCGTAGTTCCTATTTTTTTCGCATGAATAAATTCTCACTGGCTTTCGGACTTCTCTCTCTTCTCGCGCCCTTTCTCTTGGTCGAAGCGCAGGAAGAAAATCTTATCGCGATAAAACGAAATGTGGTAACACGAGAAGATGCTGAAACACAACGGCAAACACGCCAAATGCGTTTTGGAGTCCGTGCATTTCGATTTCGAGGATCGGTCGAGGATCGCCTTCATCTCCAAGACGAAGATGAAGTTTCACCTCGCGAAACCCTTATTTATGGTCCAGACCGTTTGCGTATTGGTATCAAACGTGACCGCAGCCTCTGGAGGAATAATCGCTCTCAATTCCAAGAAAGACAGGAAGGTTTCACAACTTCTCGACGATTTAGTGGGCGACGATATGGAACGACTTCATACAAAAAGCAGGTTCGTGACATCAAAGGTGATGAACAAACTTCACTTCAGGAAATGCGCCGCAGTTATCTGCGACAAAAAAACAATCGTCCGGACGCGTATTGATAGAAACGTAAAAATCAGTACACTCCCCCCCGATGAAAAAATATATACTCTTGGGAGCGGCTCTTTTCTTTTTGAGTGGATGCGATGGAACAAATCCTGATGAGAATCCCGATTCATTAAATGTTTCGGGGGATCCGATTCAAACCCAAAAACTGGGAGAAGAATGTGGAGGTCCACTCGGAAAAAAATGCGCCTCAGGACTCGAATGTAAAAAAGAAAATCCTCGCCCTGAATCTTTTGGGGTCTGTGTCGAAATAGTCGTAGACGAAACCCTCAAATGCGAACCTACCAAGGATCCTGTCTGCGGGCAAAAGGGAAACACAAAAAACGGATACCTGAATGAATGCGAAGCCCGACGACACGGGGCTGAAGTTCTGCACAAAGGATTTTGTATCCCCGATACGAATGTGGTTGGAAACTGTGACGCTTCCATCATGGGAATCGGAAATTGCGAGGCTTATTTCGAAGGATTTGAGTTTGATGGTACGGCGTGTATTCGGAAAGGAGTTTCGGGCTGCGACGCCGAAATCCCCTTCGACACCCTCGAAGACTGCCAAGAAAAGTGTGAGTAACTCGTAATCTCGTAGACTCGTTGACTTGCAAAATCGTCTTCTTTGTGGTATAATAAGGAGATGAAGGAATTTCTTTTGGCCATCGTAGAGTGGGTTTCATTTGGAATCGGACTTGTGGGCATTTCTGTCATTCTCTTGGGGGCACTGCGAGGGATCTGGGAATATTTCGCTGAATGCGCGACAAAACGGTATCCCCACATACGCGCTACGCTCGGATCACATCTGATCTTGGGGCTGGATTTCTTGGTCGGAAAAGACGTCATTGACACAATCCTATTGGATCATGGATCTGAATTTTGGATGGATTTGGCGGGGCTTTTTTCGGTAGTGACAATTCGAATTGTTCTGACCTATTTCCTGACTCAAGAACTGAAAGAAATAGACGCTGAAGAGCTCGCCGGAAAAAAATAATCACGATTCTTCTTGGGCTAATTCATGCGTTCGATCTAGCGCTGACTGGGCTGCTTCAGTAATAATTTTTTGCAGATCTGCTTCCTGAAAAACACGAAGCGCTTGTTCGGTCGTCCCCTTAGGGGATGTTACACGTTCCCTCCAGAGCGCAAAAGAATCCTCTGGATTTTGACGCATAATCTCCGCCGATCCCAAAAAGGTCTGCCGCACCAAAAGGTCGGCCTCCTCCTCAGAAAATCCGTATTGCTTTGCCGTCTGCACCAGTTGCTCAGCAAAAAGAAAAAAATACGCCGGACCCGAACCCGAAATCGTAGACAGTTGGTCTAATTTTTCTTCGCTCTCAAGCGTGAGTATTTTTCCACCGGAAGTCAGAATATTTTTGACGATCTCCTCTTCCTGAGAAGTGAATGACGCTGTTGAATCAAATACCACTCCCGTCATCCCCTGCCCGACGAATTGCCCGAGATTGGGCATAATACGGACAACTTTGGTGCTGAGAAATTTCTTTTTCACAGAGGCAATAGTTTTGCCGGCCAACATCGTAATAACGATCATAGAGGAAGTCGGAAACTGAATATCGGCTAAATTCTGAGGTTTGAATGCCAAAATCAAATACGCACAATTCTGGAGATCCAAAGGATCCTGTGTCGTTTGTACACCATATTTGTCACGCAACTGCGCACAACGTTCTTCTTTTTTTTCACAGATGAGAATGCCTGAAGAGGAAAAGAGTTTCTGCCCGAGAACGCTTTTGAGAAACGCTTCCCCCATATTGCCGCAGCCGTAAAATCCAAGTTTCATCTATTTCATAGTATCCATTCCTTCGTTTTTTGTCATCCCCGCGGAGGCGGGGATCTAAGACTTCTATTCTATAAAATTGGCACGAACAAAATACTGGATTAAATTCACCATATTTTGAGAGCCTTGGATTCCCTTCTCCAAGGGAATGACAACAATTGATATATTATTCCCTCACTTGTCCATCTCCCCTGAGAATCCATTTCTCGGTGGTTAATTTTTCGAGAGCAAAAGGACCCCGAGCGTGCAATTTTTGTGTGGAAATACCGATTTCTGCGCCCAACCCATACACTCCTCCGTCGCTGAAGCGAGTCGAGGCATTCGCAAAAACCGATGCCGCATCCACGCGCGTTAAAAATTGTTCGCACAATTCTTTGTCTTCCGAGACAATCGCCTCTGAATGTCGAGAAGAGTATTTTTCTATATGCTGTAAAGCTTCCTCGAAACTATCAACAATTTTTACCGAGCATTTTTGGCTTAGAAATTCACGACCGAAATCTTCTTCTTTTGCCTGCTGTAAATGCGGATAACCCGTGGTCTTCAAAATCTCGTGTGACCGTTTATCCGCAAAAATCTCCACCTCAAATTTTTCGAAATCAGGCAAGATCAACGGGAGAAATTTCTTCGCAATCTCGGTCGAAACTAAAACCGTGTCCAACGCATTGCAGACACTGGGGCGCTGCGTTTTGGCATTGACGACAATATTGGTGGCTTTCTGTAAGTCCGCGCTTTTTTCCACAAATGTGTGACATACTCCTGCCCCCGTCTCAATAGTAGGAATAACCGAGTTTTCTCGAACAAACTGAATGAGCTTTTGGCTTCCCCGTGGAATAATAATATCCACATATTTTTCCGCTTGAAGAAGTTCCTTTACAAATTTTCGGTCGGTCGGCAAGAGTTGAACAATGTCTACAGGCAATCCATACCGCTCCAGTACGCGATGAATAATACTCACAATGGCTTCATTGGAATGAACTGCATCCGATCCCCCTCTCAAAACAGCTGCATTCCCTGATCGAAGTGCTAAAGCCGATACGTCCACCGTCACGTTTGGACGAGATTCATAGATAACGCCCACCACCCCGAGAGGAACAGATATTTTTTGGAGTTGAATTCCATTTTCGAGTGTCCGCTCCAAAAGGATATTGCCGGTCGGATCGGGCAGATCTGCGACCGTATGAACGTCCGATACAATGCCTCGTATCCGTTCTGAGGTGAGAAGCAAACGGTCTTTTTTGGGATCTGTATCAGCCATTGCATCGTAATCTTTTTTATTCGCTGCGAGAATCGTAGACGAATTTTCCTCGAGCGCCTCAGCGATCGCATGAATCAGTTCTGATCGTTTTTTATCTGATAATTGCGCCATCTGAGAAGAAGCGACGCGAGTTTTTTGCAAAAGAGAAAGAATGGTTTTCATATATATATTTTTTGGAGAGAGGGAGCAATACTCCGTCTCCAGCATAATAAAGAACTAAAAAATAACAATTTCATCTGCGTGCGCAATCTCCACACCTTTGGGAGATTTTTTATGACGCGCCTCCGAAGACGATATTCTGGCTTTGCCAACCGCTACCACTTCATTTGGTTGTTCGCGCCCTTTTTCATAGATTTCAAAAATATCACCCTTTTCGAATGGTTCGATAAAATGTTCCACTCCTACCAAAAGAAGACTTTTTCTTTTTTGGAGTGCCTGAGCAGCACCCGAATCCACAACCACTTTTCCGGTAGGCAAGCTCCCACTCGCCAGCCATTTCTGATGAGCGGAAATATTACAGGCTTTTGCCGGACAAACTGTCCCCGTCTGAAGTTGTTCGGCTCGAAGAATATTGCCGGATTTTCGAACATCAAAAAGAACGGCTGTCGTCCCAAAATTGGTCGCCATTCGAGCACAAGATAATTTTGACAGCATGCCTCCCAGTCCTCCTTCCGAAAGCTTGGAATCGGCCAGAGCAAAAATATCATCGGTGAACCGATCTATCCGATCAACAACGGTTCCTTTTTGTAACAATCCCGGCAGTGAACTTCCAAAGAGAATTTTTTCTGCCGAAAATCCAACCGCCAAAAGGGTCGCCACTTCATCATTATCAGAAAATTTTAAAGCCAAGTCAGAAATCGCATCGTTTTCATTGACGACAGGGAGAATATTATTTTTCCAGAGCTCTTCAAATGTCTCACGCAATTGCAAAAACTGAACTCGATTGGAAAAATGCCCCCTCTCACACAAAATTTGTGCGACACACAAAGAATATTCCTGTAAAAACGCATTGTACTTTTGCAATAACAAAGGATTCCCGATAGCCGCTGCGGCTTTTTTCTCCGTAATACTGCCACTGAAGTGAGAAAGATACTTTTTCCCTGATCCTACGGCTCCAGAAGAAACCAGTATAATGCGATATTTTTGGTGTAAAACCGCTAATTGCTGACATATTTCCTGGATCACAATTTCATCGATATCGCCGTATGAATTGGTGATCGCTGCCGTACCCACTTTCAAGACAAGAACCGGTTTCATCGGGTGCATTTGTAGCAGATTTTGTCTGTTTCACAAAAATATCATGGAAGAAAATGAATTCTTCTTTCGAATAAAAATTGTTTATAATAAAAATGTTATGCGCTTCCTCTTTCGCATTGGTCTCATCATCATTTTGAATGCCCTTGGGTTCTGGATTTTGGATCAAAAAATATTTATAGAAACATTTCAAATCCAAGGTGGTACACAGGCCTATCTTTATATTGCGGCTATTTTTGCGCTGATAAATACCGTCCTTCGCCCTATCCTCTCGCTCATTACTCTGCCGCTGAGGATTCTCACACTGGGACTCTTTCATTTTTTTCTCAATGCACTTCTGTTGTGGATTTTAGAGCACAGTGTCAATTTTTTAGAATTTTTCGGAGCCCAAATGGAAATTTCAGGACTCGCTACTTATATTCTCGCAGGACTTGGTCTTTCATTCCTCAATGCTGTATTACATGCCCTGCACGAATAACTTGAAATTCTGGTATTTCGGTCTACAATCGATGCGCTTTTGATTTTTGAAATATGTTTCAAACTCTTTTTCTCATTATCACGCTTCTTTTTATCGGTGTTGTTCTTCTGCAACAAAAAAATGCTACTCTCGGCTCTATGATGGGCGGAGGTGGCGGAGATGATATTATACAGACCCGACGAGGCGCGGAAAAATTTCTCCACCAAACCACGATCGCTTTAGCCATTCTTTTTCTTGGGTTTGGATTGTATGCCATGATTGTGGCCTAAGCTTCTCATGCACAGATCATCTTTCCGAATCCGATCACTGCGGACATGGTTGATTACTGGGGGAATGCTTTTGGGTATTGTGTTTTTTGGGATCTTGTATCATCGATTTTTTCTGGATCATTCACAATCAGTTCCGACCGAAGGTGGTATTTTTACGGGGTCAACAATCGGAGCGATAAAAAACCTGAATCCACTCGCTTCCGATCAATCGCTATTTGACCAAGACTTGTCCGAACTTCTTTTTGAAGGACTCCTTCAGTACAATCCCAGCTCTGGACAGATAGAAGATGCCCTCGCTCAGGTTCGAATTTCGGAAGATTCCAAAACCTATTTTTTGACACTGAAGAAATCAGCTCGATTCCAGGACGGTCAACCGGTTACCATTGAAGATGTACGTTTTACGTTTGAGAAAGTCATTCAGAATCCGGTTTTTGAAAATTCAGTTTTGCGTGATGCCTTTGAATACGTGTCGCTGGAAGTCGTCGATAAAAACACCCTGGCATTCGTTCTTCCGGAACAAAATATCTTTTTTCTGTCTCTGCTGACCACTCCCATTTTGCCCGCTCGGTATTTTGAAGGCGCTTTAATCGAAGAAATTACTGACCCTGATTTCCCTTTCAATAAAAAACCCATCGGAGCAGGTCCTTATCAACTCAAAAATATTGTTCCCAATGATGATGGTTCTTTCCGTGTGTTTCTCCAAAAAAATAAATATTATTTTTCTGGAGAACCCTACATCGATCAACTGGTTTTTTATGTCTATCCAACATTCGAACATCTAAATGTCACTCATCCCTGGAGCACTATGTTTTCTAAAATTCCTTTTGTGTTTTTAGAATCTTTCGAAAAAAAATTATTCGAGCAATACCACCTCGAAAGCCAATATCAAAAACGAGAATATCTATTGCCTCGTTTTACGGCGATATTTTTCAATCTCGACAAACCAATCGTCAATAAGCCGGCAATTCGAAAGGCACTTCGTCTCGCATTGGAAAAAGAAAAGATCCTGAAGAAAGAAAAAGGATGGAATAAAATTGATTCTTTCTTCTTTTTTGAGGGAATCGAGAGTTGGCATCAGCCTGATTTCGCTGAAGCTCAGCGCACACTCAGAGATGGTGGCTTTCCGTATGATTCTGAGCAAGAAGTTCGTGTTGTAGCACCTGAAAATACACCCGTGGAGATCACCTTTATTACGTCTACTTCTCCGCCTGTGTATTCTCGATTTGCTCAGAGCATGGTGCGAACATGGGAAAAAGAACTCAACATACATATAAATCTACAAGTCTTAGATCCTCCAGAGTTTCAACAAGCACTCGCCGAAAGACAATACGATATGGTCTTTTTTGGACAGAACTTTTCCAAAAATTTCGATTCTCTTTCCACCTGGCATTCTTCTCAAACCGGGGGGTTCAATCTCGCGAATTTGACGCATGAAGAAGTGGATTTTCTAATCGATGAAGTTCGTTTTTCTGGCGCGCAGAGTGATCTTTTTGCACTCAATAGTAAGCTCGAAGACATTCGACCAGCCATTATTCTTTCGACCCCAAAATACAATCTTCTGGTTTCGGAAGAACTAAAGGGATTTTCGGAAAATTTTGGAAAAATCAGAAGTCATTCTCAGCGGTTTTCCGGTATAGAAAAATGGTATTTTGAAGAAAAACTCGACTGGGACTGGCCGTCGGGAAAGTCAAAATTCTGGGGGTTTTGGCAATGGTTTTTTGGTGTTGACGAAGCAGAAAGCAAAGAAATAAATGAATAAAAAATTCAGTTTTCGGCAACAGCAAGAGCTCTCTCTGCGAAATACCAAAAAAAATATTTCTCAGGAAAAAAATATTCTCGCCCTAGACTACGGAGAAAAATACTGCGGATTGGCTTTTTCTCCAGATGGTATTTGTGCTTTACCCATGGCAATTATTCCTACCGACGAAATCTCTTCTTTTCTCAAAAAAATTCTCTTCGAAAAAAAAATTCAGAAAATAATTTTCGGACTCCCTCTCCAGCAAGACGGAAGTGAAAACGAACTCTGCCAAAAAATACGGGCATTTGCAAAGCAATGGGAACCTGATGGTACGGTTGCTTTTGTAAACGAGCGAGATTCTTCAAAATCTGATATCCCGATTTCCTCAAATGAACGAAATGACGATCTCGCCGCCGCCAGAATTTTGGAGTTTTATTTGTCACAGATGTGATACAATCTTCATACCATGACCCCAAAACCATCTGCCCAGCAGATAGAACGTTGGGTACAAAAAGCACAGAATGGAGATCAAAAAAGTTTTGAAAAACTTTTTGAGGTATTTTTTGACAAAATTTTTCGCTATGTCCGTTTTCGGGTCGATGATGCGGATGCCGAAGATATCGTATCGGATATTTTCTTAAAAGTCGTCGAGAATCTCAATGCCTATCATCCTCAAAAAAAAGCCGGCTTTAATGCTTGGATCTTTCGCATAGCTCACAATAATGTGATTGATTTTTATCGGAAGAAAAAAGAATTGCTGGGGCTATCCGAGGACGAGGGAGATGATATATTTTTGCAAATACCAGATGAAAAGCCCACTCCCGAAGAAAAAGCCGATCAAAAACTTACGTTCCAAAAACTCACCAAAATTTTACGTCATCTGCCTTCTGTGCAACGAGACATACTCGAATTAAAATATTTAGAAGGAATGACCAATGCAGAAATTTCTGAAATCACCGGAAAATCAGAAGGAAATATTCGTGTGATTCAGCTTCGAGCTCTTCGGGAAATTCGAAAAAATTGGAATGACTGATGTCCTAACGAAGTGGAAGTGTTTCGGCAATTTCCTGTATGAGAGCGTGTGTTTCCTTCCATCCCAGACAGGGATCAGTTATCGATAAACCAGGGATGATATTTTTTGAAGCAATATCCTGCTCACCGGTATGCAAAAAGCTTTCGAGAAGAAATCCTTTGACCAAATGAAAAAATTCAGAATTTTTTTGACATGAATGCAGAACATCTCTTACGACTTTGATCTGGAGGAATGGATCTTTTTCTCCTTTTTCTGTACGACAATTTTCATGGCTTGCGTCGATCAGGATGCTTTTATTTTGAACACATTTTTTGTTCAATAACTCAAGAACGGTTTGAAGGCTCTGAGAATCATAGTTTGATTTCCCGCCACCTCCACGCAGAAGGACATGCGCATATGGATTGCCAGAAGTCGCAATCTGCTGTCCTCCAAAGACAAATTCTTGGGAGGTTTGGGCTACTTGAACAGCATTCACGACAGATACCGTATAGCCGGATGTGGGATTTTTAATACCGACTGGAATCTCTAATCCCGATACAAATAACCGATGCATCGGATCTTCTGATGACCGAGCCCCCAAAGCAGCCCAAGAAAGCAAGTCCTCAAAATAAGGATACAGACTCAAAAATACCAATTCATCCGAAACCGGCAGACCGAGAGAAAGGATTTCGAGAAATATTTTTCGTCCCATACCAATCCCCTGCTCCACATCAGTATCCCCCGAAACATTCGGCTGATGCGCGACTCCCATCCATCCTCCAGCACTGCGAGATTTTTGGAGATAGGAACGCAGAACTATTTTTAATTTTGGTCGATATTTTTGAGCGAGAGGAGCTAATTTTTTGGCATATTCAATGACCGATTCTATTGGCCAGGCAGAGCAAGGTCCCACAATGAGAAGTTTCCGGGAATCTTTTCCGGACAAAATAGCTTTTATTTCCTTTCGATCCTGTGAAACTTTCTGAAGAATGTCGCGCGTCGCTGGTATTTGCGAACGCACAAGATCAGGAGAAGGCAGGGTTTTGTGAATACGAAAATTCATTGGATGGCAAGCCAGATCATATCCAATCATTGCGAATCACGCAAAAAACACTACAATCCGCGTGATGAAAGACAAAGCACAATCCATCATTCGTGAATTCGAGCAACTGGAAGAGCAACTCGCAACACCGGAAGTCTACAGCGATCAAAAAAAAGCCGCTGAAATCGCCCAAAGGCGAAAAGCACTGGAAAAAAAAGTAGTGCTGGGGAAGCAATTTATTCAGTTGCTCAAGCAAAAAGAAGATGCCGAGCAAATCTTGGAATCTGAAAACGATGATGAGCTCCGACAGATGGCAAAGCAAGAACTCGAACAGACCAAAAAGCAACTGCCCCAGATCGAAGAAGCACTCCACGTTGCTCTCATTCCGACCGATCCCAACGATGAAAAAAATGCAATTGTGGAAGTCAGAGCCGGGGTAGGTGGTGACGAAGCAGCGCTTTTTGGAGAAGAAATCGCTCGAATGATTATGCGGTGGGCAGAAAAATGTGATTTTTCTGTGGAGCTCATGTCGGAAGCCGTGAATGAAAATGGCGGTATCAAAGAAATGATTTTTCAGGTAAACGGATTTGGCGCCTATGGAAAGTTAAAATTTGAAGCCGGAGTCCACCGGGTTCAGAGAATTCCAGAAACAGAATCTCAAGGGCGAGTCCATACATCAGCGGTTTCTGTGGTGGTCATGCCCGAAGTCGAAGAAAAAGATATCAGTATTGCCGACTCTGATATCAGGGTCGATGTTTTCAGATCTTCTGGATGCGGGGGACAGAGTGTGAATACGACGGATTCCGCGGTGAGAATTACTCATCTGCCAACAGGCATCGTCGTCACCTGCCAGGACGAAAAATCCCAGCACAAAAATAAAGCCAAAGCGCTGTCTGTGCTTCGATCAAGAATGGCTGCCGCCGAAGAAGAAACCCGTCAAAAAGAACTCGGTGAAAAACGGCTCGCTTCTATCGGATCGGGCGATCGATCAGATAAGGTTCGGACGTATAATTTCCCGCAGGATCGAGTGACCGATCATCGAATCGGACAAAATTTTTCGAATCTTCCACATATTTTGGAAGGAAATCTGGAAAAAATTGTGGAAGCTCTGTCGATTGAAGAGCAAAAAATTCTTTTGGAAAAATAAAACAGTCGCAATCAAGAATGATTACGACTGTGGGTTTTCAGGATCGGCTATTTAAGGTTGATAATAGATGTCGATATAGGACTGAGAATTTTTGATGATAATATCTTCCCTTGTTTCCGTAAAAGCATGGAGAATAAAAGAAGATTTATCAGAATCCCAGGAAGTACTGACACTTCCCCGCCGCACAATGATATTGTGCGGAGAATCCTTCTTATTCTGAACTGAATCCCGCACCGCACGAGAAACATGAATTTCCTCGTCGATACGATCGAGCATCGCATCATAAGTCTCTCCTCCGAGATACGCCGGATTTAGTCCGGCAACTTCTCGAAGAAAAGCCAAGAAAAGATATCGCTTTTCTTGGGCATCTTCGTGCCAGAATGGCTCTCGCCAATCCTGCGCCGAAAGCGCCCAGATGGAAATCATGTGAATATTTTCCAATGAATCTGTGAAGACACTAAAAGCCACTTCCCCTCGATATTTATTGCCCGAATCAGGGACAAAAAAATACCGATATAAGGGTCCGTACGATTGCCCGTGTTTCTGCTGAAAGTCTGGATTCACTTCCAGCGAATCAAAGACTTCGATCATCCAAGGATGATCGATAAAATCATCCAATTTTTTCGGATATTCCGCTTCTGAAAGACTTATTTGATCTATCAGAAGAAGAACACCAAAAATAAAAAGGACAGCAAACATTATAAAATATCTGGGTCTCATTTTTTCCTCCAATCTGTTTATTGTAAAAATTTTTAATTTTTAGCCGATTCTGAAAAGAACAGCGGATATTTTTTCGACGGAAAAAATATCCGACAATTGTTATTTTATATTAAATATAAAAAATTGTCAATCCGCCTTCTTCAGCCAATGACTGAGGTACAAAAAAGGCGTATCTAAAATCGCTACGAGTACTTTAATCGCATAGGTTGCCCACACCACCGGCCAAAAAATATCCGCTCCGATCACCCCTCCAACAGGCAGCCATGAAAAGGCCGTCAGACCAACAGTGGTGAAAATAATGGTGTCCAAAAATTGGGAAACGAGTGTCGATCCGTTGTTGCGCAACCAGAGAAATCGACCTTTGGTCAGGGATTTAATCGTCGTAAATGCCCAGACATCAAAGTTTTGCGCGATCAGATATGCCAGCATTGAACCCAAAAGTATGCGAGGCGCAATCGAAAAAAGAGCGTGCAAATGTGAGTGAGCAAAATCTGACTCGAATGGCACAAAAGCCAATAATATCTGCGTTGCCACGACAAATATGACCGAAACACCAAATCCAATCCAGATTGATCGGAACGCTTCTTTTTTTCCATAGTGTTCTGAGAGCAAATCCGTCAAAAGAAAAACGGCTCCATACAAAGCATTTCCTCCTGTCACGACGAATCCAAACAGCGTCATCTGCTTGAGCACAAAGATATTCATCAGCAGGGTGTACACGCCGATCAAAATCCATATATAGACTTTCCCGAGACGAAAAGCCACCAACCCCAGAGTCAAAAGAAAAACCGTAAAAATCAGAAAGAGAATCTCATTCATCGAAAAGCAGTATAGAAAATGAGACCAGTCTTTGCAAAGACCGGTCTCAAAAAATGCAAAGTTCAAACTCTAAAAAAAAATTTGACAATTTCCCCCAAAAAGCCACAATTCTCTCGAAATAATTGATGATTTCATTCTGAAATCGTCGGTTTTTTTGAATACCTATTCTTTTTCTTTCTTTCATGCAAAGTCGTCTCCAAGCCGCTATTAATCAGCTCTGTGCCGAAAAAAATCTCAATCAAGATATTGTTATCGAGGCCATCGAAAATGCTATTGCCATCGCCTACAAAAAGGATTTTGGAAGCCAGGGACAAGAAATAAAAGTCCATTTGGGAGACGATATCGCCGATATGCGAATCTTTGAAGTCCGAGAAGTGGTCAAAAAAGTCGAGGACATAGAGACACAGATCAATGAAAAAGAAGCCAAAGCTATTCGTCCCGATGCGAAAATCGGAGAAAAAGTCTTTGTTCCGGTTTCACTCAAAGAAGAATTTGGTCGTATCGCGGCTCAAACAGCAAAGCATGTCATTAATCAAAAACTCCAAGAAGCCGAACGTGAAATGCTGTTTCATAAATTCAAAGACAAAGAAGGACAATTGCTCACTTCGCGTGTCCAAAAAATAGATCGCGATTGCGCGCTCATCGAAATCGAAGGCGTGACAACCATGCTTCCGAATCGTGATCAGATCCCCGGAGAAAAATATTTCACCGGACAGCGCATCAAAGTATATTTGGAAAAAGTAGAACTTACTCCCAAGGGACCACAACTCCGAATTACCCGAACCAGCAAAGAATTTATCGAAGCGCTCTTTGAACAAGAAATTCCAGAAATGCGAGAAGGACTGGTCTACATTGCTAAAATGGCTCGTGAACCTGGTGTCCGGTGTAAAATCGCGGTCGCATCTGACGACTCTTCCATCGATCCAGTAGGAGCTTTTGTCGGACAACGCGGATCGAGAATTAATACCGTCATGGAAGAAGTCGGCGATGAACGTTTGGATATTATTCAATACTACGAAGACCCAAAAAAACTTCTCTTGGCTGCTCTGTCTCCTGCGAAGGTTTCCAAAACAGAATTTTTCAAAGGAGATAACAAGGAAGATCGTGTCAAGATTTTTGTACGAGAAGAAGAGCGAGCCGTCACTATCGGACGAGGAGGACAGAATGTCCGCTTGGCCGGAAATCTAATCGGTATGCAAGTTGACGTAATTACCTTTGAAGGACCAATCGAAGAAGATGAATCCGTCGTCCAACCAGCACAAAAAGAGAAGGTCGCCAAGGAAGTCTCCGAAAAAGTGACCATCGACGAACTGAAAGGAGTTGATGAAGAGGTGATTACGACACTGAAAGAGCTCGGACTCTCTCAGATCAAGCAATTTGAAGGTCTAAAGGCCAAAGAATTGGCGGAGATCGGCATCACGCTAGATCAGGCCGAAGCCGTCGTCAAAGCGGTCGGAAAATACCTGAAAAAATAGATTTTTGAATTCTTGGATTCGTATCCTCTTTGGGGATTGTCATTCTCGCCCCCGATCAAGTCGAGGGCAGGCTATGGCGAGGATACAAACCTTCTAAACTGTAAAAGCAGAAATCCATTGTTATTTAGGATTCGAACCCATAGTATCTCAGGGTTCGAATCCTAATTTGAAGAAAGAA
The DNA here is from genome assembly GCA_021734395.1 of Candidatus Altimarinota bacterium. Taxonomy (GTDB): domain Bacteria; phylum Patescibacteriota; class Gracilibacteria; order UBA4473; family UBA4473; genus JAIPGI01. The sequence continues at coordinate 202,405 of JAIPJB010000003.1, forward strand.
AGTTAAGAGACATGCCATAGCATGTTTTTTCCAGTATTTATTGAATGACAAATACTTCGTCCACCATCTGATCGTGAGATTCTCTGGGAAGCTCGCTCACAAAAGCAAAGTCAGGAACAACACTAATGCTGTGGGCCTGAGTTTCACTCAACAAACGATCGTAGAATCCTCCTCCTCGTCCCAAGCGTATATTTCGCTCATCTAGTGCAACAGATGGAACCAAAATAACATCCTGTGCCCGAGGAATCCCTTCGAAAACGACTTTTGGTTCACGAATATTTGATGTTCCGACCCTCAGATTTTCAAATCGATCCCGAAAAAAATGAATTTTCTCGTGTTCTACTTTCGGCCAAAAATAATCCTTCTCTGGGAAGCCTGAACAAATTTTTTGTACAAAATGAAGTTCGTAACGTAAAGGAGCAAAAGCAAAAACACGCTGAGCTTTTTGAAAAAAAGGGTTCTCCATTATTTTCTCAGCGGCTTCTTGGTCGAGTTTCTCATGATCGACATCCGACAGCTCCGCCCATTGAGAGAATATTTCTCGCCGCAGAAAAAATTTTCTTGCTCGCAAAATGTCTTTCTCGACTTGTGTAAAAAGCGCATCGGCATTCTGAAATTTCTGTACATCCCGCTCACGGTGCAATACTTCGATTTCGAGTTCTTCGCCGTATAGTTCCTGATAAAAATCCAAAATATGCACTTCCGCTGAAAAATCACCGCCAAATGTTTTGCGCTGGCCGTAATGCAGAAGTCCAAAGACCGGTCTTTGTAAAGACCGGTCTTGAAAATTCGCCAAAACAAAGTACACCCCCTCTTCCAAATCTAAATTGGGATCGGTGATTTCAAGGTTCGCTGTCGCGATACCAAATTTGGCTCCTACATCGATTCCCCGGACAACTCGACCCCGAAATTTCATCGGAAGAATAGTACGTATTTTTTCTTTTTTGTCATCCTCTCGACTGGTCTTTGGGGTTCGAATCCGAATTTAATTCTTTTTTCCAAAAATATTCGTCATTGCGAGGACGAACGAAGTGAGGACGCGGCAATCTTTCTCCTTAATTCTTCACCTCTATTTTTTCACTTTCCGACAAAATATCTCCCGTCTTGGGAGCAAATAATACTGCCCGAAATATATCCCCCAGCCGAATATCCAGCTCATCACGAAAAAAGTATTCTGATGTCGAATATTCCTGCATCTGTATCCGAATTCCTGATTCTTTTGGGTTTACGGGGCGAATGGAAATATCCGGACATCCTGTACTAGTGCGTGCCGGAATCTGTGGACAAACATCGCTGGCATTGGGAATTCCATCCTGATCAGTGTCTAGGTTGGCTGGATTGGGGGAAGCGGCAAAAGAAGTATTCACAAAAAACAGAGAAAAAAAGCACAAAAGACCGGTCTTAAAGCTACCCAAAGACCGGTCTTTAGACAAACACTCCTCTCTCCCCGCCTGAACGAAATTTCCCCCTTTACAGAGGGGAGACAGGGGGCAGTTTTTCAGTTGTTCATTGTTTATTACATTCATCGTCCAAGATTATAGAGTTGGGTAATTTCAGATGCAGAAAGGGCACGATCATAGATACGAATTTCATCCAAAACTCCTTCGTCAAAATAAGAAGTCCCCCCAGTGTGTGTTCCTATATAACACATTCCTGTTTGT